>NZ_JAMYOL010000027.1:0-68609 GCF_040319815.1 Mesorhizobium sp. M0854
TGTTTTTAAAACCACCCACAGTCCGCGGGGCCCCCCCACGCCCGCCCCGCAACCCCCGGAAACACGGCCCCTTCAAACTGGTTAACCCCCCCCTCCCTCACACCCCGGCCCCCCCCTGTGGGGGGGCCCGGACAAAGCAAACCTCCGTACGCTCAAAGAGAGCGACCGGCCAGACAAGGAAGCGGACCGACCGATGTTGCGATTCCTGCTCACGCGCATAGCGTCGGCGATCCCGGTCCTCGCCATTCTGAGCCTGGTCACCTTCGCCATCATCCAGGCGCCGCCGGGCGACTATGCCGACTACATCCGCTCGCAGTTGATCAATCAGGGCGGGGCCTCATTCGCCGAGGCCGACGCGCAGGCCAAGGCCTATCGGATAGAACACGGTCTCGATAAGCCGCTGCCCGTCCAGTATTTCAACTGGATCGGCGGCATCATCACCCGCGGCGATTTCGGCTACAGCCTCTATTACAACAAGCCGGTGGCCGATGTGGTGGGCGAGCGGCTGCCGCGCACGCTGTTGCTGGCGCTGGTGTGCCATCTGCTGGCCTCGGTCCTCGGTATCACCTTCGGCATATGGGCGGCGACCAGGCAGTACAGCTGGATCGACAGTACGCTGTCAGCGATTTCCTTCCTCGGCATGACGGTGCCGCGCTTCCTGATGGCGCTGATCATCGTCTATCTGCTGGTCTTCCAGTTCAACGTTTCCGAGATCGGCAGCTTCTTTTCGCCGCAATTTGGCGGGGCGCCGTGGTCCTGGGCGAAGTTCGTCGATCTCGTCCGGCATGTCTGGCCGGTTGTCGCCATCGCCACCTTCGGCGGGCTCGCCTACAACATGCGGGTGATGCGCGGCAATCTGCTCGACACGCTGAACGCGCAATATGTCGAAACCGCTCGCGCCAAGGGCCTTAGCGGCGGTGCGGTCGTGATGCGCCATGCGGTGCCCAATGCGCTGCATCCGCTGGTCATGTATCAGGGCGTCGTGCTGCCCTATATGCTGACCGGCGAGATCGAGACCGCGATCATCTTTGCCCTGCCGACCGTCGGCCCGGCGATCGTTGGCTCGATGGCGGTCGGCGACGTCTATGTCACGGCGACATTCATGATGGTGCTGTCGGCGACGCTGATCGTCGGCAACATCATCGCCGACATGCTGCTCGTCATGCTCGATCCGCGTGTGCGCCAATATGCAGGGTCCTGAGATGCTTGCTTTCGAGCCCTCGCTGCCGCCACTTGCCGAGGAGCCGGCCAAGATCAAGCCGCGCGGCAATGAGAGTTACATCGCACTCGTCTGGCGCCGCCTGAAACGGTCCTGGACCGGCATGACCGGGCTCATCCTGGTCTCGTTTCTGGTGCTGCTGGCGGTGTTTGCCGACTTCTTCGCACCGATGGATCCCAAGGTGACCGATGTCGGCTTCGCCCCGCCGCAGATGATGAGCTTCCATGACAAGGACGGCAACTTCGTCTTCCAGCCACGCGTCTATGCCCTGGCGGATTCGGAAGACCTCGACCCGGTCACCTTCCAACCCGTCGTCGGGCCGGATTACGACCGTCCGCGGCTGCTCGGCTTCTTCGTCAAGGGAGCGGAGTACAGACTGCTCGGCCTGCTTCCCGCGAACCGGCACTTCTTCGGCTCGACCGACGGCCAGCCGGTGCACTTCCTTGGCACCGACAAATTCGGTCGCGATGTGCTGGCTCGTGCGATCTATGGTTCGCGCATCTCGTTGATGATCGCATTGACCGTGGTCTTCATCGTCACCGTGATCGGCACGACGGTCGGCATGGTGTCGGGCTATTTCGGCGGCACATTCGACGTCTGGGTCCAGCGCTTCGTCGAACTGGTGCTCGCGTTTCCGCAATTGCCGCTTTATCTGGCGCTGACCTCGCTGGTTCCGGTGACGGCGCCGACGAATGTCTTCCTGGCCTTCGTGATCGTTGTCATGTCGGCACTCGGCTGGGCGCAGATGTCGCGCGAAGTGCGCGGCAAGACCCTGGCACTGGCGCGGATTGATTACGTTCGTGCGGCGATGGCGGTCGGCGCCACAGATGGCCGGATCATCATGCAACACATTTTTCCAAACGTGATGAGCCACGTGATCGTTGCGGTCACGTTGGCAATCCCCAGCGTGGTTCTGCTCGAATCCTTCCTCGGTTTTCTCGGCTTCGCGGTGAAGCCGCCGCTGATCTCCTGGGGCCTGATGCTGCAAGACACCGCGACGTATTCGGTCATCGGCACCTATCCCTGGATCCTCTCACCGGTCGGCTTCGTGCTTGTCACCGTCTTCGCGTTCAACGCGCTTGGCGATGGACTGCGCGATGCGGTCGATCCTTATTGAGCATGAGATGATGCAACACGCGCTCGTCAAATCCTTCGCACCGCCTGTCCGGCTCGACCATGACGGCCGTTCGGAAAACCCGGTCATTGATGCCCGCAACATCGCCGTCGATTTCAAGGTCGAACACGGCATGATCGAAGCCGTCAAGGACATCTCCTTCCAGCTCTATCGCGGCGAGACGATCGCCATTGTCGGCGAGTCGGGATCGGGCAAGTCGGTGACGGCGCGCACCGTCATGGGACTGTTGTCGAAGCGCGCAGTCGTGTCGCCGAAATCGACTGTCGAATACAACGGGGCCAACATCCTGAAATTTTCCGAGCGTGCGCGGCGCAAACTGCGCGGCGACCGCATCTCGATGATCTTTCAGGAGCCGATGAGTTCGCTTAACCCGATCTACACGATCGGAAGCCAGATCGTCGAGGCAATACGGGTGCATCGCAAGATGAGCCGCAGGCAGGCCGAAGCAAGAGCGCTCGAGCTGCTGCAGCAGGTACAGATTCCTGAGCCCCAGGCGCGGCTGAAACAATACCCGCACCAGCTTTCCGGCGGCCAACGCCAGCGTGTGATGATCGCCATGGCGCTGGCCAACGATCCCGATGTGCTGATCGCCGATGAGCCGACGACGGCGCTCGACGTCACGGTTCAGGCGCAGATCCTCAATCTCATCCGAAACCTGCAGAAGAAACTGCGCATGGCGGTGATCCTGATCACGCATGACCTGACCGTGGTGCGGCAGTTCTCCGACTATGTCTACGTCATGCAGCATGGGGAGATGCGCGAGCACAATGTGACGGAGAAGCTGTTCGCCAATCCGCAGCATCCCTACACCTGTCACCTGCTTGCCTCCGAGCCGCGCGGCCAGGCAAATCCGTTGCCGGAAGGCGCCGACGTTATTCTTGAAGCTAGGAATGTGCGCGTCTCCTTCATGCTGCGGCATGGCACGTTCATGAGGCCGGACCTGCGCGAACTCGTTGCCGTCGACAGCCTCAGCCTGACCCTTCGACGGCACGAGACGCTGGGTCTCGTTGGCGAATCCGGATCGGGCAAGACCACCTTCGGCGAGGCGTTGCTCAGGCTCAACACCACCGAAAGCGGCGAGGTCTATTTCGATGGCCAGCCGATCCATGGCTGCTCGCGGGCGCAGATGCGGCCGTTGCGGTCGCGCATGCAGGTCGTCTTCCAGGATCCGTTCTCGTCGCTCAACCCGCGCATGACGATCGGCCAGATCATCGAGGAAGGGCTGGTCGTCAACCGCATGGGCGCCACCAGGAACGATCGGATCGAGCGGGTGCGCGAGGCGCTGATCAGCGCCGGCATGCCCGGCGATATCCTCTCGCGCTTCCCGCACGAGTTTTCCGGCGGCCAGCGCCAGCGTATTGCGATTGCCCGCGCCGTCGCGCTCGAACCGGAATTCATCGTACTCGACGAGCCAACATCGGCGCTGGATCTCTCGGTCCAGGCGCAGATCATCGAATTGCTGCGCAAGCTGCAGCGCGAACGGGGCCTGAGCTACATCTTCATCTCGCACGACCTCAAGGTCGTGCGGGCGCTGTGCCACCGCGTCATCGTCATGCAGCACGGCAAGATCGTCGAAGAGGGGCCGGTCGACGAAGTCCTGTCCCATCCCAAGACCGCTTACACCGAACGGCTGGTCAAAGCCGCTTTCGAGGTAGCCTAATTGCTTATGCCGGAGGTTGTTGTGGCAAGAAATCCCAAGGTCGCTTTCATCGGAGCTGGCTCGACGGTGTTCATGAGGAACATCGTCGGCGACATATTGCAGCGTCCGGCTTTATCCGGCTCGACGATCGCGCTGATGGACATCAATCCGCAACGGCTCGAGGAAAGCGCAATCGTCGTCGGCAAGCTGATCTCGACGCTTGGCGTAAAGGCCAAAGCCGAAACCTATTCGGACCAGCGCAAGGCGCTGGCGGGCGCCGATTTCGTCGTCGTCGCCTTCCAGATCGGCGGCTACGAGCCCTGCACGGTAACCGATTTCGAAGTTCCGAAGAAATACGGGCTGCGCCAGACCATCGCCGATACGCTCGGTGTTGGCGGCATCATGCGAGGCTTGAGAACCGTGCCGCATCTCTGGAAGATCTGCGAGGACATGCTCGCGGTCTGCCCGCAGGCGATCATGCTGCAATATGTCAACCCGATGGCGATCAACACCTGGGCGATCGCGGAGAAATACCCCGACATCAAGCAGGTCGGCCTCTGCCATTCGGTGCAAGGTACGGCGATGGAACTGGCGCATGATCTCGATATTCCCTACGAGGAGATTCGCTACCGCTCGGCCGGCATCAATCACATGGCCTTCTACCTGAAGTTCGAGCATCGCCAGCCGGACGGCTCCTACCGCAATCTCTATCCGGATCTGCTGCGCGCCTACAGCGAAGGGCGGGCGCCGAAGCCGGGATGGAATCCGCGCTGCCCGAACAAGGTGCGCTACGAGATGCTGAAGCGCCTCGGTTACTTCGTCACCGAGAGCTCCGAACATTTCGCGGAATACACGCCCTATTTCATCAAGGACGGGCGCGAGGATCTGATCGAGAAATTCGGTATCCCGCTCGACGAATACCCGAAGCGCTGCATCGAGCAGATCGAACGCTGGAAGGGGCAAGCGGAAGCCTATCGCTCGGCTGACAAGATCGAAGTGGAGCAGTCGAAGGAATATGCGTCCTCGATCATGAACTCGGTCTGGACCGGCGAGCCGTCGGTGATCTACGGCAACGTCCGCAACAATGGCTGCATCACGTCATTGCCGTATAATTGCGCGGCCGAGGTGCCATGCCTCGTCGATGCCTCCGGCATTCAACCCACGTTCATTGGCGACCTGCCGGTGCAGCTCACCGCGCTGATCCGCACCAATATCAACGTCCAGGAGCTGACGGTCCAGGCGCTGATGACCGAGAACCGCGAGCACATCTATCACGCGGCGATGATGGACCCGCACACGGCGGCCGAGCTCGACCTCGACCAGATATGGTCGCTGGTCGATGATTTGCTGGTTGCGCATGGCGATTGGCTGCCGGCCTGGGCGCGTGGAGCGCGCAGCGTTCGAGCGGCCTAAGGCGCAGGGCTGTCTATTTCACTCGCCTATGCCGACCATAGGGCCGGCTTTGAAAGCGGAGCGGCGTTGCCGGCAGATGTTTCGAAATCAAAGAGCTTCTGCGTCACGAGTGCAGCCGCCCCTCTTGCCCAGGAATTGTCCTCCCAGTCCAGCAGCATTGGTGGTGCCGCGCGAAAGGTATTTTTCCCAAGCGTCAGCCGCATTGGGCCAAACAGCGCATCGCCAAACGACACGGCTTCACCACCGACGACAATGACCTCCGGGTCGGTGATGTTGACAAGATTGGCGAGATGCCGGCCGATGCCATGTCCCGCTTCCTCGAGAATGGCGACGGCTCGCGGTTCGCGGTCTGCCAAGGCTGCCATAAGGCTGACTTTGCTATCCGTTTCGTTGTGCCCCGTGGCTTCGCGCCAGGTGCGCAGGATCGCCGGCTCGGCGTAATAGGCCATCAAGCAGCCGCGCTTTCCGCACTCGCAAAGGCGGCCGTTCTCCTCATATGAGGTGTGGCCGAACTTGCCGGCGGCACCGTTCGCGCCGCGATAGAGTTTGCCATCGAAGACGAGCGCGCAGCCGATTCCGACGCCGATCGCCAGCACAGCCATATTGCGGTGCTGGCGTCCCAGGCCGAAGAGTTGCTGGGCAATGGCATAGGCATTGGTGTCGTCCTCAAGCCACACGGGGACGTCTACCAGTTCGGCCAGCATCGGGCCAAGGGGAACGTTGTCCCAGTTGTAGCGATTGCTGCGGATACACACAGCCTTCTGGTTGTCTATGACGCCAGGCATTGAAATGCCGATCCCGGCAAGCTTGGCAGCGGGCCGATCGACAATGGAAATCAGCCCCGGTACCGCCTTGGCCAAGGTCGCTATGATGTGGTCGGGATCGCTGTCCGAGAGCTTGACGCGCAGAGAGCCCAGCGGATTGGTCGCAAGATCGGTGACCACGCATTCGACCGATCCGACCATCAGCTTGAAACCTATGGCAAGGCCGTTGGCATAGTTGATATCCACCGGGATAGGGCGGCGCCCAGCCGAGCCCACGACTGTCTTGCCTTCGATCAGCAGGCCATCCTCGATGAGGTCGGCCACGACGAAGGTGACCGCTGCCGGACTAAGGCCGGTAACTGACGCTATGTCGGCCCGGCTGCGCGCTCCTTCCTGCCGCAAGAGATTGAGGATCAGTCTGCGGTTCATCGCCCGAGTCGTGCTCGGGTCACCCTTGAGCTTCACGGATCCGCTTTCTTAATTTTGTAAATTAATTATTGCCTCTCGAGAAAACATATGCATAAGTTTGCCCGACTGTTCAACACCCGAACCGGGGGTCAGCGAAATTAATCCGGTTAGCAATGTCACCGCGCTCTGAAGGAGCGGGCAAGCATATTCCCTTGCCCGGGAGGTGAGCCGTGCCGTTGAGAAGAACAACCGCGCCGGCCGGTGTGCCAGTAGAGAATTGACAACACGGGAGGAGTAACAATGACGTTCAAGTGGATTGAAAAGCCGTCGACGCGGCGCAATTTCCTGAAGGGAGCTGGGGGCATTTCTGCTGGAGCCCTCGCGGGCTTCCCGATGCCGGCACTCAGCCAGTCGAGCGAAGTCACCATCATTTCAGACGAAAACAATGCCGATGCCCTGCGGATCTTGCGGCGCATCGCGGCCGACTTCGAGAAGCAGTCCGGCACCAAGGTTGTGATCAACAATATGGATCACGAGGCCCACAAGACCGCGATCCGCAACTACCTTGTCGCCGGCGCGCCGGATGTCTGCTTCTGGTTCTCCGGAAACCGCATGCGCGCCTTCGTCACCCGCGGCCTGTTCGACGACATTTCGGATCTGTTCGAGAAGGAAAAGTACAAGGACGTGCTGGGTGCCACGACCGGTGCCGTCACTGTCGACGGCAAGCAGTATGGCCTGCCGACTGGCGGCACGATGTGGGGCATGTTCTATCGCAAGGACGTCTTTGCCGAGCACGGACTGACGGTGCCGGCGACCTGGGACGAATTCCTTGCTTACGGCCAGAAGTCCAAGGCTGCCGGCCTTATTCCCGTCAGCATCGGCACCAAGGAACTCTGGCCGGCGGCCGGATGGTTCGACCAGATGAACCTGCGGATCAACGGTCTCGACAAGCACTTTGCCTTGATGAACGGCAAGATGGCTTACACCGACCCGGCGCTGACGCCCGTTTTCGACCACTGGGAAGAGCTGATCAAGCAGGGTTTCTTCACACCGGATCAGACGTCGTTCGGCTGGCAGGAGGCCGGCGCCTTCCTCGCCCAGAAGAAGGCCGGCATGATGAACCTCGGTGCCTTCGTGAAAGCTACTTTCCCTGAGCAGGATCTCGAGCAGCTGACATTCGCCCCTTTCCCGAAGATTGACGGCGCCCTCGACCGCTACGAAGAATTCTCGGTCAATTCGGTCCACATCCCGGCCAACGCCAAGAACAAGGCGGGTGCCCGCGAGTTCCTTGCGTTCTTCTACCAGCCGGAAAATTTCGGCCCCTATCTGGAACCCGGCGGCAACGTTCCGCCGCGCAACGACCTTCCGGCCAGCAAGGACCCGCTGGTCAACGCGGCTGTGGAAAGCCTGAAGACGGTGGCCGGCACGTCGCAATATTACGACCGTGACACCGATCCCGACATGGCCCAGGCGGGTTTGGTCGGCTTCCAGGAATTCATGGCCAAGCCGGAGCGCCGGGATGCCATTCTTCAGCGTCTCGAGGGAACCCGTCGCCGGATCTTCAAGATCTAGCGCCTCCCAGCGGAGGGGAGCGGGGTTCGTGCTCTGCTCCCCGATGCTTTCCGTGAATGAGGTCCCCCAAAATGACGAAGCTTTGGCGCCGCCATCGCTGGTGGCTGACACCGACACTTCTGATCCTGCCAGCCGCTGTGCTGTTTTCCGTCGTCATTCTGGCCTCGGCGGTCGAGAGCCTATGGATCAGCCTGCACGAATGGGACGGCTTCAGCCCGATGGTCTGGATCGGCCTCGGCAACTACCGCGAACTGTTCGCCGACCCGCAGTTCTATGTTTCGCTGAAGAACAATCTGATCTGGTTGGTGATGTTCATGCTGGCGCCGCCGCTCGGCCTCGCCATCGCGCTGCTCGTCAACCAGAAAATCCGCGGCATGCGCCTGCTCAAATCGCTGTTCTTCATTCCGCTGGTGCTGGCTTCGGTTGCCGTCGGCGTTGTCTTCACCTGGGTCTATACGCCGGAATTCGGACTTCTCGCCCTGATCTTCCGCACCTTCGGCGCGACCGCCCCGGCAGTGCTGTCGGATGAAAACTTCGTCACCTTCGCCGTCGTGATCGCAGCGTTGTGGCCGCAGATCGCCTTCTGCATGGTGCTCTATCTCGCCGGCCTCAACAATCTCAGCGAGGACCTGATCGGCGCCGGGCGGGTCGACGGCGCCAGGGGCTGGAACATGCTGCGCCACATCGTGTTGCCGCAGCTGACGCAGGTCACCTTTATCGCCATCGCCGTCACTGTTGTCGGCGCACTGCGTTCCTTCGACATGGTCTCGGTGATGACCAGCGGCGGCCCCTTCGGTTCGTCCGAGGTGCTTGCCTATCAGATGTTCGAGCAGTCCATATTTTCCTACCGCTTCGGCTATGGCGCGGCCATTGCCTCGGTGCTGTTCGTGATCATGGCGGTCTTCATCGCCTGGTACCTGACGCGGATGATCCGCGCCGATGAAAGAGGCGGCTGATGTTTCCCCGCCCGATTCCCGAGACTGCTATTTGGCAGCGTGGCCTCTATGTCGTGCTGGTGGTCGGCATCCTGATTGTCTGGCTGGCGCCGCTCTTTGCCATCATCCTTACCTCGTTCCGCTCTACGCAGGATGTCATGGGCGGCAATCTGTGGGGCTGGCCGACCCAATTCGGCCTGGTCGACAACTACACGGCGGTCTTCACCCAGACGCCGATGGCCCGCTACTTCCTCAACAGCCTGACGATCACAATCCCCTCGGTGATGGGCGTTCTCATCTTGAGCACGCTCGCCGGGTTCGTGCTCGCCCGTTACCGGTTTCGCGGCAATATGCTCGTCTTCGCCCTGTTCGTCGGCGGAAACTTCCTGCCGCACCAAATCATGATGATCCCGGTGCGCGATCTCATGGTGCGGCTCAACCTCTACGACACGATGGCGGCCCTGATCATCTTCCATATCGCCTTCCAGACCGGGTTTGCGACACTGTTCATGCGGAACTTCATCGCCGCCTTGCCGGGAGAACTGTTTCAGGCCGCCAGGGCCGAGGGCGCGACGCCGTTTCAGACATTGGTACATGTCGTGGTCCCATTGGTGCGGCCGGCTCTCGCGGCGCTGGCCATCCTGCTCTTCACCTTTATCTGGAACGATTATTTCTGGGCGGTCGTGCTGACCATCAGCGATACCGTCAAACCGGTAACCGCCGGCCTCGCCAACCTGCGCGGCGAATGGGTCTCGGCCTGGAACCTGATCTCGGCTGGCACCATCGTCGTGGCTTTGCCGCCGGTTGCCATGTTCTTCCTAATGCAGAAGCACTTCATCACCGGCCTCACCATGGGAGCGGTCAAGGGATGAGCGACCATGACTTCAAGGCGTCGCCCACCCGATCCGAAACTGATTTCGCAAGCAGGGCTCCATGACCAGTCTTGAACTCCGGCAGATACAAAAGAATTATGGCAGCTACCACGCGCTGCGCGGCATCGATCTCAGCGTCGAACAGGGCGAGTTCATTGTCACCGTCGGGCCGTCCGGCTGTGGCAAGTCAACGCTGTTGAAGATCATCGCCGGGCTTGAAACCGTCTCGACCGGTAAGATTTTGATCAACGGCCGTGATCTCACCACCACCGAGCCGGGTGAGCGCGGCATTGCCATGGTCTTCCAGTCCTATGCGCTTTACCCGCATATGACCGTCGCCGAGAACATGGGTTTCGGCCTGCGCATGGCGCATCGCCCCAAGGCCGAGATCGATGCCGCCGTGCTGCGAGCCGCCAAGATCCTTCGCATTACCGACCAGCTCGACAAGCGGCCGAAACAGCTTTCCGGCGGCCAGCGTCAGCGTGTGGCCATCGGCCGTGCCATAACCCGCTCGCCCGACGTGTTCCTGTTCGACGAACCGCTATCCAACCTTGACGCAGCGCTGCGCACGCAGATGCGCGTCGAGCTTTCCGATCTGCACGCCAGGCTCGGCGCCACCATGGTCTATGTCACGCACGACCAGACCGAGGCGATGACAATGGCGAGCCGTATCGTCGTGCTCAATCGCGGCTCGGTCGAGCAGGTGGGCGCTCCGCTCGAACTCTATCGCAATCCGGCCAACCTTTTCGTCGCGGGCTTCCTCGGCGCACCCCGGATGAATTTTTTCGAAGTGACCGTCGCCGCTGCCTCCGGCGGCGCCGCCACGCTGTCGACCGCCGGTCTTTCTCCTTTGACTGTCGAACTGACGGAAGCGGCATCCGTACAGGTCGGCGATAGGGTGACGATGGGGATTCGGCCGGAGAGCATCAGCTTGGCCGCGGAAGGGACAGCGAGTTTTGCAGGACGGGTGCGGCTGGTCGAGCATCTCGGCCGCGAGACCATCCTCTATGCCGACGCCGGCCCGCTGCAATGCGTCAGTTCTGAAAGCGGCAGCGGCAACGTCACCGTCCAGATCGGCCATGCGAGCGCCGTCGCTGCCGATGCGACCGTCGGCTTCAAGGTCGAGCCGCGTGACGTCTATCTCTTTTCCTCTGTCGATGAGCGGACAATCAGTGCCCGCAAACCCACCATCACCGACTGATCTGCAGGAGTATCCTTCGTGAACAAGACTTCAAGAGGCCGCGCCCTGTCGGTCTGGCGCACGATCCAGACCGACCGCTTTCTGGTCGGCGCGCCGCATTACCCCGAGCATGTGGACGAGAGTTACTGGGACAATGACGCCAGGCGCATGGCCGAGGCCGGCTTCAACGTCGCCCGCCTCGGCGAATTCGCCTGGCACATTTTCGAACCGCGTGAAGGCACCTTCGATTTCGACCTGTTCGACCGGGCAATCGAGGGCCTCGCGCGTCACGGCGTCAACACGATCCTGTGCACGCCGACCGCCACCCCGCCGCGCTGGCTGACCGCAAAGCATCCGGAAATCCTGCGGCTTGATGGAAATGGCCGGTCGATGGGCCACGGCTCGCGCCAGTATGCCGACACCAGCAGCCCGGTGTTTCGCGACTATAGCCGCAGGATCACCAACGCGATGGCGGACCACTACCGCGACAACGCAAATGTCATTGGCTGGCAGACCGACAACGAACTCAACACCAGCATGCCGGAATCCTATTCGCCGTCGGCATTGAAGGAATTCCAGGCTTACCTCCAGGAAACCTACCAGACGATAGACAGGCTGAACTTCGCCTGGGGTGGCGATTTCTGGGCGACGGCTTACGGCGATTTCCGCGAAATTGTCTTCCCGCTGGATTTTTCCCCGTCCTTTCCCGGTCCCGGTCACCTCCAGGACTACCACCGTTTTCTCGCCTTTTCGACAGCACGGTTCCAGCACGACCAGGTCGAGATCCTGAGAAAAGCGAATGCCAGTTGGTTCATCTTCCACAATCTCGGCGGATTGCGTGACATCGACTTTCGCGGCCAATTCTCCACCGATCTCGACTTCGTCGGCTACGACATCTATCCGTTCCTCTATGACGAGTTCTTTCGCCTCGGCAATCACGCCAAGATCCAGGCGCTGCATCTCGACATCTGCAGGGGATTTTCCGGCAACTACATAGTGCCGGAACAACAGTCGGGTTTTGGCGCCCAGCCGGGCTTCTGCACGCTGACGCCGGAGCCAGGCGAAATGCGACGCATGGCGATGTCGTCGGTTGCGCGTGGCGCCGATGGGATCATGTTCTTCCGCTGGCGTCCCGCACATTTCGGCGCCGAGATATACTGGATGGGCATCATAGACCATGATGATGTCGCTCGCCGCCGCTATGACGAAGCCAGGCAGTTCGCCACCGAGATGACGGCGCTTAAAGACAAGATCCTGGGCACCCATGTGCGGATGGATGTCGGCATCGCCGGCTCGGACTTCGACAATCAGGAAGCCCACAAGACCTTCCCCATCGGCCTGCCAAGTCCGCAGGATGATGCAATCTTGCTGCATCAGTATTGCTATGACCGCGGCATCGCCTGCGGCTTCATCCACCCGCAAGACGATCTGTCGAAGCTCAAGGTGTTCTACGTGCCGCATTGGGTGATCTGGAAGGACAGCTGGACCGAGCGGCTGCAAGTCTTTGCCGAAAATGGCGGTACCGTCATCATCGGCGCGCGCACTGGAACCCGCGACGAAAACAACCACGTCATCCGCGAGACAGCGCCGGGCCGGTCGCTGTCGAAGTTGACCGGCGTTCGCGTCGAGGATTTCGGGCGGCTGGCGGCACCTGGGGCCAATGGCCTGTTCAATACGATGTCGCGCTCCGGCGGGCTCGTCATTCCTCCCGACAGACCGGCCGAATCCAGCCGCCGTATCCGTCGTTTTACCGTCGGAAACCACGAGTTCGATGCCGGTTATTTCTATGAGAACCTCGCAGTCGAACCGGAAGTCGAAATTGTAGGGGTTTGGTCGAACCGCTACGCGGCAGGAACGCCTGCAATTACCTCCCGCGCCGTCGGCAAGGGCCGTGTGCTCTATGTCGGCACTTATCTAACCCCGGAGCTGACAGCTCAACTCGCTAAGCGCACTTTCGTGGATGCGAATGTGGAGCCTCTGGTTCCGGATCTGCCGGACGGCGTCGAGGTCACGATGCGCGAGAATGACGAACGCCGGCTGCTGTTCGTGCAAAACATCAAAGACACGCCCGTTGCCGTAACCGGCGTTCCCTTCGGCAGCAACCTGCTCGATAGCCAAGGACCTGTCTCCGGAGTGTTGACGCTGGACGGCTATGGCTGCGCTGTCCTCGAATTGATCTGAGCATTGTCGCGGACGTTAGCGATACGAAACCTGAGCACTCTTTGATCCTGGAATTCGACCGGCATCGGCAGCACGCCGGCATCGATCCATATCGAACCGGCGCTTTGACGTGCGCAAGGAACGGCCGGCGAACTGCTGTTGCTCCCATTCAACGACGGCAGTTACACTACCGGCGCGACCATCGGAGCCGATGGCGGCATCTCGTTTCATCCTTGTGAGCGCCATGAATTTCGACATTTCCGTCCGAACCGAGGCCTTCCGCAGCCGGATCGCCGATTTCGTCGAGCGCGAAATCCTGCCGCTCGAGGCTGACAAGGCTTGCTATGACGGCCATGGCAATATTGCGCTGCCGCTGCTTGAAACGCTGCGCGGCAAGGCGAAAGCAGCCGGCCTGTGGTGCCTGCAGCTCAAACCCGAGACCGGCGGGGCCGGCCTTTCCAAGGTGGATATGGCCGTCTGCTATGAAGAGATGAACCGCTCGATCTTCGGTCCGGTCGTGTTCAATTCCGCGGCCCCCGACGATGGCAATATGATGATGCTGGAACGGTTGGGAACGCCTGAGCAGAAGCAAAGATGGCTGAAACCGATCGTCGAGGGCAAGGTGCGCTCGGCCTTTGCAATGACGGAACCGCACCCGGGCGGCGGCTCCGACCCGTCGATGATCATGACCAGAGCCGAACGGCGTGGCGACAGATATGTCGTCACAGGCCGCAAATGGTTCATCACCGGCGCGCAAGAGGCGAGCCACTTCATTCTCATTGCGCGCACTTCGGACGATCCGCGTCACGGCCTTTCGGCCTTGCTGTTCCACAAGGACCAGCCGGGCTGGCGGATCGTGCGGCGCATCGAAATCATGGGACCGGAAGAACATGGCGGCCATTGCGAGCTGGAGTTCGACGGCCTGGAAGTCCCGGTCGAGGACGTGCTTGCCGGCGAAGGCAGCGGCCACCGGGTTACCCAGGTCCGGCTCGGTCCGGCGCGGCTCACCCATTGCATGCGCTGGCTCGGTCTTGCCAAGCGCTGCATCGAGATCGCGCGCGCCTATGCCGCCGAGCGTAGCGGTTTCGGGCAGCTTTTGGCCGACCGTGAGAGTATCCAGCTGATGCTCGGCGACCTTGCCATGCGCATCGAGATCGGGCGGCTGCTGGTGATGAAGGCGGCCTGGGAGCTCGATCGCGGCGGCTTTGCCCGCAAGGAGGTCTCCATGGCCAAGATCCAGGTCGCCAACGTGCTGCATGACGCCGCCGACGTGGCGATCCAGATCAACGGCGCCCGCGGCTATTCGAAAGACACTGTACTCGAATGGATTTACCGCTACGCCCGCCAGGCTCGCCTGGTCGACGGCGCCGACGAGGTCCACAAGATGGTGCTCAACCGCTTTCTCAACGAGGAAGGTGCGGGCTTCTGGCGCTGGCATGTCGAAGCCGGCAGACAAGACGAAACAGGTCGCGGCGGGAACCGCTGAGCTGGCAATGAGGATAGATTTCGATCCAGTACGCCTGGAGGATTTTCTGAGAGCGCATTTTGGCGATGGCCAAATGTCGCTTGAGCGGATCGTCGGCGGCCAATCCAACCCGACCTATTTCGTCGACTATGGCGGCCGCCGCATGATTCTGCGCAAGAAACCTCCGGGACCGATCCTGCGCGGCGCTCATGCGGTCGATCGCGAGTACCGGGTGATCGAGGCGTTAGCATCGACAAAGGTGCCGGTGCCGCGGCCGGTGCTCTATCACGACGGCGACGAGCCGCTCGGCACGCCGTTCTATCTGATGCAGCGGCTCGACGGCCGGGTGTTCCACGATGGCGCGTTGCCGAGACTGACGCCAGACGAGCGGCGCGGCATCTATTTCGGCATGGCCGAGGCGCTGGCAAAGCTGCACGCCGTCCGGCCGGAAGAGGTTGGGCTCGGCGACTATGGCCGTCCCGGGAACTATTTTGAGCGACAGATCGCGCGCTGGACCAGACAGTTGCGGGAATCGCCGAGCGAGCGCATTGCCGCGCTCGAAGCCGTCGCCGAATGGCTGCCGCGACATCTTCCGCCAGATGACGGCCACGTTTCGATCGCGCATGGCGATTTCCGTCTCGGCAATCTCATCTTCCATCCTGAGCGGCCCGAGGTGATCGGCATACTCGACTGGGAGTTATCGACCCTCGGCCATCCGCTTGCCGATGTCGGCTTCTGCTCGATACCCTGGCATTCCTCATCGGACGAATATGGCGGCGTCCTCGGCCTCGATCAGGCAGCCCTCGGGATTCCGACACAGCGCGAATTCCTCGATCATTACTTCGCCCGCGCCGTGCCGACGGCGCCGTTGCAGCGGTTCCATCTGGTGTTTGCCATGTTCCGCTTTGCCGTGATCTTCGTCGGCATCGCCGACCGCGTGCTGGCCGGCAGCGCGGTTGCGGCCGATGCGGCGGATGTGGCACCGCTGGCCGGCTGTTTTGCTGCACGTGCCATGGAAGTCATCGACGGCGCGCGGCCCTGGTGACGCGAGGCTGGCAGTCGGCTGAGCGAGTTGCAGCGATACGCGTTCAGTTCATGCGAACTTCCGGTTCGGCAAGCAGTGGAATCTCCAGGCCACGCCGCAAGCCGGTCGCCACGACCGACACCCTGAATTTTCCGGCGAGTGCCTTGTCGAAGATGGCGCCGACGATGATGTCGGCATCGTTGTCGACCTCCTCGCGGATGCGGGTAGCGGCTTCGTCGACCTCGAACAGCGTCATGTCCATGCCGCCCGATATCGAGACAAGGACTCCCTTGGCGCCCATCATCGAAGCTTCGTCGAGCAGCGGGTTGGCGATTGCCGCTTCCGCTGCCTTCTTGGCGCGGCCTTCTCCGGCGGCTTCGCCGGTTCCCATCATGGCGCGGCCCATGTCGCGCATCACCGACTTCACATCGGCGAAGTCGAGATTGATCAGGCCTTCCTTGACGATCAGATCGGTGATGCAGCCGACACCCGCATAGAGGACCCGGTCGGCCATGGCAAAGGCGTCGGCGAACGTGGTTCTGGCGTCGGCGATCCTGAACAGATTCTGGTTGGGAATGACGATGACGGTATCGGCGCTTTCGCGCAGGCGCTCGATGCCCTCATCGGCAGCGTACATGCGGCGCCTGCCTTCGAAGACGAATGGCTTGGTGACGACGGCAACGGTCAGTATTCCGGCTGCCCGCGCTGCCTGTGCTATAACAGGCGCGGCACCAGTGCCGGTTCCGCCTCCCATGCCGGCGGTCACAAAGCACATGTGCGTTCCAGCAAGGTGATCCATGATCTCGTCGATGGATTCCACGGCCGCGGCACGGCCGACCTCGGGCAGGGACCCGGCGCCGAGACCTTCGGTGATATGAGCGCCCAACTGGATCAGCCTCGTTGCCTTCGACATGGCAAGGGCCTGGGCATCGGTGTTGGCGACGATGAATTCCGCGCCCTGCAGGCCTTCGGCGATCATGTTGTTGACGGCGTTGCCGCCACCGCCGCCGACCCCAACGACGGTGATCTTGGGCCTCATCTCCGAGATTACCGGCCTCGTCGCGGTGTTCATTGCCGTTCTCCCTGGATACGCCGAGTGGTCGCTGAAAGCTTGTCCCGGGCGCACTGCGAAAACTTTGAACCGGGCAGTGCGAATCAGGACAGCCCAGATTGCAGGGAATCAGAGCGCGGAGCGGGCTGCAAGTGCGCGATGTGCCTCATAGGCGACTTGCGTCCGAAAGTTCACGCAATGCGCCTTGATACAGTGCAGATCGCGGCGCGGGGCGCCGCACGCTACAACTTCAGCGCGAGGCACTGCGCGACATGGTCGGCAATTGTCAGGCAGGAGGTCAGGCCCGGGCTTTCGATGCCGAACAGGTTGACCAGGCTATCCACGCCGTGCACCGCCACGTCCTGGACGCCGAAGTCGGCATTCGCCTCACCGGGACCGGACAGTTTTGGCCGGATGCCGCTGTAAGCGGGCTGC
Organism: Mesorhizobium sp. M0854; assembly: GCF_040319815.1. Classification (NCBI taxonomy): domain Bacteria; kingdom Pseudomonadati; phylum Pseudomonadota; class Alphaproteobacteria; order Hyphomicrobiales; family Phyllobacteriaceae; genus Mesorhizobium; species Mesorhizobium sp. M0854. The sequence continues at coordinate 17,273 of NZ_JAMYOL010000027.1, forward strand.
AGGCTGTCATCGGCCAGGGCCGGCCAGTATTTGCGGATCTCGCTGTAGAAGCGCTCGCCACGAGCCGGGTCGACGCGATAGTCGAGTTGATCGGTCCATTCGACGTCCGGCCCGAAGCGGGCGACGCCATCAAGGTCGAGCGTCAGATGAACACCGAGCCCGCCGGGTTCGGGCACCGGATAGACCAATCGCGAGAACGGCGCCCGGCCGGCCACCGAAAAATAATTGCCCTTGGCATAATTGAGCTTTGGCACGAATTGCTGATCGAGCCCTTCAAGCGAACCGGCAAGTGCTGCGGCGCCAAGCCCGGCGGCATTGACGAAACGCGGAGTGGCGATCTCGAAGCGCTCGCCGCCGGCAGCGTCCACCGTCTCGAGCACGACGCGGCCTGCTTCGATGCGGCCGGAGGCGATGCGCGTGTTGAGACTAAGTGCCGCCCCGTGCTCCTCGGCGTCGCCCAACAGGGCGAGCATCAGGGCATGGCTGTCGATGATGCCGGTGCCGGGCGACAGCAGCGCCGCCGTACACTTAAGGCTGGGCTCCAGCGCATGCGCCTCGGCTTCGCTCAAAGGCACCAGGTCGCCGGCGCCGCAAGCGCGTGCATTGGCCCGGATTGAGGCGAGCACCGGCTCCTGTTCGGCACTTGTGGCAACGATGAGCTTGCCGCAGCGTGCGTGTGGGACCGCCCGCTCCTCGCAATAGCGATAGAGTCTTTCCCGGCCGGCCACGCAGAACCGGGCTTTCAGCGATCCAACCGGATAGTGGAGGCCGGCATGGATGACCTCGGAATTGCGCGAACTTGTCCCGGTGCCGATAGCGCTCTCGGCTTCCAGGACCAGCGTATCGATTCCGCGCTGCGCCATCTCTCGCGCGATCGCCAGGCCAACAACGCCGGCGCCGGCGACAATGCAGTCGACATGGTCCACGGTTAGGTCAAGCCGAAGTTCTGCATGCGTCCATCCATCCGCTGGCCCTGTCGAAAGCGCTTGACACTATACCGTTCGAGAAAGATGCATCAAACGGCATAACGCAAGGGGACCTGTTGAAGCCGGACCGGCGGCAGGACTGTTCCGCGTGCAGCACAGGAGCCGTCATGGACGCACGACCGAATTCACCCGAAGCCCGCGACATAAGCTTTCACATGCATGGCTACACGAATGCGCGCAAGCATCAGGAGTCGGGGCCGCTCGTCATCGAGAAGGGCGACGGCATCTATGTCGAGGACCTTGCCGGCAACCGCTATGTCGAGGCGATGGCGGGGCTCTGGAGCGTCGCGGTCGGTTTTTCGGAGAAGCGGCTGGTCGATGCGGCAGTACGGCAAATGTCGAAGCTGCCTTACTATCACGATTTCGGCTCCAAATCGCATTCGCCGCTGATCGATCTTGCCGAGAGACTGGTGCAGATGGCGCCGGTGCCGATGAGCAAGGCGTATTTCACCAATTCCGGCTCCGAGGCCAACGATACGGCCATGAAGATGATCTGGTACCGGTCGAATGCGCTCGGCCAGCCGGCGCGCAAGAAGATCATCAGCCGCAAGAAGGGCTATCACGGCGTCACCATCGCCTCGGCAAGCCTGACCGGACTGCCCAACAACCACACTTCGTTCGATCTGCCGATCGCCAATGTGCTGCACACCTCGACGCCGCACCATTGGCGCGAGGCGCTGCCGGGTGAAAGCGAAGAGCTGTTTTCGAGCCGGCTCGCCGACGAGCTGGAAAAGCTGATCCTCGCCGAAGGACCGGAAACCATCGCCGCCTTTTTCGGCGAACCGATCATGGGCGCCGGCGGCGTCATCGTTCCGCCGGCCGGCTACTGGGAGAAGATACAGGCGGTGCTATCGAGATACGACATCCTGCTCATCGCCGACGAGGTGATCTGCGGCTTTGGCCGAACAGGTGAGATGTTCGGCTCGCAGACCTTCGGCATCAGGCCCGACATCATGGTGCTGTCGAAGCAGATCTCTTCATCCTACCTGCCGATCTCGGCCCTGCTGATCAATGACAAGGTATTCGAGCCGATCGCCGACGAAAGCAACCGTATCGGCACCTTCGGCCACGGCTTCACCGGCGGCGGCCATCCTGTTGCGGCAGCGGTCGCGCTCGAGAACCTGAAGCTGATCGAAGAGCGCGACCTTGTCGGCAATGCGCGTGCGGTCGGCGCGCATATGCAGAAGCGGCTGCGCACGCTCGCTTCGCACCCGCTTGTCGGCGAGGTGCGCGGCATCGGCCTGATTTCGGCGGTCGAACTGGTCGGCGACAAGGCGAACAAGGCGCCGTGGGGCACGGTTGGTGCCTTGGGCGGAATCGTCAACGGCTTCATGCAGCAGAATGGCGTCATCTCGCGCAATATGGGCGATGCGCTGGCTTTCTGCCCGCCGCTGATCATCACCGAGCCGCAGGTCGACCAGGTGATCGACGCGTTTGAACGGTCGCTCGAGGCTGCCGCCAAGCAGGTCCGATCGCCGAGCTGAATAGGCAAAGTCGATTTTGAAACCTGAAAACAAAAACGCCTCGGCGACGGCTGGCAGAAGGTTACCCTCCACACCCGTTGCTGCCGTTTAGTCTCCGTGCTTTGTTTTCGCAGATGAGCCGCTGAATCCTTCCAGTTCCTCGCCGATTCCTGAAAGTGCGTTGACGATCGTCGCCTCGACGTCGCCACGCTGTTTCTGGGGAATCAAGCCAAGTCCTTTTTGTATCGCTTCACGCCAATGTTTCCCCCTGTCCCACGCTTCCGAAAACGCGATGGCGAGATCGTCCTGGCGACGGGTAGCTTCCAGTGCCTCGACCAGAAGTGCTGCCTGGTGGACATCCTTTTCCCGCTTGCCCACGCCGTTTGCGTTGTTCTGTCGGCGCGAGGCAACGATCAGCTTGTGAACCGCATATCGTCCGGGCGACGGTACCACGACAGGCACTCCCGATCGATGCAGCAGCACAGTTCTGATTGGTTCGTGGATCAGGAAATCGAGAAACCGAAGAGGCTGCGCGGATGCACCGCCCAAAGGCGGCATCGAGGTTGCATGATCGGCGTAGTCATCGCTGCCCGTGTTCGGTGTAAGGAACTCGACCTTGTATCGGACTGCGTTCTCGAATTGCGTCGCGTGTCCGGGATCTGATCTGTAAGGGATTTCCCTGAAGGTTGGGTCGATCTCCCTCAAGATTTCGAGGATGGGCGGCAGGCTGTCCTCGACCGCGGCCGACACGGAATGGAATAGGGCGAAGTCTGCATCGCCCGTCTGCAACGCTGCACCGGGCAGCTTTACGCCCAGATAGCCCGCGTAGGACTGAAAGGCGACTGTGCCGACCAGGACGCCGCGTAAGCGGAAGATGCCAGCCTTCCCCAGCGCCTCGACGACATCCCCGGTGAACCTTTCGGGTTCTGTCAGCCCTGCCTCGCGCACGAGCGTGGATACCAGCTTCCTGCGGGCGCGGAGGTCGTCCTTGATCTGACGGAAGGATTCAACGCGTTTTGCAATCTCGGGATCGCTGTCAGGCCCGACATACCGTCGCGTCTTCGTCGGCTGCGTTTCCTCGAAATACCAGTATACCTTGCCCTTGACGGGCACCTTGACGAGATTGCCCGTCGTAGGGAAATCCGTTTCGAAGACTGCGTCCAAGGATCGCTGGACGAGTTCCGCATACATCGTGCGGTAAACGAGGTCGACCGTCTTCATGTCAGGCGGCTCCGGTTATAAGAAAAATGCGGTTCTCTTATAGCGGCATGACCTCAAGGGACGCAAGCGGGAGTTATAAGAAAATCGCGAAAACCTATAACACCGCAGGAGAGGGTCAGGAATCCTTGTTGCCGGCGTGCAGCCAAATCAGAATGGGTTTTGCTCATTCAGATAAACAAAGCCATCACGAAAACGCTGCTTGGATGTGGCGCTCGACCTCACCGCGTCCGCGAACGGCCCGAGCCTGTCATAGGCGTTTTTGGTCGACGCGCTATTTTGGCGACGCATCCGGCACGACGACCAGCTTGCCAACGAAATCCTTGGCGATGAAATCGGCCTGGGCGCGATGGAAATCGGACAGCTTGTAGACGCCGCCGACCAGCGGCCGGATCTTCTTGTCCTCGATGTAGCGCACGATGCGGCGGAAATCCGCGCGTGTGCCCTGGCTTGAGCCATGCAGTTGCAGCTGTTTCAGGTACATGGTGCGCAGATCGAGCTGCACGACCGGGCCGGCAATCGCGCCGGCCGTGGTATAGCGGCCTTCCGGCCTCAAGATGCGCAGGAGGTCGTTGAAGATCGCGCCGCCGACCAGGTCGGCGACCACATCGATTGGCCGCCCGCCGGTCGCCTCGTTCACGGCTGCCGGCAGGTCGGCCACGCCACGGGTGATCACCGCCTCGGCGCCGATGTCACGCACGGCCTGTTCCTTGCCCTTGCCGGCAACCGCATAGGGAATGGCGCCGCGTGCCCGCGCCAACTGCACGATGCCGGAGCCGACGCCGCCCGAGGCGCCGGTGACCAGCACGCGCTCACCGGCCTTCAATGCTGCGCGTTCCAGCATCTGTTCGCCGGTGAGATAGGCGCAGCAGAAAGTGGCGAGCTCGACATCGCTGAGATCGGTATCGACGACATGGGCATTCTCTGCCGGCACCGCCTGATATTCGGCATAGCCGCCGTCGCGGCCGTGGCCCATATAGTCGATGTCGGCGAGTGAATCGTCGTCGCGATTGTAGATGGAGAAATCGACCATCACCCGCTCGCCGATGCGGGTCGGCGACACGCCGTCGCCGACGGCAATGATGTTGCCGACCGTGTCGGTGCCCTGGATGCGCGGGAAGCTCAGCGTATTGCCCCGACGACGCCAGGTCGACACAGCGGCGGCATCCTCCTCCGTTCCATAGGCGCCCTGGCGCACCCAGACGTCGGTGTTGTTCATGCCGCAAGCGGTGACCTTGACCAGCACCTCGCCCCGGGCGGGCGAGGGCACTTTCACGTCGGTGCGGTAGACGAGCTTTTCCGGTCCGCCGTGCCCGATCAGTTGCACGGCGGCCATGGTGGCGGGGAGGGTCTTGGTCATGGCATTCATGTCGGCTCTTCAGATATTTGCAAACACGCTCTTCACCGCGTCGGCCGTCCTCGACACGACGATATCGGCCTCTTGCCGCGTCAGGCAGAGCGGCGGCGCGAAACCGAGAATGTCGCCCTGCGGCATGGCCCGGCCGATGACGCCGCTTGCCGCAAGGGTAGTCGCGACCTGCGGCCCGATTTTATGCGAGGCGTCGAAGAATACGCGATCGTTCTTGTCGGCGACGAACTCGATCGCCGCCAGCATGCCGTCGCCGCGCACCTCGCCGACGTTTTTGTGGCCGCCGACGGCTTTCGTCAGCTCGGCGCGGAAATAGGCGCCGGTCTCGCCGGCGTTCCGCACCAGGTCCATCTCGTCGATCAGTTCCAGGTTGGCGACGCCGGCGGCGACGCAGATCGGATGCGCCGAATAGGTCCAGCCATGACCGAGCGAGCCGAGCTTGTCTGAACCCTGCACCAGCACCTGCCAGACCTTGTCTGACACGATGACGCCCGACAGCGGCGCATAGGCCGAGGTCAGGCCCTTGGCGATCGTGATCAGGTCGGGCTTGATGCCGTAGTGGTCGGAGCCGAACATGGTGCCCAGCCGGCCGAAGCCGGTGACGACCTCGTCGGCAACCAGAAGCACGTCGTATTTCTTCAGCACCGCCTGGATCTTCTCCCAGTAGCCGGCCGGCGGCGGCACGATGCCGCCGGTGCCGAGGATAGGCTCACCGATGAACGCGGCGACCGTCTCCGGCCCTTCGGCGAGAATCATCTCCTCGAGCTTGTCGGCACAGTGTTGCGAAAACTGCTCCTCGCTCAGCGAGCGGTCGGCACGGCGGAAGTAGTAGGGCGCCTCGGTGTGCAGGACCGGCGCACGCGGCAGGTCGAAGGCGTTGTGGAACAGGTCGAGGCCGGTCAGCGATCCGGTCATGATGCCGGAGCCGTGATAACCGCGCCAGCGCGAGATGATCTTCTTCTTCTCCGGCCGGCCGAGCACGTTGTTGTAGTACCAGATCAGCTTGATGTTGGTTTCGTTGGCGTCGGAACCGGAGAGCCCGAAATAGACCCTCGACATGCCCTGCGGCGCGCGGTCGATGATCATCTTGGCAAGCGTGATCGACGCCTCGGTGCCGTGCCCGACATAGGCGTGATAATAGGCGAGGTTCTTGGCCTGTGCGGCGATGGCGTCGGCGATCTTCTGACGGCCATAGCCGACATTGACGCAATAGAGGCCGGCGAAAGCATCGATGCTCTTGCGCCCGTTATTGTCCCAGATGGTGACGCCTTCGCCGCCGGCGATGACGCGGGTCGGCGATTCACCCCGTGCATGCGTGCCCATATGGGTCGAGGGATGGAAGAAGTGATCGCGGTCCCAGGCGGCGAGTTCGTTTGACTGGTCGAGCATCTTTTTACTCCTGAGGAAAAAGTGTCGGGCGCGGCTTACGCTACGTCGAGGCAGAGATATTTGAGATCGGTAAAGGCTTCGAGCCCGTGACGCGAGCCCTCCCGGCCGATGCCGGACTGCTTGACGCCGCCGAACGGGATCGGCGCGCCGGTGATCCTGACGCGATTGATGGCGACCATGCCATAGTCGAGCGCGCGGCCCATGCGCAATTGCCGGCCGCCGTTTTCAGTGACGACATAGGCGACCAGGCCGTACTCGGTGGCATTGGCGCGGGCGGCGACTTCCTCTTCGCTGTCGAAGGGCGTCACGGCCGCAACCGGACCGAAGGTCTCCTCGCGCATGATCAGGGCGTCGTCGTCAACATCGGCCAGCAGCGTCGGCTGGTAGAACAGCGGCCCGGCAGGATGGCGCTTGCCGCCGGTCAGGCAACGCGCGCCTTTGGCGAGCGCATCGGCCACCTGCTCCTCGACCTTCTTGACGGCGCGTTCGTGCATCAAGGGTCCGATTTCGATGTCGTCAGCGAGGCCATTGCCGGTCCGCAATGCCTCGACGCGTTTGGCGAAAGCAGCGCAGAACCGATCGTAGAGCGGACGCTGGACATAGATGCGGTTGGCGGCGAGGCAGTCCTGGCCGGAGGTGGCAAATTTGGCGTCGACGGCTATTCTCACCGCCTTGTCGAGATCGGCGTCGGCAAAGACGATCAGCGGCGCATGCCCGCCAAGTTCCATCACCAGACGCTTCATCGTCGGCGCACTCTGCGCGGCGATCAACCTGCCGACCTCGGTCGAGCCGGTGAAGCTCATGGCGCGAACGCGCGGGTCTTCGCACATCCGCCCGACGATGGTCGAAGCCCTGCCGGTGAGGACGTTGAACACGCCAGCCGGCAGGCCGGCACGTTCGCCAAGCTCGGCCAGCGCCAGTGCCGACAGCGGCGTTTCCGAGGAAGGATGCGCGACGATGGTGCAGCCGGCGGCAAGGGCGGCAGCCGCCTTGCGGGTCAGCATGGCCGCTGGAAAATTCCACGGCGTGACGACGCCGACGACACCGAGCGGTTCGCGTCGCACCACCATCTCGGCATTTGGCAAATGGCTGGTGACGCTTTCGGCGTTGAGACGTTTGGCCTCCTCGGCATACCACTCGACAAAAGAGGCGGCGTAGTCGATCTCGCCGCGCGATTCCTTCAGCGGCTTGCCTTGTTCGAGCGTCATCAGCAGGGCCAGGTCATTTTTGGCGGCGACGATCAGATCGAACCATTTTCGCAAGATTTTCGACCGTTCCTGCGGCAGCAATGCGCGCCAGGCAGGAAAGGCGCGCGATGCCGCATCGATCGCCAATGTCGTCTGCCGGGCATCGAGCGCGGCAACGAAAGCGACGGTGGATCCGGTGGCCGGATCGGTCACCTCGAAACTCTCCGCGGTCTCGCTCGCCGTCCAGTGGCCAGCGACATAGGCGAGTTCGCGCAGCAGCCGTCGGTCGGCGAGGCGGTCAAGTGCTTCATGGCGCTGCGAGCGGGCAAAATGTGCGGACATCATCGGGCTCCCGGTTCGGGTGATGCCGCAAGACTATCTCTGCCGCGCAAACAGAGAGGCTGTTTGCGTGCCTGCACGTAGAGAGATTGTCTCTATTGCACCGAGCGGGCAGACGATCTCTCCGATATCAGGAAGATGTCGGCAACAGGTCCGCCACCGGCAGCACACTCTCCTCCTTCACCGTCTTGGTGACGATATATGTGAAATAGCGGTCGATGCCGATCTCCCGCTCGAGCAGAGTGTCGACCAGCCGCTGATAGGCGTCGATGTCGCGCGCCATCACCTTCAGCAGGTAATCGACGCCGCCGCCGACAGACCAGCAGGCGACGATCTCGGGGATGTCGCGGATGACGCGCTCGAAACGGTCGAAATCGGCCTGGCGATGGCTGGCAAGCGTCACCTCCATCAGCACGGTAGCGACCGGCGAGATGGCGCGCATGGCGATCCTGGCATGGTAGCCCGAGACGATGCCGGCCTTTTCCAGCTTGCGCAGCCGCATCCAGCACGGCGTCGGCGACAGGCCGACTTTCTCGGCCAGCGCCAGCTTGGTGATGCGCCCGTCGCGCTGGATGGCGTCGAGTATTTTCAGATCGATCGGATCGAGTTTCGCTGCAGCCATGATCGCCCACTTCCAGTGCCGGACACCATGACGGCGCATTATTTCGATTGTCAATTGCACTGATTTCGATCTCTAATAAGTCATGACATTTTGGCGACCAGATCCCGCTCTTATCCGGCGGCCGGCCTATCAATCGCTCGCCGACCAGTTCGCGCGCGCCATCCATGACGGGCGCCTGGCCAATGGCGCTCGGTTGCCGACGCACCGGCAGTTGGCTGACGATCTGCAACTTTCCGTGCAGACGGTCAGCCGCGCCTATGAGGAGCTGATCCGCCGCGGGCTGGTGTCCGGCGAGGTCGGCCGCGGCAGCTTCGTGCAGACACAGCGCCGCGAGCCGGAGCCCCCCTATCTGCCGGAGCGGCTGGGCGAGCTCATCGACCTCTCCATCCTGAAGCCGGTCTGCGAACCGATGCATCTGGAGCGGCTGAGGCAGGCACTGGGCTGGCTCGCCGAAAACCTGCCGTCGAGCTCGGCGCTGTCGTTCAGGCCGAACATGGTGTTCCCACGCCACCGTGCGGTGGGTGTCGAGTGGCTGCGGCTCTGCGGCCTCGACGCGTCGCCGCAGAACATCAGCCTGACCAACGGCGCCACCGCCGGTATGACGGTAGCGCTGATGAGCGTAGCGCCGCCCGGTTCGACCGTCGCCACCGAGGCGATCGGCCACCACACGCTGATCCCGTTGGCGCGTTATCTCGGCTTCAACCTCGAGGGTTTGCCGATCGACGACAATGGGCTGATCCCGGAAGCGCTCGACGAGGCCTGCCGGCTGTCCGACATCCGCGCCGTGTTCGTGCAGCCCTCGGTGATCAACCCTACGGCCACCCTGATGGATGCCGGCCGGCGCGAACAGATTGCCGCCGTTGCGCGCAGGCATGACATCGCCATTATCGAAAACGACGTCCTCGGCCCGTTGGTCGAGGACCGGCCGCCGCCGGTAGCCGCCTTCGCGCCCGAGCGCACGCTCTACATCACCTCCTTCACCAAGATCGTGGTGCCGGGCCTGCGCATCGGCTATCTCGCGGCGCCCGATCGTTATGTCGCCGCGGTCGCCAATCGCCATCTCGTCTCGAACTGGATGGCGACGCCGCTGGTGGCCGAGATCGCCACCAAATGGGTGACCGACGGCACCGCGATGGAACTCGTGCGATGGCAGCGCCTGGCTTTGCGGCGGCGTCTGGACATAGCCGCCGAGGTGCTTGCCGGAGTGGACTATCGGGCTCATCGCGACGGGCTGCATGTCTGGCTGCGGCTGCCCGAGGATCGCGGCGAGGAAAGCTTTGTGTCCCAGGCGCGCCTGCAGGGCGTGGCGATCGCGCCCGGTACGTCGTTTCGCATTTCGCAGATGCCTTGGCATCCAGCCGTACGGATTTCGCTGGGCTCGACCACGGAGGGGGAACTGCGTGCCGGTCTCGGCGTTGTCACCAAGCTTCTGCTCGGCGATCCCGAGCATCTCCTGCTTGCCATCTAGGGAACAAATGGCGGGGAATTATGCGGAGTTCGAAATATTGTCATGATATTATTTTCTTGATTGACATGATTTGCCGCGATCCGCATCGTTAAAGGCATAGCTTCTCCAGCACGGGAAATTCATTGTCGGCGCCCATCATCAAGATCGACGGTATTTCGAAAAGCTTCGGCACCTTCAAGGTGCTGGACGGCCTCTCGATGCAAGTCATGCCCGGCGAGAAGCTGGCACTGATCGGTCCATCGGGTTCGGGCAAGACGACGATCCTGCGCATCCTGATGACGCTAGAGCGTATCGACAGCGGCCACATCCAAGTCGACGGTGAACAGTTGTACCACATGGAGCGTAACGGCCGGCTGCTGACGGCCGATGAACGGCATTTGGCAAAGATGCGCCAGAAGATCGGCATGGTCTTCCAACTGTTCAATCTGTTTCCGCACAAATGTGTCATCGACAATGTGACGCTGGCACCGATGCTGACCAAAGGCGTGCCGCGGGCCGCCGCCGAAAAGCGGGCGATGGAACTGCTCGACATGGTCGGCATGGTCGACAAGGCCAAGGCGATGCCGGCGCAGCTTTCAGGCGGCCAGAAGCAGCGCGTCGCGATTGCGCGGGCGCTGGCGCTGTCGCCGAAGATCATGCTGTTCGACGAGGTCACCTCGGCGCTCGACCCTGAGCTCGTCGACGAGGTGCTCAACGTCATGCGCAAGCTCGCCGCCGAGACCGACATGACCATGCTGCTGGTCACCCACGAGATGGGTTTCGCCCATGACTTCGCCGACCGGGTGCTGTTCTTCGATCGCGGCAGAATAGTCGAGGAGGGCAAGCCCGACGAGATTTTCCGCCATCCCAAACAGGAGCGCACGCAAGGTTTCCTGAAGAAGATCATTGCGGCCGGACATCGGGTCTGACTGCCATGCGAGGCGGCAACGCCTCAAGCAAGCCAAGAAGACAGACAAACAAGGAGTTGGGAACAATGAAGAAATTTGCCATTTTGGCCGGCGTCGCCGGTATTGCGCTGACGGCGGTGCTGGCCGCCTCGACGGCCGGCTCGGCCGACGACAGCAAGCTCGAAGAGCTTAAGGCGCAAGGCTTTGCCCGCGTCGCCATCGCCAACGAGCCGCCCTATACGGCGGTCGCTGCCGACGGCAAGGTTTCGGGTGCGGCGCCTGACGTTGCCCGTGAAATCTTCAAACGCCTTGGCGTCAACGATATCGTCGCCTCGATCTCGGAATATGGCGCCATGATCCCCGGCTTGCAGGCCGGCCGTTTCGACGTCGTCACCGCCGGATTGTTCATGAAGCCGGAACGTTGTGCTGCGGTCGCCTATTCGGAACCGGTGCTGTGCGACGCCGAGGCGATGCTGGTGAAGAAGGGCAACCCGAAGGGCTTCAAGAGCTACGAGGACGTCGCGAAGGACGCGAGCGCCACGATCGGCGCGCCGGGTGGCGGCACTGAAGAGAAGCTGGCGCTCACCGCAGGTGTGCCGCGCGAGCGCGTCATCGTCGTGCCGGACGGCCAGAGCGGCCTGAAGATGCTGCAGGACGGCCGCATCGATGCTTATTCGCTGCCCGTGCTGTCGATCAACGACCTGGTCAAGAAAGCCAATGATCCGAACCTCGAAGTCATCGCGCCGGTGGTCGGTGCGCCGGTCTATTGCGACGGCGCGGCCTTCAAGAAGGGCGACGAAGCGCTGCGCGACGCCTATGATGTCGAGCTGGCGAAACTGAAGAAGTCCGGCGAGTTCGCCAAGATCATCGAGCCTTACGGCTTCTCGGCGGCGGCGGCAATGTCGACGAGCCGCGACAAGCTCTGCTCGGCGAAGTAAAAAGTGCCGCTCACCCTAGCTTCTCCCCGTCAAAAACGGGGAGAGGGGGGCGCCAACGCTGGAGCTTCACCCTTCTCCCCGTCCCTATAACGGGGAGAAGGTGCCGGCAGGCGGATGAGGGGCGGCGCCGGCGTTCTGTAATGATCACCAAGCGAGGAAACGCTTAGCCCTAATGACCCAATGGTCCGGCTATTTCGGCCTGATATTGCAAGGAGCGCTTGTCACCATCGAGCTGACGCTGATGGGGTCGGTGCTGGCCTTGATCATGGCTTTTCTCGCCGGGCTGGGGCGGCTGTCGCGGTTTTTCGTGCTGCGGGCGCTGGCCACCGCCTATATCGAGTTCTTCCGCGGCACCTCGATTTTTGTGCAGCTGTTCTGGGCCTATTTCGTGCTGCCCATTGCCGGCATTTCGCTGACGCCGCTGCAGGCCGGGGTGCTGGCGCTGGGCCTCAATGTCGGCGCCTATGCGGCGGAAGTGGTGCGTGGCGCCATCAAGTCTATCGGCCGCGAACAATATGAGGCCTGTACCGCCCTCAATCTCGGCCGCTGGCAAGCCATGCGCCATATCATCCTGCCGCAGGCGCTTCTGGTGATGCTGCCGACCTTCGGCAACAACGCCATTGAATTGCTCAAGGCCACCGCCGTCGTTTCGCTGATCTCGCTCGCCGACCTGACCTTCCAGGCGCAGGTGGTGCGCTCGCAGACCGGCAATACTCTGGTGCCGTTCAGCACCATCCTCGTCATCTATTTCGTCCTGGCGCTGCTAATCTCCTGGGGCGTGCGGTCGCTGGAACGCCGCATGGCTCGTGGCCTCGACGGGGTGCGCGTATGATGGATCGGGCCTGATAATGGAATGGGATTGGGATTTTGTCCGGCAGATCCTGCCGACGCTGATCGAGGGGGTGAAGATCACCATCCTGGCGACGCTGCTCGGCTCGGTACTGGCGGCGATCGTCGGGCTGGGCATCGCGTTGGCGCGCCGGTCGCCGAACAGGGCTCTGTCGCGCACCGTCGGTTTCCTTGCCGAGTTCATCCGTGGCACACCGCTGTTGGTGCAGCTCTATTTCATCTTCTACGTGCTGCCGGATTTCGGCGTCCTGTTGCCGCCGCTGATCGCGGGCGTCATCGGTCTCGGGCTGCATTACGGCACTTACACGGCCGAGGTCTACCGCGCCGGCATCGATAATGTTCCGCGCGGCCAGTGGGAAGCGGCCAAGGCCTGCAATCTAAACGCCACCCAGACCTGGACGCACATCATCATTCCGCAGGCAATTCCGCCGATGATCCCGGCGCTTGCCAATTATTTCATCGCCATGTTCAAAGAGACGCCGCTGCTGTCGGCGATCACCGTGCTCGAACTGATGAACCAGGCCAAGAGCGTCGCCAATACCTATTACCGGTATATCGAACCGATCACCTTGGTCGGCGCCTTCTTCCTCGCCATCAGCCTGTTCTCGGTGGTGCTGCTGCGCTGGCTGGAACACCGTTATGGGCGGATCGAACGATGATTGCTGCACCCGAAATCCGCCTGCATTCGGCCCGGCCGCCGCTCGACGCGCGTCCGCTGGAAAAGCGGGTCGGCCTGATCATCCTTGCCACCGACCACACGAGCGAACCGGATTTTCACCGCATGGTGGCAAGCGACCGCATCGGGGTCTATGTCGCGCGCATTCCCTACGCCAACCCGACGACGCCGGACAATTTGCGCAAGATGCAGCCGTCGCTGACGGCGGCCGCGGCCCTGATCCTTCCCGACGAGCCGCTCGACGCGATCTGCTATTCCTGCACCTCGGCCTCCGTCGTGATCGGCGATGCCGAGATCGAGGCCGCGGTGCAGGCCGCCAAACCCGGCGCGCCGGTGGTTACGCCGCCGATGGCCGGCGTGCGCGGCCTGAAGGCGCTGGGCGCCAGGACGATCAGCATCCTCACTCCCTATACGGTCGAGACCAGCCGGCCGATGGCGGCCTATTTCACCGAGCATGGTTTCGAAATCGCCAGCTTCACTTGCCTCGGCTTCGAGGATGATCGCGAGATGGCGCGGATTGCGCCGAAATCCTTGGTCGATCTGGCTCGCGAGGCGACGGCCGAACACTCGGACGCGCTGTTTGTCTCCTGCACGGCACTGCGGTCCGCGGCGGCAGTTGTCGGTATGGAAGAAGCCATCGGCCGTCCTGTCGTCACCAGCAACCAGGCGACGGCCTGGAATTGCCTGCGGCTTTGCGACGACGACGAGCCGCGCCCTGAATTCGGCCGTCTGATGACGCTGCCGCTGAACTGATTGCAGAGCCATGACCACGTCCAGGATAAGCCTGTCCGAAATCCACGCCGCGCGCGAGCGCATCGCAGGCAAGGTCGAGCGTACGCCGACCGTTCCTTCCCGGAGTCTTTCCCAGCACTTGGACGCTCCTGTTTATCTCAAGCTCGAACACCGGCAGACCACCGGCGCCTTCAAGCTGCGTGGTGCCTCGAACGCTATCGCTTCGCTGACAGCAGAGGAGAAGGCGCGCGGCGTCGTCGCTGCCTCGACCGGCAACCACGGCCGGGCACTTGCCTATGCTGCTCAATCGCAAGGCATCCACGCGACGATCTGCATGTCGCGGCTGGTGCCGCAGAACAAGCTCGACGAGATCCGCCGGCTCGGCGCCGAGATCCGGATCGTCGGCAACAGCCAGGACGATGCGCAGCGGGAGGTCGAACGGCTGGTCGCGGAAGAGGGGCTGATCATGCTGCCGCCTTTCGACCATCCCGCCATTGTCGCCGGGCAAGGCACGCTCGGGCTGGAGATCATCGAACAGGTTCCGGACGCCGCCTTGGTGCTGGTGCCGCTTTCCGGCGGTGGGCTGGCGGCTGGCGTCGCTGCTGCCGTGAAGGGCGTCAGCCCGGCGACGAAGGTGATGGGCGTTTCAATGGCGCGCGGTGCGGCGATGAAGGCGAGCCTCGACGCCGGACATCCGGTTTTGGTCGAGGAACTGCCGACGCTGGCCGATTCCCTCGGCGGCGGCATAGGCCTCGACAACCGGCTGACCTTTTCCATGTGCCGCGACCTGCTCGACGATGTGATCCTGCTCAGCGAGGACGAGATCGCCGCCGGCATCCGGCATGCCTATGAGCAGGAGCGCGAGATCGTCGAAGGCGCCGGCGCGGTCGGCATCGCAGCCGTGCTTGCCGGCAAGATCAGGGCGAGCGGCCCGACGGTGCTCGTGCTGTCCGGCCGCAACATCGATATGACACTGCACCGCAAGATCATCTGCGGCGAAGCAATTGCGGAGAGCGCAGCATGAGCCGTATGACGATCCTCACCGAAGCTGAATTGCGCAAGATCGTGAAGCTCGATCTCGATGCCATCGCCTGCGTCGAGAACGCGTTCCGGGCGCTCGCCACCTTGCCGGTGGCGATGCCGCCGATCCTGCGGCTGGACATTCCAGAGCATCGCGGCGAGGTCGACGTCAAGACCGCCTATGTACCGGGTATCGACGGTTTTGCGATCAAGATCAGCCCCGGCTTTTTCGATAATCCCAAGCTCGGCCTGCCCAGCGTCAACGGCATGATGGTGCTGCTGTCGGCGAAAACCGGATTGGTCGAGGCGCTGCTGCTCGACAATGGCTATCTCACCGACATCCGCACGGCCGCCGCCGGTGCGGTCGCCGCCAAACATCTGTCGCGGGCGGGTTCCTCCGTTGCCGCGATCTTCGGCGCCGGTGTTCAGGCCGGACTGCAGCTCGAGGCGCTGATGCTGGTGCGGCCGATCACCGAGGCTCGCATCTGGGCAAGGGATGCCGCCAAGGCCGAGGCCGCGGCCGACGCATTGTCCGAAAGACTGGGCATCGCCGTTCACGCCGAGCCCGACGCGGCAAAGGCTGCGGCCGATGCCGACATCATCGTCACCACGACGCCGTCGACCGAGCCGCTGATCAAGGCCGGCTTCGTCTCCGCCGGCCAGCATATCACTGCCATGGGCTCGGATGCCGAGCACAAAAACGAGATCGCGCCGGCGATCCTGCGCATGGCCGATCTCTACGTCGCCGATAGCGCCAAACAGACACGCCGGCTGGGCGAACTGCACCATGCTATCGCGGCGGGCGTGATGGCGTCCGATGCCGAAATCACCGAGCTTGGCCACATCATCGCCGGCGAAAGGCATGGCCGGCGCTCGGACAGCGACATCACCATTGCCGACCTGACCGGCACCGGCGTGCAGGATACGGCGATCGCCACGCTCGCCCGCGACCGGGCGCGTGCGGCCAAGACCGGTACGATTTTCGAAAGCTGATGCTGGCCGCAAGGCCCAACAAACGAGGACCAAGAACAATGCAGCCTAATTTGAAATTCTCGCGCGGCGAATATGCGGAGCGCCTCGCCAAGACGCGGAAGGCCATGCAGGTCAAGGGCGTCGATCTATTGATCGTCAGCGACCCGTCCAACATGGCCTGGCTGACCGGCTATGACGGCTGGTCGTTCTATGTGCATCAAGCTGTCATCGTGCCGCCGTCGGGCGAGCCGGTGTGGTACGGGCGCGGCCAGGACGCCAACGGCGCCAAGCGCACCGCCTATCTCGCGCACGACAACATCATCGGCTATGCCGACCACTATGTGCAGTCGACCGAGCGCCATCCGATGGATTTTCTGTCCAGCGTGCTCTCCGATCGCGGCTGGGGCAAGCTCAGCATCGGTGTCGAGATGGACAATTACTGGTTCTCGGCCGCTGCCTTCGCAGCGCTGCAGAAGCACTTACCCAATGCCCGCTTCGTCGACGCCACGGCACTGGTCAACTGGCAGCGCGCGGTGAAGAGCCCGACCGAAATCGACTACATGCGCAAGGCCGCCCGCATCGTGGAAGCGATGCACCAGCGCATCGTCGACAAGATCGAGGTCGGCATGCGCAAATGCGACCTGGTCGCCGAGATCTACGATGCCGGCACGCGCGGCGTTGACGGCGTCGGCGGCGACTATCCGGCGATCGTGCCGCTGCTGCCGTCGGGCGCCGACGCATCGGCGCCGCATCTGACCTGGGACGACCGGCCGATGAAATCGGGCGAGGGCACCTTCTTCGAGATCGCCGGCTGCTACAACCGCTATCACTGCCCGCTGTCGCGGACCGTGTTCCTTGGTAAACCCACGCAGGAATTCCTCGATGCCGAAAAGGCGACGCTGGAAGGCATGGAGGCGGGACTTGCCGCCGCCAAGCCCGGCAACACATGCGAGGACATCGCCAACGCCTTCTTCGCGGTGCTGAAGCGGTACGGCATCGTCAAGGACAACCGCACCGGGTACCCGATCGGGCTTTCCTATCCGCCTGACTGGGGCGAGCGCACGATGAGCCTGCGTCCAGGCGACCGCACCGAGTTGAAGCCCGGTATGACCTTCCATTTCATGACCGGCTTGTGGCTTGAGACGATGGGGCTGGAAATCACCGAATCCATCCTGATCACCGAGACGGGCGTCGAGTGCCTGGCGAATGTGCCGCGCAAACTGGTGGTGAAGAATTGAGCCCGATGTCCAGCCTTCGCCCGTCACCGATCACGCCGACCGTCGATTTCGAGCGCGACGGCGTGCAGCACGGTTTCCTGCGCCTGCCTTACAGCCGCGACGATTCCGCCTGGGGATCGGTGATGATCCCGATCTGCGTCATCCGCAACGGCAAGGGGCCGAGCGCATTGCTCACCGGCGGCAATCATGGCGACGAGTACGAGGGGCCGCTGGCGCTCTTCGATCTCGCCCGTACGCTCGACCCGAAGCAAGTCAGCGGCACGATCATCATCGTGCCGGCGATGAACTATCCGGCGTTCCGCGCCGGCACACGCACCTCGCCGATCGACAAGGGCAATCTAAACCGCAGCTTTCCCGGCCGGCCCGACGGCACGGTGACCGAGAAGATCGCCGATTATTTCCAGCGCGAGCTTCTGCCCCGTACAGACATCGCGCTCGACTTCCACTCCGGCGGCAAGACGCTCGACTTCGTGCCGTTCTGCGCCGCCCACATCCGGCCCGACAAGGTGCTGGAAGCGAAGGGTTTCGCTGCGGTTGAAGCCTTCTCCGCACCATGGTCGATGAAAATGCTGGAGATCGACGCGGTCGGCATGTTCGACACTGCCGCCGAAGAGATGGGCAAGCTGTTCATCACCACCGAGCTTGGCGGCGGCGGGACTTCGCGCGCGGAAACGGTGCGGATCGCACGTCGCGGCGTGCTCAACGTGCTGCGTCATGCCGGCATCGTCGCCGGCGCGGTCGAGATGCAGCCAACCCGCTGGCTCGACATGCCGTCCGGCGATTGCTTCTCGTTCGCCGAGGACGACGGGATGATCGAAACCATGATCGATCTCGGCGAGCCGGTGGCAGAGAACCAGGTGCTGGCACGTATCCATTCCATAGGCCGCACCGGCGGCGCGTCGCAGGAGATCCGGGCCAAAATGTCCGGTCTGTTGGCGGCGCGGCATTTTCCGGGGCTGGTCAAGGCCGGCGACTGCGCTGCCGTGGTCGCCGTGCTGGTCGATTGATGGTTAGGAAGCCGATGTCGGGAACGGCTCGGTCCTGCCTTTGGGGCGATCGCCGATGGCAAAGACGGCGCTCGCCTCGCTGACGATCGAGACATGATCCTTGGCGGCTGTTCCGGCCGCCGCACTGTCGCCGCGCATGATTGCTGTCACGATGGCGTCATGCTCCTGCCACGACTGGGCTAGCCGGCCGGGCAGCATGAATTGCGCGCGCCGGAACGGCGCCAGGCGGCCGCGGGTCATGACGGTCAGTTCATAAATGTGCTTGCTGTGGGCGCCGCGATAGAGCCGGGTGTGGAATTCGGTGTTGAAAAGCTCATACTCTTCTTCGGCACCGAGCTGCACGAAGCGCGCCGAGGCCTGGTGCTCGGCCTCCAGCGTGCGGCGCTCGCCAGCGGTCATGCGCTCGGCCGAGAACCGCGCGCAGATCGCTTCAAGCTCGGCCATGCTTTCGAACATCGAGGCGAGGTGCTCCTGCGTCACCACGGCAACGGTGGCGCCGCGGTTCGGCCGTCGTTCGACCAGTCCCATGGCGCTGAGCCGGCTGAGCGCTTCCCTGATCGGCGTGCGTGAGACGTCGAAGCGGGCGGCGAGCGAGGCCTCGTCGAGCTTTTCGCCCGGGCGCAGGAAACCGGTGACGATCCGGTCGCTGATCGCCCTCACCATCTGATCGACGGTCGTGCCCGACCTGATCAAATTGCGCTTTCCCGACACGTCTCCTCCGTCCAGTCTTTTCGCTAGAGCCGTAAGCCACTCACCGGCTTCGATTCCTCCGCATCTCTGTATGCCTATGTTTTAGCCTTCATGTCAAATTGGCGATTTTGGAGGCAAAAAGTGTATGCAATTGCTCCGGCTTTGTGCAGTCCACATCGACACACTCATTGATATTGCTGAATAAATCTCATTTCTGAAACTGGCATGCTGATTGCATACACTTCTCTCATTGAGGTGTTAACCGGCCCCAAAGGCCCCATAGAGGGAGCATTCAAATGTCCGAGAGATTCATGCTTAGCCGCCGCGACCTGCTCAAGACCTCCGCCGCCGGAGCGGCGCTCGGCCTTGCGTCCGCATCGTTTCCGATCAGCAGGGCCTTCGCCGCGACGGCCACTGTCGGCTTCATCTATGTCGGGCCAAAGGACGATTACGGCTACAACCAGGCGCATGCCGAAGGCGCCGCCACGCTGAAGGGGATCGAAGGAATTTCCGTCGTCGAGGAGGAGAACGTGCCGGAGACGGTCGACGTGCAGAAGACGATGGAATCGATGATCAATCTCGACGGTGCGTCGCTGATCTTCCCGACCTCGTTCGGCTATTTCGATCCGCACATGCTCGCCATGTGCGCGAAATTCCCCGACGTGCAGTTCCGCCATTGCGGTGGCATGTGGAACAAGGACAAGCATCCGATGAATGCCGGTTCCTATTTCGGCTATATCGGCATGGGCCAGTATCTGAACGGCGTCGTCGCCGGTCACACCAGCAAAACCAAGAAGCTCGGCTTCGTCGCGGCAAAGCCGATCCCGCAGGTGTTGCTCAACATCAATTCCTTCCTGCTCGGCGCGCGCTCGGTCGACCCGACCATCACCTGCCAGGTGATCTTCACCGGCGAGTGGTCGCTAGCGGTCAAGGAGGCCGAGGCCACCAATGCGCTGGTCGACCAGGGTGCCGACGTCATCACCTGCCATGTCGATAGCCCCAAGGTGGTGGTCGAGACGGCGGCCGGGCGTGGCGCCTTCGTCTGCGGCTATCATGCCAACCAGAGCCCGCTGGCGCCGGAAAAATACCTGACCGGCGCGGAATGGAACTGGGCCAAGGTCTACAAGACGTTCGTCGACGATCTGGTGGCGGGCACGCCGCTGCCCAATTTCACGCGCGGCGGCCTGGCCGACGGCTTCGTCAAGATGAGCCCGCTCGGCCCGGCCGTCGGCGATGCCGCCCGCAAGCAGTTCGACGGCACGCTGGCCGAAATGATGAAAGGCGGCTTTTCCGTCATCAAGGGTCCGCTGAAGAGCAACAAGGGCGTCGTCGTCGCGACCGAAGGCCAGGCCTTCGCCGAGACCGCGCTCGAACTCGAAAGCATGGACTACCTGGTCGAGGGCGTCGTCGGTTCGACCGCCTGAACCGGATCGGAGACGGGGCCATGGCAGACACGATCAGCACTGCGGGCGCACCGGCGCTGTTTGGCGCCAGGAATTATCCGGCGGCGCTCGAATGGGCGGCGCGGCGGGCGGAAGCCTTCGTCATACCGCTCGCGGCACTGATCGTCGGCATGGCGCTGTTCAGCGTGTTCATCGCGCTGGTCGGCAAATCGCCGGTGCAACTCTACGAGACGATGTGGCGCGGCGGCTTCGGCTCGTGGTTCTCGATCCAGAACTCGCTGTCACGGGCAGCACCGCTTTTGCTGGCAGCGCTCTGCGTGGCGCTGCCGGCCCGGCTCGGCCTCGTCGTCATCGGCGGCGAAGGCGCGATCGTGCTGGGCGGCGTTGCCGCCGCCGCCATCGGCGTCGCGGCGAATGGCGCGCCGGCTTTTCTGGTCATCCTGCTGATGGGCGTGGCGGGCGCGGTCGCCGGCGGCATCTGGATCGGTGCCGTCGGCGCACTCCGCCACTACCGCGCCGTCAACGAAACCATCTCCAGTCTGCTGATGGCCTATATCGCCATCGCGCTGATGAACCATCTGGTCGAAGGGCCTCTGCGCGATCCGGCTTCGCTCAACAAACCCTCGACCGAGCCGCTGGCGGATGCCTACCACATCGGCAACATTCCAGGCATGGACGTGCACTGGGGCCTGGTCGTCGGCATTCTCGCCTGCGTCTTGTCCTGGCTGTTGATCGAAAAGACGCGCTGGGGGTTTGCCGCCCGCATCGCCGGCGGCAATGTCAGGGCAGCTCAGGTGCAAGGGCTTGCCGTCGGGCCGCTGATCGTCGGCTTCACCGGGCTCGCCGGCGGCTTCGCCGGGCTGGCCGGCATGCTGGAGGTCGGCGCCGTTCAAGGCAGCGCCAACGCCTCGCTCGCCGCCGGCTATGGCTATACCGGCATCCTCGTCGCCTTCCTCGCCCGCCACAATCCGCTCGCCATCATCCCGGTCGCTTTCCTGCTCGGCGGTATCGGCGCTTCTGGCGGGCTGATCCAGCGCCGCATGGACCTGCCCGACGCCACCGTGCTGGTGCTGCAAGGCATGCTCTTCGTCGTCATCCTGTTCAGCGAAACCTTTTACGGCCGCTTCAAGGTCTTCAATCCCGATCTGTGGAAGAGAGGCTCCTGATGGACGCGACCGAGATCGGCCTGTGGGGCGTGCCGCTCGCCATTCTCGGCGGCGCCATCCGCGTTTCGACGCCCTTCATCTTCGTCTCGCTCGGCGAAGCCATCACCGAACGCTCCGGCCGCATCAATCTTGGCCTCGAAGGCACGCTGGTCTTCGGTGCGATGACTGCCTACGCCGTCGCGGTGATGACCGGCTCGCCATGGCTCGGCGTGCTGGCTGCCGCCGGTGCCGGACTTTGCTTCGGCCTGTTCCACGGCTGGATCTGCAAATTCCGCGGGGTGAACGACATCGCCATCGGCATCGCGCTGATGCTGTTCGGCTCCGGTCTCGCCTTCTTCTTCGGCAAGCCGTTCATCCAGCCCTCGGCACCAGACCTGCCGGCCATCGCCTTCGGTGGCTGGTCGGATATCCCGCAGGTGCAGGCGGCGCTCAACGTCAACATCCTGTTCCTGATTGGTGCCGCACTTGCCGTGTTCCTATGGTGGGCGTTCCGCAATACGCGCGCCGGCCTGATCGTGCGCGTCGTCGGCGACAGCTCCGATGCGGCGCGCGCCATGGGCCTCAATCCCAACACCGTGCGCCTGCTTGCGACAGGTGTCGGCGGTGCGCTCGCCGGCATCGGCGGCGCCTATCTGTCGCTCTATTATCCCGGCAGCTGGACCGAACGCATCTCGTCGGGGCAGGGCCTGATGGCGGTGGCGCTGGTCATCTTCGCGCGCTGGAATCCGCTCGGCTGCTTTGCCGCGGCACTATTGTTCGGCGGTGCGGGCGCGCTAGGCCCGGCGTTGCAATCGGTCGGGGTCACGCAGGGCTACTACCTCTTCTACGCCGCGCCTTACATCCTCACGCTCATCATCATGATCGCCACCTCGTCGCCGAGCCGCTCGCTTGCCGGCGCGCCGGGCGAATTGTCGATCACCAAATGACTGGAGTTTTTTCCGATGAACGCCAGAGCCGAGATCACCCAGCGCTATATCGATGCCGACCCTTATCCATGGCCTTATAATGGCGAGCTGCGGCCGGACAATACGGCACTGATCATCATCGACATGCAGACCGATTTCTGCGGGCCGGGCGGCTATGTCGATCATATGGGCTACGATCTTTCGCTGGTGCGGGCGCCGATCGAGCCGATAAAGTCGGTGCTCTCAGCCATGCGGGCCAAGGGTTACACCATCATCCACACGCGCGAGGGCCATCGGCCCGATCTCGCCGACCTGCCGGCCAACAAGCGCTGGCGCTCGCGCCGCATCAATGCCGGCATCGGCGACCCCGGGCCTTGCGGGCGCATCCTGGTGCGCGGCGAACCCGGCTGGGACATCATCCCCGACCTCTATCCGGCGGCGGGCGAACCGATCATCGACAAGCCGGGCAAGGGCTCGTTCTGCGCCACCGACCTGGAGCTGATCCTGCGCCAGCGCGGCATCGACAACATCGTGCTGACCGGCATCACCACCGATGTCTGCGTCCACACGACGATGCGCGAGGCAAACGATCGCGGCTTCGAATGCGTGATGCTGGAGGATTGCTGCGGGGCAACCGACTACGGCAATCATCTCGCCGCGATCAAGATGATCAAGATGCAGGGCGGGGTGTTCGGCGCGGTGTCGAATTCGGCATCCTTCATCGCGCAACTGCCGTGAGGAGGCGATCTTGAGCGGGAGCACTGGGAAGAAGGCCGTCGGCGTCGAGACCATCGGCATGACCATGCGCTTCGGCGCTTTCACCGCGCTGGACGATGTCTCGATCAAGGTGCCGGCGGGATCGTTCCACGCGCTGCTCGGCGAAAACGGCGCCGGCAAGTCGACGCTGGTCAAATGCATGATGGGTTTTTACCATCCGACCGCCGGCGACATGCTGGTCGATGGCCGCGAGGTCGCGATCGCCAGTCCGAAGGATGCCTCGGCATTGGGGCTCGGCATGGTCTACCAGCACTTTACCCTGGTCCCGTCGCTGACCGGTGCGGAAAACCTGGTCATTTCGCGCGAAAAGGTGCCCGTCGTCATCGACTGGCGCAAGGAGCGCGCCGCACTTGCGCAATTCATGCAGCGTATGCCGTTCAAGCTGCCGCTCGACGTCAAGGTGGCGGAACTTGCGGCCGGCGAGAAGCAGAAGCTCGAAATCATCAAGCAGCTCTATCTCGGCCGCAGTTTCCTGGTGCTCGATGAGCCGACCTCTGTGCTCACTCCCGGCGAGGCACAGGAAGTGCTTGGCCTGGTGCGCGACATGACCAGGACCGGCGACCTCACCGTGCTGATGATCTCGCATAAATTCCACGAGGTGACGGCCTTTGCCGACGATATCACCGTACTGCGCAAGGGCAGGCTGACCGGAACCGGAAAGGTCTCCGAACTTTCCCACAAGCAGATGGCGGCGATGATGATCGGCGACCAACCGATCGCCGCACTCGACAGCCGCGCCCCGGTGCCGGCCGGCGCCAGACAGGTGTTGACGGTAAAGTCGCTGAAGGCGCCCGACCGGACCGGTTTGAAAACCATCGACATCGGCGAACTCGATGTGAAGTCGGGTGAGATCGTCGGCATTGCCGGCATCTCCGGCAACGGCCAGAAGGAATTTCTCGAAGTCCTTGCCGGACAGCGGGCGCGCAATGGCGGCGACGTTCTGGTGAAAGGCTCGCCCTACGGCGCCAGCCGCAGCGAGGCGCGCACGCTCAATGTCCGCTTCATTCCGGAGGAGCCGTTGCGCAATGCCTGCGCACCGAAGATGACGGTGGCGGAAAACATGGCCTTCCGGACCTTCGACCTCAACGAGGCCGGCAAGCCGGTCAACTGGATCAGGATGAGTGCGATCAGGGACTACGCGGCCCGCCTGGTCGAACAGTTCAAGGTCAAGACGGCCTCGCTCGCTTCGCCGATTTCGTCGCTGTCAGGCGGCAATGTGCAGCGCGCCGTGCTGGCGCGCGAGCTGACCGGCGAGGTCGATTTGCTCATCGTGTCCAATCCCTGCTTCGGCCTCGACTTCTCTGCCGTCGCCGAAATCCGCGCCCGCATCATGAAGGCGCGCAACGCCGGTGCCGCCGTGCTTTTGATGTCGGAGGACCTTGATGAGCTGCTCGAGCTCTCGGACCGCATCTTCGTCATGTCGGATGGCGCGCTGGTCTATGAAACGCCGATCGCGCAGGCGAGCGTGCAGACGATCGGCGAGCACATGGCGGGACATCACTGATGGCGGAGATCGAGGCGCTGCCGTTTCCGTTTGTGTTCAAGCCTGAGGCGATGGCGCTGGTCGTCATCGACATGCAGCGCGACTTTGCCGAACCCGGCGGCTTCGGCGCCAGCCTCGGCAATGACTTCAGCCGGGTCACGGCGATCGTGCCGACGGTGAAGAGGCTGATCGCGGGGTTTCGCGCCGCTGGCCTGCCGGTGATCCACACGATGGAGTGCCACAAGGCAGACCTTTCGGATCTGCCGCCGGCCAAGCGCAATCGCGGCAATCCGTCGATCAGGATCGGCGATGTCGGGCCAATGGGTCGTGTGCTGATCGTCGGGGAGCCGGGAACGGCGATCCTCGATGAACTTGCCCCACTGCCTGGCGAGATCGTCATCGAAAAACCCGGCAAGGGCGCGTTCTATGCCACCAGCTTCGGCGACGACCTCAAGCGGCTCGGCGCACAGCAGCTAGTCTTTGCCGGGGTGACGACGGAGGTCTGTGTGCAGACGACGATGCGCGAGGCCAACGACCGCGGCTATGAATGCCTTCTGGCGGAGGATGCCACTGAGAGCTATTTTCCGGAGTTCAAGGCGGCAGCCCTTGCCATGATCAGGGCGCAGGGCGCCATCGTCGGCTGGACGGCAACGACGGACCAGGTGCTCGAGGGACTTTCCAATGCCTAACGTCGCATACGCGGCTCTCATCCAAGGGGGCTGGCGTGATCTGCCATTCGAGCATTTTCGCGAAGGCATCACAGTGCATTGGCTGCTCAAGGGTGGGCCGATGGAACCGTCGGTCGCCATCCTGAACTACCGGGCTGGCGCCAGCGTGCCGCGTCATCGCCATGCCGGGCTGGAGACGATCATCGTGCTGGAAGGCACGCAGAGCGACGAGAACGGCGATCATGCCGCGGGCAGCGTGATCCTGAACCCGGTCGGAACCGAGCATTCGGTGTGGACCAAGGATGGCTGCGTCGTGCTCATCCAGTGGAACCTGCCGGTAGTCATTCTGGGCGAGGCCAAATGAGCGACGTCCGCTTCGACATAGCGAGCCTGCACGTTGCCTATCAGGCCGGCGTCGGCATTGGCGAGGTGATCGATGTGGTCCATGCGCGGCTCGCGGCGGCCGATGACCCCGGCATCTTCATCCATCTGGCGAGCAGGGCGGAGTTGCTTGCCGAGGCGGAAAAGCTCGGCCCGTTCGATCCCGCGGCAAAGCCGCTGTGGGGCGTGCCGTTCGCGGTCAAGGACAACATCGATGTTGCCGGCATGCCGACCACGGCGGGTTGTGCGGAATATGCCTACTTGCCGGCGAAAGACGCCACCGTCGTCGCGCGGCTCAAGGCCGCCGGCGCGCTGGTTGTCGGCAAGACCAATCTCGACCAGTTCGCCACCGGCCTGGTCGGCGTTCGCACGCCCTATCCAATCCCGAGGAATGCGATCGACCCGAAACTGGTGCCGGGCGGTTCCTCGTGCGGCTCGGCCGTGGCGACGGCGCGCGGCATCGTCTCCTTCGCGCTCGGCACCGATACCGCCGGTTCGGGGCGCATACCCGCCGGCCTCAACAACATCGTCGGGCTGAAGCCGAGCGTCGGCGCGCTATCAGCCGCCGGCTTCGTGCCGGCCTGCCGGACGCTTGACTGCGTCTCGGTTTTCGCGCTCACCGTCGATGACGCCTATCACGTGTTCGAGGCGGCGGCGGCAAAGGACGACGCCGATCCCTATTCGCGTGACCTCTGCATTCAGGCTCTTGCCGCGCGCCCGCCGGTGCTGACTGTCGGCGTGCCGGCCAGGGCGGACTGGACCTTCTTCGGCGACGCAGCGATGCAGGCGTGTTTCGAGGCCGCTCTTGCCTCTCTGGAGACCCTGGGCTGCCGGCTGGTCGAAATCCCGTTCGGTGATTTCTACGCCACCGCCAACCTGCTCTACGAAGGCGCCTGGGTGGCCGAGCGTTACGCCGCGATCAGGGACTTCATGGATACCAGCGAGGCCGCCATGCATCCGGTGACGCGGCAGATCATCGGCGGCGCGCGAAAACTTTCAGCCGCGGACGCTTTCAACGGGCTCTATGCCTTGCAAGGCTACAAGGCCAGGCTTGCGCCGGTCATCGCCTCGGTCGACCTATTCTGTGTGCCGACCGCGCCGACCCACTACACAGTCGAGGCGGTTCTCGCCGATCCGATCGTCACCAACAGCCGGCTCGGCACCTACACCAACTTCGTCAATCTGCTCGACATGTGCGGCATCGCCGTGCCGACCGGAACACGCAGCGACGGTTTGCCGATGAGCGTCACCTTGCTTGCCGCGGCGGGCATGGACCATCTGACTGCGTCGCTTGCGCGCGATGTCCATGCGGCAAGCGGCCTTGCGCTTGGTGCTATCGGCTGGCCGCAGCCGCAGCGCGGCGATGTTCTGGCGGGCGTGGATGAAGGCACGATCGAGCTGGCCGTGGTCGGCGCGCATCTGTCGGGGATGGCGCTGAACGGCCAGCTGCAGCAGCTCGGCGCAATGTTCGCCCGGGCTGCAAGAACGGCGCCGCTCTACCGGCTTTACGCGCTCGCCGGCCAGTCGGTGCCGCGACCGGGGCTCGAACGGATCTGCAACGGCAAGGGGACAGCGATCGAGGTCGAAGTCTGGCGGCTCTCGCCGCAAGCCTTCGGCCGTTTTGTTGCCGCGATCCCGCCGCCGCTAGGCATCGGCACGCTTCTGCTTGATGACGGAACGTCGCCGAAAGGCTTCCTCGTCGAAAGTGCCGGTCTCACCGATGCAAAGGAGATTTCGCATTTCGGCGGCTGGCGCAATTTCATGGCGGGTCAGCTGCAGCGAAGCTGACGCTATCACTCGACCTTTTGCCTAAACTTCGAATGGCAGCTCGAGCAATCCTGCAAGATGAGATGCAGGAGGTGCTCCGCCGGCAATTTAGTGGGATCGGCTTCCGCGAGTGATGGTCGCTTGCCAAGCAGGCTGCCACCGCCCATCGCCAGGCCGGAACCCATTCTCATGTCGTCGGTGATGCGCGGCGGCGCCCGCTCGGCGTCGGAGGCCAAGGCGCTGGCCAGCGTCCCGATGTGGCGAGCCAGCTCTTCGAACTCCGCGCGGGCGGGGTCGATATCCGGCCTGGCGCCTGAAGGCGCGCCCAATGTCGCGCTGGGGAATTCGGCAATCAGGGCAGGGCCGGTGCGGGCGCGGATGGTCTCGGCCGCCGCCTTGAAGGCCGCGGCGTCGTACGCCTGCTTGCCGTCGAACATCCCGGCTATCGTCTTTGCGGCCTGGGCCATTTCCTTCATCGAGGCCTGGCGAGCCTGGATGACCGCATCACGACCCGAATGGGCGGCGGCGAGCACGACAGAGACGCAGGCAAGCGACAGGACCGCTATGATAGCTGCTCGTCTCATCGTTGGCACATAAGGAGCTAGAGAATTCTTGTGACCAGACTGTCCAGTCGGGAGTTCTCGCGATAGGCAAATCGGACCACAACGGCACCTAAGACGCCAGTGATGGCACCGCCTATCACGTCGGTGAGATAGTGGGTGCCGATATAAATTCTCGACCAGCAGATCAGCAATGCCATGATGGAGAGGGCCAGCATCCGGCGCGGCAGACCTTGCATTGCAAGAGCAGCAACAACCGCAAAGCTGGCTGTCGCGTGGTCGGAGGGAAACGACCAGTCGGCGCTGGGCGCAATCAGCAGATGCGTCACGCCGGCATCGTAGGGCCGCAGCCGGTGGACGAATAGCAAAATGAACTGATTGATCGCCAGACCGAGCAGGAACGCCAAGCCGGCGGACAAGGCAGCATGGCGCACATGGTAGCGGTCGGCCTTTGCCCACCATTGCAGGGCAACAGCCAGCACCATCAGCGGAACGCCGATTTGTGAGACGGCGATCATTGCCTTATCAAGAAAAGGGCTGATCCCGGCTGCCGCGTTGATCCAGTGGGTTAGAGCTGCATCCATCGTTTCTCGTTTCCGCTGTTGTCGATCGCAAGGTGAATTTTGTGAAAGCAGTAGACGAACGCCGCATCCATCAGATTTTCGAGCTCAGCATCTGGCTTAAAGGGGCGCATGCCCTGATCGAATGCGTGGGCGGGATCCTGCTTTATGTCGTCACCACCGACGCCATTGCCTCCTGGGTCAATACATTCACCCAAGAGGAATTGATCGAAGATCCGAACGATTTCATAGCTGGCTATCTGTCGCAGATGGCAAGCCACTTTTCCGTCGCCAGCAAGGAGTTTTATGCCTTCTACCTGCTTAGCCACGGCCTTATAAAACTGCTGCTCGTTGTCGGGCTTTTGAGAGGCAAGCTGTGGTCGTATCCGGCATCGCTTGCGGCGCTGGGCGCATTTATGTTCTATCAAGTCTACCGCTACTCCTACACTCATTCGTTCGGCCTGCTTGTCCTGACCGTATTCGATGCTGTCGTCATGGTGCTGATCTGGCATGAATGGAAGGTCGTGCGGCAGCACAAGCCGGCATGACAGCGAAGTTTGCACGTCAGCCGCTCCGATTTTCAATCCACCTCACTGGGCGACGCCTTGTCCTGCCAGCTCGTCGATAATCGGGCAATCCGGCCGCTCGTCGCCGTGGCAGTGACTGACCAATTGGTGAAGCAAGCCGCGCAATCCGACCAGTTCGGCGATCTTCCTGTCGACCTCGACCAGCTTGGCTTTCGCGATCGCCTTCACGTCGGCGCTGTCACGTTCCCTGTCCTGGTACAGCGACAGCAGCTGGCGGCATTCGTCGACCGAAAACCCCAGGCTTCGCGAGCGCTGCAGGAAGCGCAGCCGGTGAATATCGGCCGTCGAGTAATCACGATAGCCATTGTCCGTCCGGGCCGGGTGCAAGAGCCCGATATCCTCGTAGTAACGGATCGTCTTGGCCGGCAAGCCGGATTTTTCGGATGCGACGCCGATGTTCATGGCGGAAATCTCCTTTGTCGGAGGAAATAGACCTTCCAGTAGATGGAAGGTCAACATGATGTGGCGATTTTGGATGCCTGACGCAACCGCCCGCCCGCTCCAACCGTTTGCCTGCCAGTACATACTGAACCTTCGGGAAGAAATCGGTCCTCGGAAACGTTTTTACCGAACAGTGCTCAAAACCCGGTGTTCGACACCGGGTGCCGATGAGCAAAGACCCTCCGGCGCTGGCTCGACGCAACACCGTGCAGACGCCGAGGAGACAGAACATGCCCGTCAAGGCCTATATCAACCGGATCGCGACAGCGGCACCGGAGCACGAGGTTCATGAATTCTACCTGCGTTTCGCGGCCTCCATGCTCGCGGCCGATCGCCGGAGGATCTTCGAACGCATGGCCGATCTTGCCGGCATCGAGCACCGCTATTCCTGCTTTGCGCCGGCGTCCGACCCCGAGGGACCGTCCGCCGACCTGGCCGGAACCTTCATCCGGGGCGCGTTTCCCGGAACGGCGGCGAGAATGGCGATGTTCGACGATGCCGCACCTGTTCTGGCGCAAAAGGGCATCGACGGATTGCAGCTTGGCGACGACGCTTCCCGCATCACCCATCTGATCGTCACCACCTGCACCGGCTTTTCGGCGCCGGGCATCGATCTCGAGCTGGTTGCGCGTTGCGGGCTGCCGAACGGGATCGAACGCACGATGATCGGGTTCATGGGTTGCTATGCGGCGATCAACGGCCTCAAGCTGGCCCGCCACATCGTCCGCTCCGACCCGCAGTCCAAGGTCCTGCTGGTCAATATCGAGCTCTGCACGATGCATCTGCGACAGACCACCGAACTGGAAAAACTGCTGTCGTTCTGCCTTTGGGGCGACGGCTGCGCGGCTGCGCTCATCACTGCCGAGCCGGCCGGCATCGAGCTCGATAGCTTTCACTGTCTGGTGGCGAGGGAACGGCGGGACCTGATGCGCTGGAACATTCGCGACCACGGCTTCGAAATGGTTCTTTCCGGCCAGGTGCCGGCAGCGATTCATGAAGCGTTGCGGAACAGCCAGGCCGCCATCCTCGGAGGCCGATCGGCGAAAGACATCGACCTTTGGGCCGTGCATCCGGGTGGACGTTCGGTGCTCGACGCCGTCGAAAGGGCCCTGGAACTGGAGCCCACCGCGCTGGAACCATCGCGCGAGGTGTTGCGCCAGTATGGGAACATGTCGTCGGCGACCGTCATGTTCGTGATGAAGGAGATGCTGAAGGCGCCACCCGGCCTGCTCGGTTGCGGCATGTCGTTCGGACCCGGGCTGACGGCCGAAACCATGCTCTTTCGAACGGTGTCATGAGCGGCCTGGAGCACCGGCAGCTTGCGCCGGAAATCCTCGACGGACTTGCGGCCGACGATCCGCGAGCGCTGGCCGCGCGCCGCGACCTTCGGCGCATCAATATGCTGATGTTTCAGGCGCCGATCATGACGTCGTTGCTCAGGAGGTTCGTGCCAACGCCGCCACGCCGCATCCTGGAGATCGGCGCCGGCGATGGCTCCTTCATGCTGGCGGTGGCGCGGCGCGTGGCCAGGCATTGGCCCGGGGTCGAACTGGTGATGCTCGACCGCGTCGGCCTCCTCACCGCGCAATTGCGCGGCGATTTTGACCGGCTGGGATGGAGGGCGGAAGGCGTCACCGCCGATGTCTTCGACTGGGCAGGAAAGATCGAGAGTGCGCGTTTCGACGCCGTCACCGTCAATCTGTTCCTGCATCACCTCGATGATGCACAGCTCGTGCGTCTGTTTTCGCTGATCGGGCCGAAAGCCCCGTTGCTCATTGCGACAGAGCCGCTGCGGGCGAAACTGCCGCTGGCCGCGACCCGTCTTCTGCCGGCAATCGGCGCCAACGACGTCACACGAAACGACGCGGCGCAAAGCGTGCGTGCCGGCTTTCGCGGCAGCGAGCTTTCCGGTCTCTGGCTTGCGGCCAACGGCAAACCGGTCGAGGAACGGCGCGCCGGCCTGTTTTCCCACATTTTCGTCGGCGCCAGCGCCGGCAACGACCCATGACGCGATTGTCGACCCATGACGCGATCATCATAGGCGCCGGCCCGGCGGGCACATCCGTCGCGCTCGCGCTGGCCCGGCGCGGATGGGCCGTGGCAATTGTGGAAAAGACCGCATTTCCGCGCCGCAAGGTCTGCGGCGAATACATCTCGGCAAGCAATCTTGCGCTTCTCGACCGGCTCGAGATCGGCGATGCCTGGCGTGCCAATGCCGGCCCCGAAATCCGCCGCGTCGGTTTGTTTTCCGGGGAGACCTGTGTCGAGGCGGCAATGCCACGTGCAGGAGCTGGGCCTCGTGGGAAAGACAGCTTCGGCCGGGCGCTCGGCCGGGACATTCTCGACTCTCTGCTTTTGCAAGCGGCGCGATCGGCGGGTGTCGAAATCTTTCAACCTTGCCGCGCCGTCGCCATCGAGCCGGACGGTGAGATGCGAAGGGTGCGAATTCAGGCCGGGGATGAAGCGGCGATATTGCGAGCGCCGGTGATTGTCGCCGCACACGGCTCGTGGGAACCGGGACCATTGCCCAGCCAGCTCGCAAAGGCCAATCGCCCGTCGGACCTGCTCGGCTTCAAGGCGCATTTCACCGGGTCGTCCCTGCCGCCGGATTTGATGCCTCTGCTGGCCTTCCCCGGCGGCTATGGCGGCATGGTTTCGGCGGATCATGGCCGGTTGTCGATCTCGTGCTGCATCCGGCGCGATATGCTCGCGCGGCTGCGTAAACAATATGGCCCCAAACAACGGAGCCACGTGTCGGCCGCCGATGCGGTCTCGCGCCATCTCGTGGACTCGTGCCGAGGCGTCAGGAACGCCTTGGAACCGGCTCTCCTCGACGGTCCGTGGCTTGCCGCAGGTCCGATCCGGCCGGGAATTCGCTCGTGCTACGAAGAGGACATCTTCCGCGTCGGCAATGCAGCCGGAGAGTCTCATCCTGTCATCGCCGAGGGCATCTCGATGGCGCTTCAGTCCGGCTGGCTGCTGGCTTGCGAACTCGCATGCGCGCCAAGTGGCCGAGCAGGGCGCGAGGCTGCCGCCAGACGCTACGAGGCGGCCTGGAAAAGACTGTTTTCGACACGGGTCTACGCCGCCGCGGCCGTTGCCGGAATTGCCCTTCGCCCCGGCAGCGCCACCTTGATGGCGGCGATCGTCCGGAATTTCCCGCAGACACTGACGCTGGGCGCGCAACTGAGCGGCAAGACCAAGCCGGTTCCCGGCTTCGTCTAGGCGACATAGCGGTCCCATGAGCCGTAGTGCTCCTTGCTTCGGCGCCCCCGAGGCAGGCTGAGGCCGATCACAACTAGCCCTGCAACGGCATTGTTCAATGTCGAACCTCTGGTCGCGCCGTCGAGCAGCCAGGGCGCTGCGATCAGCCATAACCCGAACGGCAGGTTGAGGAAACGCAACGGCCGTGCCACCTCGGCCATGGCGCAGACCGCGATCGTGATGATCATGGCGCCCGAGAGGTGATCGCTGTTTGCAATGGCGCCGGCCGTGCCGAAGACCAGCCGCGAGATCATCAGCCAACCGCCGACGATACAGCATGCGACCAGCGTCCATGGAAACGTGACACCGCGAATGGCTGCGGCGGACTGTGCGGCAAGCGCGGCGGAAAAGCCGGGATCGTTCTTGTCCGCCTCGCCGTTCGGCTCCGGCCCGCCTTGGAAAAAGGTGCGCCAGAACGGACGGTCTGCCCGCACGCTGCGCAGCATGTACTGGCCCATGGCGACCACCTCGTCCAGCGTCAGCGGGATCATGACCAGCATGGCCGCCGCCGCGATGAGGCACAGTGTGCAATAGGTGCCGATCATGATCGGCTGGATGATGATGAAGAAGATCGAGACGCCGCCGAGCGGCACCACCAGGATGAAGAAGAAGGTCACCATCCAGGGCATGGTGCGCCAGCGGGTCGCCGTGCCCATCGCGCCCATCAGGGTTTCGATCATATAGGCCACGGCGCCAAGCCCGGCATCAGCGACTGGCCAGGCTCGAGAAACGTCGGATGTGATGATGAATTCCGTGCCGTTCCTGCCGTCTCCGCCGGGGAAGAACGGCTCCCAGACAGCACCCACATGGCCGAGCTGGTAGGCAGTGAGATAGCGGGCGATAAGGAAACCGAAGAAACCGAGCGCGATGATCGGCAGGCGCTGCAGCCAGGATGACGGCGAGTAGGTCCAGCCGGGCGGAACGGTGCTCTCGTCCATCATCCCTTCGTGGCTCATGCCCGGCATCATCGGGACGAGCACCGAGAAAGTGATGGCCAGCGCGCCGACGATCGTGTCGTTCATGGTGGCGGCGGCGCTCGGCGTCCAGAAGAACAGCGGCGCGAACAGCAGCCATAGGCCGGCGATCGTCGTGCCCCATTGCGCCCAGGAAAAACGCGGCGACAGTGCGAGCCCGCCAAACAGCATCAGCAGCAAGCCCGAGACAATGTCGCTCCAGCCGGTGAGCGCGTTGCGCAGCACCGGTTCCCACAGTCCACGCTCTTGCGTGACGTCACGCACAGTGCCAGCCGCCGCCGGATCGAACAGCGCGAACTGAAGCGGGCTGGTGAGGAGCCACACGCCAAGCGTGATGACCAGGAAATGAGCCCAGAGCATCTGCTTGCCCATCCCCGCCATCTCGGCCATGTGTCCGGGTTTCATCTTGTCGTGTTTGGCCTCGAACGCCTTGTCTTTCTCTCGCGCTTTTGTTCCGCTGCCGGCCACCTTGGCGGCGTTGAGCTTGTTGGCCCGATACCAGCCGGCGGGATCTGCCTTGAGCGCGTCCACGATCCGCGGCAACGTCTCGCGCAGGGAATGCCGGGGCTGCCAGCCGAGGACATTGCGGGCACGGCTGATATCGATCGCGTAGTGGTCGTCGGCGATATCGACCATCCAGGGACGAACGAATGATTCTTCGCCCAGCACGTCCTGTTGGACCCAGGCACCCGCCTTGGCGAGCGCCTTCGGCACCTCCCGTGTCTCCCAGTTCTCGCCACGGATCAACCGACCAATCTCGGCTTGAAGTTCGCCGTAGCCCATGACCTCAGGCTCGCCGAGAAGCAGCGCCAGCTCCGTGGGAAGTTTCTTGCGCCGATCTATAAGGCGCGCCACCGCCTCGATGAGGTCTTCCAGATGCAGGAACGACTGCCCGGTGCGCAGGTCACCCGGATATACATGCCCGGTCGGATCCTCTTCGTAGATACGCGCAATCTGATTGGCGAGGAATGCGTTACGGCCAAGATCATCATAGACGCCGGCCGGCCTGGCATAGACGACAGGGATCGCCCCGTGCTGCTCATGGATCAGGCGCTCGGTCTCGATCTTCGAGGTGCGGTAGGGTAGGTTCGATTCGAGCGGCCAATCCTCATCGATGATGTCGCCTGGTCGGCCAGCCTTGTGCGCCAGCATCGAACTCATGAAGACAAACTGCTCGACCTCAAATTGTTTCAGGGCGCGCAGGAGCTTCTCGGTGCCGCCAACCGTAATCTTTTCGTAGAGCGGGTTCCGTTCGCCTGTGAGATCGAAATAGGCCGCAAGATGGATCACCGAGGCGAGGCGGGCGCCATAGGCCGTCCGCACGCGCGCCAAGCCGGCTGCCACGGCGTCCTCCGATGTCAGGTCGATGCAGACGCACTCCGCGGCCGGCGGCGGCTGACGCGTCGCCGCCCGGTCGAGGCCGACGAGAGCAAACCGGTCGGCGAAGCTGTTGACCAGAGCCGAGCCGATGAAGCCGGTGCTACCGGTAACAATAACCGTGTCTTTGCGCTTCGCCATCCAGACCTCATA
This sequence comes from Mesorhizobium sp. M0854, assembly GCF_040319815.1. NCBI lineage: Bacteria > Pseudomonadati > Pseudomonadota > Alphaproteobacteria > Hyphomicrobiales > Phyllobacteriaceae > Mesorhizobium > Mesorhizobium sp. M0854. Next base: position 52,789 of record NZ_JAMYOL010000027.1, read on the forward strand.
GCCGGCGATTTGCCACTCCTGAGAGGGCCGAAGGCGACAGACGTTAAGAGCCGAAGGGCCGGACCAGTTCCGACGCCGACCCGATGACGCTGCTGCTTCCGGTGACGCCTACAACTTTCCGTCCTTTTTGCTCTTTTGACCCCGACTGCCTATGCCGTCAGGTTCGCAAATATTTGACCAGCGCCGCGATCGCGAGCACGAGGGTGACAAGCACCAGGACCCAAATGAGCGCCATGCCGCCCATCATCCACATTGAACCGTCCATCATCATTACAATCATCCCTCCCGCCGCCGCTGCCACCGGCGATTGCGAGGGGAACTAGTTCGCCATGTACGCCCGTCAAGGCGAACTCGATCAGCCCACGAAGGCGGTGGCTTGCCGGTCAATCAGGGCATGTTCAATGCTATCGACGAACGAGTTCATAGTAGGCTTCGGCCAAAACATGCTGGCCGTGCGGTAACTCGGGAACGGCAGGGCTTTGATCCAGTGCCTCCAGCGCTCGCAGCAAATGCTCCGCGACATCTGATCTGCCTTGCCGATATGCCTCTCTGAACAGGGCCAGTAGCTGCCTTTCGAAATTCATGGTTCGGTCCGCCATTGGACGATCTCCGGAAGTTGGCAATGAGCCTAACCGTTCCAGCCACCGGAAGGTCAAGCGCTCCTTTCAAGAAGCTAGAACAGGTTGAGAGCGCTTGTTGAACCGCATCCGAGGCGTCGCCCGGCTCTACTCTCCACCGCCGCAGCCGTCGGAGAGATCCCAGACGTCGACGACCTGCTTGCCGGTGAAACCGTGCTCGCGGATCAGGAACTTCGCCAGCCCGCCATACACTTTCCAGCGCCAGCATTGACAGCAGCATGGGCCTTTCTCGTTGGAATTGGCCATCGCGTAGTCGTAGGCCTGCTGCTCATCGCCGGAGAGCTTCACATCGTAGTAAGGAATCAATTTTTGGGCGATGCCAGCCGGAATGTCGTATGGATCGACGGGTATCATGGCGATATCGCGATACTTGGTCAGCCCATTCAACTGCTCGATGTAGCGCTTCATTTCCATCGGGCTGCAACATGAGCCCTTGATCCGCGACGTGCTTGGCATGGTTGCGATCGACTCCGTGAATTTGGCCGAACACGTGCTGTTGCCATTTTCGCTGAGGTCTTTGAAGCGACCCGCCATACCGGGGTCCTCCGCAGCGATTGCCAAATCCGGTTCGTTGACAAAGCCGGCAACCATCGCGGCGCCGAAAACACCGCCGAAAACAACCATTCGTCTGTTTGGGGACATTGTCCGGACCATGACTAATTCCTTTCCCGGTCTTCAGCCGATGCGCGTGAATATTGGAAACTGTTCGAGCAGCCAGAACGAGAATGTCGACATCCGTCCGGTGACCATGGCGAGCCCCATGACGACCATGATACCCCCGGCGGCGAACTGCAACATCGAGCCGGTCCGGCGCATCGCCTTCAGCCGCCGCGCCAGACTGTCGGTGAACAGAGCGGCAAGCAAGAAGGGAAGGCCGAGGCCGAGCGAATAGACGGCGAGCAGCGTCACGCCTTCGGCGACGGTGGCCGACGCGGCGCCGACGGTCAGGATGGCGCCGAGGATCGGGCCTATGCACGGGGTCCAGCCGAAGGCGAAGGCGAGGCCGAGAACATAGGCCGACGTCGCCTTGCCACCGGGCATATCGGCATGAAATCTCGCTTCGCGCATCATCCAGGATGGGCGAAGCAGACCGGTGAGGAACAGGCCGAACAGGATGACGATCGCACCGCCGGCAAGGTTGAGCTCGATGCGGTGGCGGAGCAGCAATCGGCCGAGCGCCGTGGCGCTGGCGCCTAGCACGATGAAGACGGTCGAGAACCCGAGCACGAAACAGAGGCTCAAAGCGGCCGCCGACAGGCGCGCCGACCCGCCCATCGGCGTCCTGCCGGCGACATACGACACATAGCCCGGCACCAGCGGCAGCACGCAGGGAGAGAGAAACGAGACGATGCCGGCCACGAAGGCGGTCAGCACGCCGATGTTGGAGAGTTCGGGCATCGATCAATTGTTCCCGCTTGCCGGCGTCACTTCTTCAGGGCCCTTGCCTGCCCGATCAATTTCTTCATCGAAGCAAGATCGGTCGCGCCTTGAAAAATCTGGTCGCCGACGACGAAAGTCGGCGTTCCGGCGATTTTCAGCGCCTGAGCCAGTTTCGCATTTTGGTCAATCGCCGCTTGGATGTCCGGATGCTGCATATCGGTCTTCAAGCGAGGGACGTCGAGGCCGACCTCGGCCGCGATCCTGAGAACGATCGTCTCGTTCACCCGGCTCTTGGCGTCATACAGGGCCTTGTGGAACTCCGCATATTTGCCCTGCATCTGAGCCGCGAGCGCTGCCTTGGCCGCAAATACGGAATCAGGGCCGAGGATGGGGAATTCCTTGTAGACGATGCGCAACTGCGGGTCGTTGGCCGCGGCTTGCGCCATGATCGGCGCCACTTGGCGGCAATAAGGGCAATTATAGTCGAAGAATTCGGCCATGGTGACGTTGCCTTGCGCATTGCCGCCGACGGGGCTTTGCTTGTCGCGGAAAATGTCGTCCGCGCGCGACGCCAGAACCGCCTTTACCTGGGCCGCCTCGGCCTCGCGCTGGCGCTGATCCAGGCTTTGCAGCGCCTGCACCAGGACTTCGGGATGGGCGAGGATATAGTCGTGGATGCGCTGGTCGATTTGGTCCTGGGACATTCCGCCAGCCGCCATCGCCGATCGCCCGGCGCCCTGAAGGCCCGGATTTAGCAGGAACCATCCGGTCACGGCGGTAAGCAGCAGGGCGCGGACAAGCCAGCTCCCATATCGGTTTGCCTGTTTTACGCTGATCGTCATATGCATCTCTCCTTGTTCTCCGTCGAGGCGCCCGGTCGGCATGCCGCCGGCGAAATTGCGCGTCAAAAGAAGTTCTTCAATTTTGCCAGCCAGCCTTCGTCCGGCTCCCCACCCGTTTCCTGTTCATGGTGCGGACGCTCGACGCCGTTGGTGAGCGCGTTGACGAAGGTGACAAGATTGACCGGCGCGAAATCCAGGCCGTGAAAATTGGCGCGCCACCGGCCTTCCTTGTCGATGACATGAGTGACGATGCCGTGCGCCTGAATGCCGTCATCTGTCTTGCTGAATCTGTGGCCGAAGGCTTCCGCCAGCTTGCGGGTCGCGTCCTCCGGCTGATCGGGTGTCGTGGTCAGGAACAACCAATTGACCGGATCGAGCCCGTGCGCCGGCCCGTAGCTGCGCAGCACGTCCGGCGTGTCCCGCGTCGGGTCAGTGGTGATAGTCACGAAGGTGACCTGGTCCTTCATCGGCGTGGCGTTCACCATCGCCTGGATCTCGGCGATCTTCTCGGCGTGGAGCGGGCATACGTCCGTGCACGACGTGTAGACGAAGTGGAGGACGACGACCTTGCCATGCAATTCGGTCGGCCGCACGATACGCCCCTCAGCGGTGCGCAGGGTGAAATCGGGTATCGGCTTATCAATCGGCTGGAAATACTTCTCGTCGCCCTTGAGCATGGCGTCGACTTCATCGAGCGAATGCGCCTGCGCGCCGTGAAAAAGGCCGAGGATCAGCGCCGCCAGTGCGATCAGGCCGCACAGCAAGCGCGTGCCCAAAGTCGGCGAGAGCGCTTGCCGCTCGTTTTGGGTCTGGATAGGCATCAACCGCTGCCTTTCGTGGTTCCTTCCCCATCCGCTTTTGGGGCAGCGTTTTCCGTTTGGCAGGTGCGGCCTGTCATCCGGTTCATGCACAGGCCGAGCGCGCACATGGCCACGCAAGGCAGGACGCTGAGCAGCAGTGGCGCAATGCCCGCGGCGACCAGCCATGTCCAGTTGAAGGCGAGGCCGGCGACGGCAATGACCATGCCGGCAGCGATTAGTCCGCGCCGGTCACCGAGATAGTGGCGGATGGCGTGAAGAATGCTGCGGCCGAGCGAAGCCTGCGAGGTTTCGGGCGATTCTGTTGTGGTCATGTCTTTTCCTTTCTCAGTTGGCCCCGAAATGGCTGCGGATGAACGCCATCATTTCGGGTGAATCCCATTCGGCTGGGCCGATCAGCCGGCCGATTTCCTTGCCCTCGCGGTCGATCAGCAATGTCATGGGAAGGCCGAGGGCGCCGAGCGTGAACATCGCCTTGCCCGTTGTGTCGATGTTGAGGGCGAGATGCTCGACGCCGATCTCGGCGAAGAACTTTTTCACGATGTCCGGACCGCCGCGATCCATCGACAGCGCGATGACCTCGAAATCCGGTCCGCCGAGCTTGGCTTGCAACCGGTCGAGCGTCGGCATTTCCTTGCGGCAGGGAGCGCACCATGTCGCCCAGATGTTGAGCAGCAGGACCTTGCCGTGGAAATCCGCAAGCGTTTTCGGTTGACCGTCGGCGTCCTCAAAGCTGATTTCCGGCACGGGGACGGGAGCCTCATGAATGGCGAAGTCCTGCGGCGGCTCGACGGCCGATGCGGGCTGCGCCACCGCGAGCAAGGCGCCGAAGAGTGCGAGAGCGAGCATCTTCACGGTTGCCGCTCCTTCGCCTCGGCCCTCAGGCGCTCGACGAGCGGCATGATCGTTTTCTCAAGGGCCTCTTCCGTCACCGCGCCAATGTGCTTGTAGACAATGCGGCCGTCGGCACTCACGACAAAGGTTTCCGGTATGCCGTAGACCCCCCAATCGATGGAGACGCGGCCGTTCAGATCCGCGCCGGTACGCGTATAAGGATCGCCCATCGTGTCGAGCCATTGTGCGGCGTCATCGGGCCTGTCCTTGTAGTTGAGCCCATGCAGCGGTACCGTCTTGCTCGCCGCCAGTTGTATGAACACAGGATGTTCCTCGCGGCAGGCCAAGCACCAGGATGCGAAGACGTTGACCAGCGAAACGTCGCCCCGCAGGTCACCGCTCGACAAACCAAACGTGCGGCCCTGGACCGGCGGCAGGCTGAATTGGGGCACCGGCTTGCCGATCAGCACCGATGGAATGTCGGACGCATTGCGCGTGAGCCCCCAGGCGAGCAACACGGCCAGCCCGACGAAAATCATCACGGGCAGGACGACCAGTAATCGTCGAAGCAAGGCGCGCCGAATGGCTGCCGGTCCCGCATCGGATTGAACGTCACCGCTGGTCATGATGCACCCGGCCGATTGTGGTCCGACGACCCGTCAGCACGTATCTTGCGAGTGCTGCGACGGCGAGCACCAGAACCAGCAGCACGAGGAAACCGGCAACGGACAGGAAGGTCATCGCAAGCCAGGTTCTGGCCGGACAATCGGAAATGTCGGTCAACATCGCGGTGCCTTTCACTCCGTCGCGTAGACGGTCGGCGCCTTGCCGTCCTTGGTGAAAGCATAGATCGTCCAGGTCCCGTCTTTCTCGCCGCCCATGCCGGGCGCGCCCGTCGGCATGCCGGCCAGCGTGATGCCTGTGATTGCTGGCCTTTCGGTCAAAAGCTTCTTGACGATCTCGACCGGCACTAGGCCGTCGACGACATAGCCGTCGACCATCAGCGTATGGCAGCCTTGCAGGTCGGCCGGCACGCCGGCATCGCCGCTAATCTGCGAGAGGTTGTTGACCGGCTTGATCTCGACCTTGAAGCCATTGTGCTCCAAATAGTTAGCATAGGATTCACAGCAGCTGCATTGCGGGTTCTTGTACATCACCGCTTCGATCGTCGCGGCGACGGCCGGAAGGGGCATGGCGATCGCCACGGCGAAGGCCGCAAGCGAGTAGGTCAGTTTCATGGCAGTCTCCTCGGGTTCCAGAAATTCATCGCCGGCCGTCACTGCGTCGCGTAGACGGTCGGCGCCTTGCCGTCCTTGGTGAAGGCGTAGATCTTCCAGGTCTCGGTCTTCTCGCCGCCCATTCCCGGCGAGCCCATCGGCATGCCGGCCATGGCGATGCCGGTGATTTGGGGCCGTTCCGTCAGCATCTTCTTGACCAAGTCGACCGGCACGAAGCCGTCGACCACGTAGTCGCCGATCACCACCGAATGGCAGCCTTGCAATTGCGCGGGAACGCCGAGCCCAGCGCTTATCTGGCTGAGGTCGTTGGTCGGCTTGAGCTCGACCTTGAAGCCGTTCTGTTCGAGATAGGCGGCGTAGGTCTCGCAGCAGCTGCAGCTCGGGTTCTTGTACATCACCGCCTGGATCGTTGCGGCGAATGCAGGCATCGGCATTGCGATTGCGACCGCGAGAGCGGCGATTGAGTAGGGCAGTTTCATTTGCAGTTCTCCTTGGGTGATTGGGTGGCGAAAAAATCAGGTCACGCGGAAGACGGTCATCAGACCCGCCATCTGGTGGTCGGCGACATGGCAGTGCAGCATCCAGTCCCCGGGATTGTCGGCGACGAAGGCGCATTCGATCACATCCTTGGGGGCGAGCAGCACCGTGTCCTGCCATTGGCGGTGCCGCACCGGCGAACCGTTGCGCGAGATGACCGACAGGCTGAAGCCGTGGACATGCATCGGGTGCCACCAGGCGGTTTCGTTGCGCATGGTGAGATGGCAGGTCACACCGCGTTTCAGCGTGAACTGCGGCGCCATGCCGGCATGGCCGTCGCCGGTCATCGACATGCCGTTGATCGCCCAGGCCGCACCGCCGTTCATGCCCATCATCCCCATGCCCATCATGCCGCCGACGCCCTTGAGCTTGCCGCCGCCCATCATGCCGCCCTGCAGCACGATTTCCTGGCGCTCGGCGCCAGCGAGGTCGGGCTGGGGCAGAGGGTTGCGCGGCAGGCCGGCTGGCGTGCCGAGCGGATGGGTTCTCAGCGGCGGCGCTGCGTCATAGGCGAGTGTGGTCAGGGTGTAGGCAAGGCCGTCGTAGAAATCGTCGATCACCGCGTGGCGGCTGCCGGGGTGGCCCTGCATGTCGAGCACGATGTCGATGCGCATGGCGGGCGCCAGCACCAGGCGACCACCCTCCGGTTCATGCGGATCGCAGGGCTGGCCGTCGATGGCGACGACCACCGGACGGTGGCCTTCGAAGCGCAGCGCCATCATGCGGGCAAGCGAGGCATTGGCGAGCCGCAGCCTGACGCGCTCGCCGGCCTTCACGCTCCGATCGCCTGGCCCCGTGCCGTTGACGGTGACGACATTGCCGACGCGGCCCGACATCGACGCATCCATGGCACTGCCGAAGCCGCCGGCGATCTGCCCATCGGCCGCAAGCCGCCAGTCCTGCAGCAGCCAGACAAAGTCGCGGTCGACGGCGACCGGCTCGGCCTCCTCGACGATAAGGGGGCCGGCAAGGCCTCGGCCGAGCTGGACCAGGCTGTCGGCGTGCGGATGGTACCAGAAGGTGCCGGCGTCCGGCGGTGTGAACTCATAGACGAAACTTTGCCCCGGCCCGATCGGCTTCTGGGTCAGGCCCGGCACGCCGTCCATTGCGTTTGCCAGGCGAATGCCGTGCCAGTGGACGGTCGTATCCTCGTCGAGACCGTTCTCGACAGTGATGCGGACCGGCTGGCCTTGCCGCAGGCGCAGCGTCGGGCCGGGAATTGTGCCGTCATAGGCCCATACCGTGGTTTGCGGGCCACCTGTGTCGATTAACCGGGCATGGGCCGGCGTGACCTTGATACGGCGCTCATCAACTGCGGCTGCCCGCGCCGGGCGCATCGACGTCGAGACGGCGACGCCCGCCGCCGCAAGCAGGAACCCGCGGCGCGACAGGAAAAGACTGGAATTGCTATTCACCCTTACGTTCCTTGCGATCTCGATCGACGGCGAGCGTCGACTGATTGCTTGTCCGCGCCCGTCGCGCATCAACGCGAGCGGGCGACCGGACGCCGGACATCAGCCGTGGGACGGCTGAAACGGCGTCAGACGAGAGCGCTGGGTCTGGGAGGGTATGGGTCGGGCAGGGAACTTCGTCCGTGCAGGAACGGCACCGGCAGCGGCGATATTTGCGACGGCAGCGGGGTTGCCGTCATCTCGAGCTTCTGCGGCAGCAACGCAAGCGCCGGGGCAATGCAGGTCGGCGGGCAGTATATCCCCTTGCCGTCATCGCCGGCACCCTTGAGGCATCCCTTGCAGTCACCCTTCATGGCGGCATCGGCCATCTTGTCCATGCCGGGCCCCGCGGGCATGCTCATGCCATCGCCGGCAGCCATGCCGGCCGTCATCGTTGCCGACATGATGCTGGCCTGTGCACCGGACAGGCTGAGCCCCACGGTCAGGAAGACCGCGAGCAGCGTGACAAGCATATGTTTTGGCGACAGCCGAGCCAACATCTGCTCAGGCTGACCGCAAAGTACGGTTTTTGCAAGTGCCAATGCTGTGACATAGCGACCAAGGGGAGCCAATCAGTGCCGGGCATGCTCGCATTTATCGTGATCCGCCAGCACCTCGATGACACGGCATTCGCAGACTTTTCCGTGCCGGCAGCCTTCGACCATATGCTCCAGCTCGGCTTTCAATGCTGTAAGGCTGCGTATCCGCTGAACCACGTCGGCCAGACGCGCCTGGGCAATGGCGTCGGCGGTCGCACAAGGCTGGCTGGGATTATCCTGCAGCGTCAGCAGCGCCCTGATGGCTTCGATCCCGAACCCCAACTCGCGCGCGTGCCTGATGAAGGCGAGCCGGCGCAAGTCTGCCGCTTCATACTGCCGGCGATTGGCTTCGCTGCGGGCAGGGGCAGGAAGCAACTCGATCTGCTCATAGTAGCGGATGGTTGGAACCTTCACGCCGCTGTGTCGGGCCGCTTCACCGATGGTCATACCTGTTGACATTTCGCTTGCTCCTCTAGTCGCTAGAGGATGTAGCGTCGCGCTCGAAGATACAAGAGGTTCACCATGGCTGCAGCCAAACAACAGACCCGCTACCGCGTGGAAGGCATGGATTGCGCCGGTTGCGCCAGCAAAATCGATACGGCCGTGCGGCGGATGCCTGGTGTTCAGGACATCAACGTATCCGTTTCGGCGGGCACTCTGACGGTCACTCATACTCCCGAAAGCAATCTCGGCGCGATCGAGAGGAAGGTCACCGGCCTCGGCTACGCCGTCGCTCCGCTGACCTCCAAGTTTGGGACGCCGGCATCCGATCAATCCGCCGACAACCATGCCGACGGAAGGCGCAATCACGACGAGAACGTAGCGGGGTTACATGATAACGATGATGCGCCGGCGTCGGAGCTATGGTGGGACAGCGCCAAGGGCCGCCTGGCCATCGCCAGCGGAGTCGCCTTGGCCGTGGCTTTCGCGATTGATTACGCCTGGCCCGCGACCGGCCCGTGGGCCTTCATCGCCGCAATGCTGCTCGGCCTGGCTCCGATCGCGCGCCGAGCGGCTGGCCGCAGCCGCAGGCATTCCGTTCACAATCGAAATGCTGATGACTGTGGCGGCGGCCGGGGCCGTCATCATCGGTGCCGGCGAGGAAGCGGCGACGGTGGTCTTCTTGTTCCTGATCGGCGAGTTGCTCGAAGGGGTTGCGGCCGGCAAGGCACGGTCCAGTATTCAAGCGCTCACGACCCTCGTTCCCAAAACCGCGTTCGTCGAGAAAGACGGCCAGACCCGCGAGGTGCCGGCCGAAAGCCTGGCTGTGGGCGCCATCATCCTCGTGCGGCCGGGCGACCGGATTCCGGCTGACGGCGAGATCACCGAAGGCGGGAGCGCCATCGATGAATCACCCGTCTCCGGTGAAAGCGTGCCGGTGCGCAAGGACGTCGGCGACACGGTCTTTGCCGGCACTATCAACGGCGACGGCGTGCTGCGCGTCAAGGTGACGGCGACCGCCGCAGACAACACGATTGCACGCGTGATCAAGCTGGTCGAGGAGGCGCAGGAAAACAAGGCGCCGACCGAGCGCTTCATCGATCGCTTTTCGCGCTGGTACATGCCCGGCGTTGTCGCCGTCGCGGCGCTTGTGGCCGCCACACCGCCGCTGCTCTTGGGCGGCGATTGGAACGAATGGATATACAAGGGGCTGGCGCTGCTGCTCATCGGCTGCCCGTGCGCGCTGGTCATTTCAGTTCCGGCGGCGATCGCGGCGTCGCTTTCGGCCGGAGCCCGGCGCGGCCTGCTGATGAAAGGTGGGGCGGTGCTGGAAGGGCTCGCGACCATCAACGCCGTGGCGCTCGACAAGACCGGCACGCTGACGCTCGGCAAGCCACAGGTCACCGATGTCGTTGCGGTGGGTGCCAGTGAACGCGACATCCTTTCACTCGCGGCAGCGCTTGAGATCGGCTCGAGCCATCCCCTCGCTTTGGCCATCCTCCAAAGGGCCAAAGCCGGCAACGTTCCCGTGCCGCCTGCCGCCGAAGCCAAAGCGATCGGCGGTAAAGGGGTTATCGGTCATGTCGGCGGCAAGAACCTGTTTCTGGGCTCGCCAGTCGCGGCGGGCGAGATAAACCTGCTGCCAGCAGACCAGGCGGCACGCATCGTGGCATTGAACGATGAAGGCAAGTCAGTGGCGGTGCTGCTTGTAGACAACACGCTGGCCGGCTTCATTGCCATGCGCGACGAACCCCGGCCGGATGCTTTCGCCGGTCTAAAGGCGCTGACCAATGCAGGCATCAGGACAGTCATGCTAACCGGCGACAATAAGCGCACGGCGGCTGCCATCGGCAAACAGCTCGGCATCGAGGTGCGCGCCGAACTGCTCCCTGAGGACAAGCAGCGCGTCCTCGGCGAGTTGAAGGGGCAGGGGCTTAGGGTAGCCAAGGTCGGCGACGGCATCAACGATGCGCCGGCACTTGCCGCGGCCGATGTCGGCATTGCCATGGGCGGCGGCACCGATGTGGCTCTTGAAACGGCTGACGCAGCGGTGCTGCATGGACGCGTCGGCGACGTTGCGGCCATGATCAGGCTGTCCCAAGCAACCATGGCCAACATCAAGCAGAACGTCACCATTGCGTTGGGCCTGAAGGCAGTGTTCCTGGTGACGACGATCGCCGGCATCACCGGCCTCTGGCCCGCCATTCTCGCGGACACCGGGGCGACGGTGTTGGTGACGGCCAATGCCATGCGGCTGTTGCGTTGGAAGAGCAGCTGGTAAGAGCGACAACGGCATCGTGTTAGGACAGACCATGCAGCAAGCCATTGCGTCGGACGGCCTTCGCCGGGTGGTGCTTGTCGTCGCACTGCTGAACCTGGGTTATTTCGGCATTGAATTCGCTGTCGCACTGGCGATCGGCTCGGTGTCGCTGTTCGCCGACAGCGTCGATTTTCTGGAAGATGCCTCGGTCAATCTCCTCATACTGCTCGCCATGGGATGGTCGCTGCGTGCCCGCTCGCGGGTCGGCATGGCGCTGGCGCTTATCCTGCTGGTGCCGGGCCTGGCGACGCTGTGGACCGCGTGGGAAAAGTTCAACATGCCGGTGCCGCCGCAGCCAACGGCGCTGACGCTGGCGGGATTAGGCGCTCTGGCGGTCAATCTGTCGTGCGCCTACATGCTGGCGCGCTACCGCCATCACAGCGGCAGTCTTACCAGGGCGGCATTCCTCTCGGCCCGCAACGATGCGGTCGCCAATATTGCGATCATACTGGCCGGATTGGTGACGGCCTTCCTGTGGCGCTCGGCGTGGCCGGATTTGATCGTCGGCCTGGGAATCGCGGCACTGAATGCAGATGCGGCGCGCGAGGTCTGGGAGGCAGCTCGGGAAGAGCACCGGGCCGTTTCGTGAACTCCAAAACGCTCAGCGCGCTGCCGCATTGCCAATCCGCCAATGCAGGCCCCTATACCGGCCAGCAGTCAGCCAGAAACTTGCGCGATCTATAATCGCACCCTTTCAAAGCGGTCGGAGGGAGAACCGCCCATAAGTAAAAATCGGGAGGAAAAACCATGAGCAGCATGAGCCTCACCACACTTGGACGAAGTCGACCGGGTCGAAGCGGTGAAACGATTAACCGCTCAAGGCCACGCACGTCATCAAAAGGCCCGCGTCTCCGAAGCGGACGCGGGCCGATTTCGTCGGTATACGCTAGGCAGGTATCAAGACGGCGATGCGGTGGATGCCGACCACCTTGCTGGTGTTGGCTGCCGCGTCGGTCTTGCCCTTGGAGCAGGTATATACGTCACCTTCCTTGAGCTTGAATTCCTTGTCCGCCTTCTTGATCGTGAATTCACCGGCAGCAATGGTGCAGACCATGTCGTTGTCCATCACCATTTGAGGGGCGGCTGCTCCGGGCTGAAAGACTATATCGACAATTGAGATGCTCTTGTAGGCGGGGATATCGGAATTGCCCGTGCCGACCTCGACCAATCTGACGCCGGGTGCAATCTCCTTGCCTTCCTTCGGGCCGTATTTCTTCACCTTTGCCGCCGCCGCCAGCGTGAACAAAGGCGTTACCGCTGCCGCCGTCACGCCGAGAGCAATCGCGGACCTGCGATTCATGGTTTTCATCGCGTCCTCCCATTTAATGTTTGGCCACGCACCAATGCGCATGACTACAATACATTAGCACACATGCAGATAATTGCAGCACGGCGTTTCGGAGCTTACGGAAGCGAACCGCCTCCCGGTCGAATGCGACCGAACAGCAAACAATTCCATGCTATGCTGGCGAGCCATCAAACGGGCGACGGGGGATAGCAATGTTGGAAACGGACAAGGTATTCGCTGGCTCAATTCCGGAAAACTACGACCGCTATATGGTGCCGTTGATTTTCGAGCCGTTCGCCGCAGATCTTGCGCGACGAGCAGCGTCATTGTCGCCAAGCGCCGTTTTGGAAACCGCCGCGGGCACCGGGGTTGTCACCCGCGCATTGGCGCCAAAACTGTCGCCCGGTGCAAGCTATGTCGTAACCGACCTCAACCAGCCGATGCTCGACTACGCCGCTTCGCGGCAAGCTCCCGACGATCGCATCAAATGGCGTCAGGCTGATGCTCTGGCGCTACCGTTCGAAAATGCGGCCTTCGATCTCGTTTGTTGTCAGTTCGGTGCGATGTTCTTTCCCAACCGCTCATCCGCCTATCGCGAAGCCCGGCGAGTCCTGAAGCCCGGAGGACATTTTCTATTCAGCGTATGGGATCGCATCGAAGAGAATGTATTTGCGGACGATGTGACCAATGCCCTGGCGAGGATTTTTCCGAACGATCCGCCGCGCTTTCTGGCACGCACGCCGCATGGCTACCACGATACGGCACTGATCCGTTGCGAGCTGGAGGACGCAGGTTTTTCCGGTGTGGTGATCGAGACGAGAGCCGAACAAAGCCGTGCCTCCTCGCCGCGCCTTCCGGCCGTTGCTTATTGCCAGGGCACTCTCCTTCGCAATGAAATCGAGGCCAGAGAGGCGGGAAAGCTGGACGCTGCAACCGACTACGCCGCAGCCGCGATTGCAGACAGGCATGGCAGCGGCGAGGTTGCTGCCAAAATCCAGGCTCACATAATCATGGCTGTGGTCTGAACGGTTCATCGTTTCACGGAAACGCTCTGTCTTTTGTTTCGACGCAATTCCGGACGGAAAACCGTTTCGCACTTTCCTGAAATTGCTCGAGGTGTTGGATATCCCGTTCCAGCACCTGCGACGTTCAGCTGCCATGCAGCACACGTCTTGCCGCTATTCCGATTTCCCAGACGATGATCGTTCATTCGCCCAAGTGGCAGGTCGACAAGTGGCAGGTTGACGATCGCCGGGGCTTGATGGCGGCGGCGGCCGGCCGCGCGATTCTGGTCGGCCCGGCTTCACTTTCGCAGCCATGGCCGACTCCGCCCAGCAAGGTCTAGTCATTTCGCTTTCTTGACTCGGCCGACAAAAACGGGCAGCAAAGTCATCATTGGAGGGCAGTTTTGCCAACTATGCAGGTTTTGGAGGGCGTTTTTCGGTGTGACCGTCGCCCAATCGGCGGTCGGTAGAGGGATTGGTTAACCAACTTTGTCCATCTTTTGAATCAATCGGCAACAGACGCAAAGCGTGCTGGGGGCACCAGGCGAACTGTGAATGTCACGGCTGCGAAATCCGCTAGCCGGCATCGGCCGATTGAGAGTGGTTGAATGGCGTTTGTAAGTGCGAAAACCCGGGGTGACAGTCCTGCAACTGGATTGACTTCGATGAGGCCCGGCCTGCGCTGGGTCGCGGTTCCGGCCGTCGGCGCAGCCATTGCTTTATGGTCGGTGGCGACCTTGGCCGGCCTTTATTCGATGGGAACCTCGCTCACCGCCGCTTCCAACGGTCTCCCGCAAAGCCTGCTCGCGCCGCGCACCATCGCGCTCGCCGATCCTCGCCGCAGCCTTGCAAAGGCGCAGGCCCCGACATGGGCCGCGGCCAACGCGGCGCTGTCGGCCAAGCTGCTGCAGCACGGGTGCGATGCCAACTGCCTGCGGTCGGCGTCGAACTTCGTCCACCAGGGAAAATCGGCCCGCCTCAAGCGCAACGCCGTGCCGCTTGTCGCCGATGCGTCGCGGCAATCGAGCTTCGACGACGTGGTCGCCAAGGCCGCGCTGTCGCCGCAAAAGCTTGCCGCCGCCTTTGCCCGTGCCGGCTCACCCGTCATGCTCGCAAGCCTGCCGGCCGACGCCCGGTTCGCCGAGCCGGTACGCATACCCGACCCGAACGGCCCGGCGTCAGTGCGCTTCGGGCTGGCGGTGGCGGAGATCGAACGCTCGTCGCGCCTTGCGCTGGCGCTGGCGAATACATTGCCGGAGCAGATGATCGACGTGCTCCCGGCAGCCATCGCGGCAAGCGAGCCCGCGGCTTCGCAAGAGCCGCAAGAACCTGAGGTCCAGCTAGCCTCGCTGCCGCCGCAAGACGACATGCCCGACAGCATTCCGCTGCCGACGCTGCGTCCGCGGGCGGACATCCATAAGCTGGCCGAGGCGCCGCGGGCTCAAGCGTCAAGAGATCAGGCGCCAAAAGACCAGGCGCCAAAAGCCCAGGCGCCAAAGGCCCAGGCGCAAAAGGATCAGGCATCGAAAACGGAGCCGCCCAAGGCGCAGGCCTCCAGGACCGCCAAGGCGAGCAAGGTGCAGACGGCCGACGCTCCGCCGGTCGAGACGCAACCCGGCAGCCTGTCGCCTCGCAATTCGTCACAAGCGGCAGTGCCGGGTGTGTCGGGCAAGCCGGGCAAACGTTCGAAGACGCAAGGCGGCGACATGCTGGCCTATGCCAAGCCCGACATGCCTTCCGGCGGACTCGGCGGAGCCTTCAGGAACCTGTTCACCACGCCCAACATGGGTACCGGCGTCGCCGTCTACGACATCTCGGCCAAGACCGTCTATATGCCCGACGGCTCGCGGCTGGAGGCACATTCGGGACTGGGCGCGATGGTCGACCAGCCACGCTACGTCCACAAGAAGAATGTCGGTCCGACGCCGCCGGACACCTACAATCTGACGATGCGCGAATCGCGCTTCCACGGTGTCGAGGCGATCCGTCTGACGCCGGCCAGCGGCAGCAACAAATATGGCCGCGACGGCCTGCTCGCCCACACCTACATGCTGCGCGGCGGCCGCGCCGAATCGAATGGCTGCGTCGTCTTCAAGGACTATGCCCGCTTCCTCGCCGCCTACAAGAAGGGCAAGATCAAGCGGCTCGTCGTGGTGCCGCGCCTGTCGAAGCCGCTGACACGCGTCGCCCAAGAGGGGCGAGGGGCTTAGGTCGCTCGCGGCAGCCCTTCATGGCTTCGGCATCCCAGGGCGGAGCGAACGCGAAGCGGAGCGCAGACCCTGGGATCCATGCCGTTACGTCAGCCGAAGAATGCAACGACGCAGATTGAAAGCCGTTCTGTAGCGATCCCTTTCACCTCCTGTCCTTCCCGCATCAGAAAGTCCCGCCCGTTGCAGCGCGGAGAGGTCACGGCATGATGGGGTGGACGGCGCCCGACGGCATCGGATGTGCCAGAATGAGTTCGTTGAGATCTCAAACAAGGGAGCCGTCC
>NZ_JAMYOL010000028.1:0-64982 GCF_040319815.1 Mesorhizobium sp. M0854
CCAACCTGGGGGCGGACCTCCCGTTTCGCCCCCCCCGAAGCCGGCCCGAAATAACGGGCGCCCGGGTCTTCGGGGCGCCGTTTTCTGTTGGGCCGCAAGGGCAGCTCAGGCGGCCTTGCCGTTGGCGTTCAGCGCTTCGTCGGCCAACCGGCCGGTGAGTTCGGCCATGTGGTCGAAGACGGCCCGGTAGCTGGCGACACCCGCAGTGGCCGAGCGCAGCTCGATGATGAGGTCGCCGATCTCGGCCTGCGGCATGGTCGCCTCGACCACGTCCCATCCCGGCCAGTCGGGCCGCGCGTCGTAGCCGAGGATCTGGCCGCGCCGCTGCGGGATCAGAGCGATGATCTTCGACGTCGCATCCGACGGCGTGACGATCTCGACCTTCATCACCGGCTCCAGCAGCACCGGCGAGCACGCGGCCATGCCTTCCTTCATCGCCAGCTTCGCCGCCATCTGGAAGGCCATGTCGGAGGAATCGACCGCATGGTAGGAGCCGTCGGAAAGGTTGACGGCAACATCGACGACCGGGAAGCCGAGCGGGCCCGATTTCAGGTAATCGCGCACGCCGGTCTCGACCGACTGGATGTAGGTCTTCGGCACGACGCCGCCGGTGATCGTATCGGTGAACTGGAAGCCTGACCCGCGCGGCAGCGGTTTGATCTCGATCACGACGTCGCCGAACTGGCCGTGGCCGCCCGATTGTTTCTTGTGGCGGCCGCGCTGCTGCGTCGCTTTGCGGATCGTCTCGCGGTAGGGCACGGCCGGCACATGGCCTTCGACCGGGATCTGGTTCTTGCCTTCCAGCCGCTCGCGCACGACGCGCAGATGCATCTCGCCATGGCCAGACAGCACGGTTTCGGCCGAATCCTGGTTGTGATGCAGGTTGAGCGAGGGATCTTCCTCGGCCAGGCGCTGGATGGCCGCCGACATCTTGACCTCGTCCTTGCGCTCTTTCGGCCGCAGCGCGAAGGCGAAGACCGGTTGCGGCGGCGCCAGCGTGACCAGCGGCTGGATGCCGCCCTTGGTCGAGCTCAGCGTCTGGCCGGTCCTGACGGCGTCCAGCTTGCCGAGCGCGACCGTGTCGCCGGCCTTGGCCGAAGTCAGCTTGACCTGATCCTTGCCGAGCATCTTGTAGATGCCGGAGACCTTTGCCGTCTCGCCGTTGGGAAGGAACAGCTCGGCGGCGTCGGCGACCTGGCCGGACAGGATGCGCGAGACCGACAGCTTGCCGCCATGCGCGGTGTGGATGGTCTTCATCACCTGGACCACGGTGGCATTGCCATCGGGCGCGCCGAGACGCTGGCGCGTCGCCGCGATGTCGGGTGCGTCGTGACGGATCGCCTTCAACAGGCGCAGCACGCCATTGCCTTTCTCGGCGGTGCCGATCAGTACCGGCGTCACCGTGCCGTCGCGCAGATCTGCGGCGAGGTCGTCGAAGATCGCGTCCTTCGGCGGTTCGATCTCGTCCAGCAATTGCTCCATCAGGCGGTCGTCATGGTCGGCGAGCGTCTCCAGCATGGAAAAGCGCGCCTCGAGCTCGCGCGCCTTGTCGTCGCTCGGGATCTGGGCGACCTCGCTCTCGGCATATTCGCGGTAGATGTAGGCACGCTCCAGAGCGAGGTCGATCGAGCCGATGACGACGCCGTCCTTGCGCAGCGGGATCTGGCGCAGCAGCAATGGCACCGAGCTTGCCGGCTGCAGCATCTTCAGCGTGTCGCGCACACCTGCTATCGCCTTGTCGACCTTGTTCAGGAACAGCATGCGCGGCACGCCGAGCTCGTCGAGCTTGCGCATGATCAGCTGCAGGGCAGGGATCTTCTTCTCGTCGGCCTCGGCAACGACCACGGCGACGTCGCAGGCGGCCAGCACCGGCTCGGCTTCGAAGGAGAATTCGATCGAGCCGGGACAATCGACGAAGGTGAACGGCTCGCCCATGAAATCGGTGGTGGCGAAGGTCGCCTCGACGCTCATGCCGTGAGCGCGCGCCTCGGGCGAATGATCGGAAACGGTATTTCCGGACGAAACGGGATTCTGGCGGGGAATGGCGCCTGTACGGGCGAGTATGGCTTCGAGAAGTGTCGTCTTACCGCTTGCGAAGGGACCGACTATGGCAATGCATTTCGGTCCCGTGCGTCGTCCTCCGGCGCGAGTACCCATGGCTGACCTCCACTCAGGCGTTTCCCTGTGAGCGGCGGCCGGCCTGTCGGCCGTCGCGGGCGAGGCTTTTTTCAATTTGCCACCTACCCAAAGGGCATCGTCCCACGGGCAGGCCGGGAGGGCAAGGGATTTGAAGTTGAAGGGATTTGAAGTTGAGGCCGGTTCAGCCGGTGCCGGTCAGGCGCGACGCCAGCGGGGGTGCGTCCATGCGCTGCACCGCCACCGTCTCGGCAAAGCGCGCCAGCAACGGATTGAACAGGTCCGCGCGCTCCCAGAAAGGCGCATGCCCGGCGCCGGAGACGATGTGGCAATGCTCCCACAGCGAGCCGTATGCGAGCGTCTCAAAATAGCCGAGCCGGACGAACGGATCGTTCTCGCCATTGACGATAGCGACCGGAAACGCGGCTTGCTCGACCACCTGTCTCTGGTCGGCGCCCTTGCCGGTGAGCATGCCGCGCGTCACCGCGGCGCGCAGCCGGCCGTCGGTGCGCAGGATGGCTTGGCGAAAGGACGGATCGGCGGTGTCGCCGAAACACAGCGTCTCGAAGCGCTCGGCATCGCGTTCGGAATACGTCTTTTTGGACGCCAGCAGCATGTCCCAATGCGCGTGGAAGCCGCGCAGCATGCCGAAAGGACCCTTCGATACCGGCGGCGCGCCGGTCAGCATCAGCCCGCCGACGGCGCGGTGAAAACTGGCGAGTTCGATTGCCACGTGCCCGCCAAGCGACCAGCCGAAGACGACGGCGCGGCCGATGCCCAAGGCATCGAGGAGCTGGGCCGCCGATTGGGCAAGGCCGGCGATGGTGTAGTCCGTCGCCGGATCGCGGGCGTCCGACGATTCGCCATGGCCGGGCAGGTCGAAAGCAATCAACCGATGGGCAGCGGCCAACGGGCTGTCGAACTGGCGGGCGAATACGGCGCGCGAACTGCCTGAGCCGTGGATCAGGACAAGCGGGATGCCGGGTCCCGACGACTGGCTGAGGCGCAAATCCGCTTGCGGCGTGCGGATCGTGCGGTGGGAAACGGCCATATCTGATTTGGACCTTGGGATTGTCTCCAGGTCAACATCGCATGCCGAGGTCACCATGTTGTTTAGAACGGTGGTTAAGAAATGATTTCTGGGTTTCTGCCGGGTATGATGGCCGAATCCACCACAGCTAACCCCCGGAGCCTGATGATGGAATCCACACTCGACCTTCTCGTCTCGATCAGCAGCATCGCGACGCTCGGCCAATATGCCTGGTCGATGCGCGCGCATTTCCAGTCGCCGACCATGTCTCCAGGCGCGATGATCATTTCGGCCGTCGTGGTCGGCACGGCGCTGTTCTTTCTTGCGCTGCTGTGGATCGAGCGGCAGCCGGTGGCGGCGAAGATCGGCGGGCTCGCCATCGAACTGGCAAGCTCGGCGCTGTTCTGGTGGGCGATCTCGGTCTCCCGCAAGGCGGGGCTGCGGTTCGCATTCGATCCTGACAATCCCGACAGCCTGGTGACCGAAGGCCCTTATCTCCATGTCCGGCATCCGTTCTACACGTCCTACATCATCTTCTGGGTCGGATGGGGTATCGCGACCTGGTCGGTCTGGGCGGTGGTGCCGGTCGCCGGCATCGTTACGATCTACGTGATCGCGGCCTTGGACGAAGAGCGAAAATTTTCGCGGACAAGGTTGGCCGATGCCTACGACGCTTACCGCACGCGGACCGGTCTGTTCTGGCCGCGTTTTGCCCGCAGCCGGCAGGAGATGCAGCCGGCATCGGACGAAAGTGGTAGGGTCTAAGACACTGGATTGAATCGAGGATTTGCGACGATGAAGATCATTGCCTGCGGCAGCGTGCCGACGATTGTTGCGCCGGAAAAATACTTCACTGGCCGGGTTTTGCAGACGCCGATCATCGAGAAAGAGGCGCCGGCGCGGCTCAGAGCCACGCTGGTCAGCTTCGAGCCCGGCGCCCGCACCCACTGGCACACGCATCCGCTCGGCCAGACGCTCTATGTCACATCCGGTGCCGGTCTCGTGCAAAGCTGGGGCGGGCCGCTGCAGGAGATCAGGGCCGGCGACGTCATCTCCTTTGCGGCCGGCGAAAAGCACTGGCACGGCGCCGCGCCCAAATCGGCGATGACCCACATCGCCATGCAGGAGGCGCTCGAGGGTGCGCATGTCGATTGGCTGGAGAAAGTGAACGACGAGCAGTATGGCGGCTGAAACGTCTCAGACCAGCGCGGCGGTAAAGCGCTGGATGCGCGTGCAGGCCTCTTCGAGCAGAGCCTCCGACGTGGCGTAGGAGATGCGAAAATTCGGGCCGAGGCCAAAGGCCGAGCCGAAAACAACCGCCACGCCCTCGGCCTCGAGCAGTTCCGAGCAGAAGGTTTCGTCGCTGTCGATCACCTTGCCGCTCTTGGTCTTCCTGCCGATCAGCTGGGCACAGGAGGGATAGACGTAGAACGCACCCTCCGGCGACGGACAGGTGATGCCGCGCGCCTGGTTGAGCATCGAGACGACGAGATCGCGCCGGCCCTGGAAGATCGCCTTGTTCTTCGGGATGAAATCCTGCGGGCCGTTCAGCGCTTCGACCGCCGCCCATTGGGCGATGGTGCAGGCGCCGGAGGTCTGCTGGCCCTGGATCATGTCCATCGCCTTGATCAGCGGCACCGGGCCTGCCGCATAGCCGATGCGCCAGCCGGTCATGGCATAGGCCTTTGACACGCCGTTCATCGTCAGCGTGCGCTCATAGAGCTTCGGCTCGACCTCGGCGATGGTCTTGAAGACGAAGTCGCCATAAGTCAGGTGCTCGTACATGTCGTCGGTCAGCACCCAGACATGCGGGTGCTTCAACAGCACGTCGGCCAGGCCCTTGAGCTCCGCCTCGGTATAGGCGGCGCCCGAGGGGTTGGACGGCGAGTTCATCAACAGCCATTTGGTGCGCGGCGTGATCGCCTTTTCCAGCACGGCCGCCGTCAGCTTGAAGCCGTTGTCGATCGAGGTGTCGGCAAAGGCCGAGGTGCCGCCGCAGATTGCCACCATTTCGGGATAGCTGACCCAGTAGGGCCGCGGGATGATCACCTCGTCGCCGGGGTTCAGCGTCGCCATGAAGGCGTTGAACAGGATCTGCTTGCCGCCGGTGCCGACGATGGTCTGCTCAGGCCGGTAGTCGAGATTGTTCTCGCGCTTGAATTTTTTCGCGATCGCATCGCGCAGCGGCACGATGCCGGATACCGGCGGATACTTCGTCTCACCGCGGCGGATGGCCTCGATCGCGGCGTGCTTGATGTTGTCGGGGGTGTCGAAGTCCGGTTCGCCGGCGCCCAGCCCGATCACGTCGCGGCCAGCGTTTTTCAGCTCGCGCGCCTTCTGCGTCACCGCGATGGTCGCGGAAGGCTTTACGCGGGAAAGGACGTCGGCAAGAAAGGCCATGACAGATATCTCCAGAAAGGACCGGCGGGCGAAGGCGCTGCGGCGCCTCTCATGTCGCATCATCTGGTCAAGCGCAAGCCCAGCGCAGGCATTGTCGAATGAGCCAGCGCGCAATGCTGGCAACAATAAATTCATCAACGATCGGTAAAAGCTTGAACGGCAGGACCGTAGCCGGTCCGCCAGTCTCGCATAGCGAGGAACCGTGACACGCAGCATCGGGCTTGCCCATATCATCCGCCATGATGACGGCACCGCCAGCGGTGTCTGGGGGGTCTATACGCTGCAAAGCGCGTTCCAGCCGATCTTCGCCTTCAACAAGGGCAAGCTTTCCGTCGTCGCGTTCGAGGGGCTGATCCGGCCGTTCCGCGAAGGCGAGCCGCAGCCGCCAATGAGTTTCTTCAACAGTTGTCCGGCGGTCGACCGCCTGCATATCGAGGCGCTGACACGGACGCTGCACCTTCTGAACGCCGGCGCCTGCCTGCCGCGAGACGCCTCCATCTTCATTAATTTCGATCCATCGGTGTTCACCGACCGCAGCATCGCCGACAAGGCGCTGCGCGAAATGCGGCTGGTGCTGCACGAGGCCGACATCGATCCGCGCCGCGTCGTCTGCGAGGTCACCGAACAGAAATCGGCGTCGCAGGAAACGCTCTACAATTTCGTCGAGGCGCTCAGGGGCAATGGTTTGCGCATTGCCGTCGACGATTACGGCGCCGACGAATCCGACATCAATCGCATCAAGGAACTCAGGCCAGACATCGTCAAGTTCGACGCCGACTGGATCATGACGCTGATGGAGTCCGGTGCCGGCTTCGCCTTGCTGACCGCTATGGTGACCAGCTTCGAAGAGCAAGGCATCCGTACGGTATTCGAGGGCATCGAGACGGGCTGGCAGCTCGAGCTCGCCGAAAAGTCGGGCGCCTCGATGGTGCAAGGCTTCGTGCTGGCACGCCCGGAGCTTGCACCGACCAGCTTTCACGTCTTCGACAAGGCCGGGCAGGCATCAGCGGTGTCGCCCGATAAGGACAAAGTTCCCGCGGCCGTTTCGCCATCGCGGCGGCCGATGCGGGCCTTTGGCCGCAGGGTGGCATCGTGACCGGGCGGGCCGACATGCGGCGCAAGGTCGGCGAAGCGATCTTTGCCGACGAGGTCGGCATCGAATATGGCGTCTACGGCGCATTTCGGCTGAGGAGCGCCTATCAGCCGGTCTTCGCGCCGCGCGGCAGGTTTCTCGCCGCCGTCGCGGTCGAGGGACTGATCGAGCCGCACCGCGCAGGCAGGCCGGTGGCGCCGCAAATCTTCTTCGAAGGCGTGCCGGCAGCGGATCGGCTGTTTGTCGAAACCATGTGCCGGGTGTTGCATTTGCGCAACTTCCGCAACATCGGCGTCGACGGGCTCGACCTGTTCTTCAACTACAATCCGCTGATCAACGATGACCCCGCACGGGCCCTAGCCGAAATCAGGCTGATGACCAGGCATCTGGCGGATTTCGGCCTGCATCCCGGCATGCTGGTCTGCGAGATTACCGAGCAGGCGGCCGGCGACAAGGTGCTTGTCAGCCTGGCGCGCGAGATGCGGCGCGACGGCGTCCGCATCGCCATCGACGATTTCGGCACCGGGCATTCGACCGAAGAAAGGGTAGCGCTGGTGCAGCCCGACATCGTCAAGATCGACGGCACCTGGTTCGCAGAATTCTGCCGCCATGCCGCCGCCGAGCGGTTTTTCCGGCCGCTGGTTTCAACGCTGCACGACCGTGGCGCCAAGGTGCTGGTCGAAGGCGTCGAGAACGCCACGCATCTGCGCGTCGCGCTGGATGGCGGCGTCGACCTGCTGCAGGGCTTTTACCTTGCCCGGCCGGCGCTGGCCGGTACGCTGTTCGACGAGGAGCCGCTGTCGATCGACAGGCTGCTTGGCAGGGACAACAACGTCATCCCCCTATTCGGCTAGGATATGTCGAGATTCAAGTGATGCCGGCCTGCGAACGGCGGTTTCCTGCGCTTCCGGTGCTCACGTACCCAAAGTACGCTCCGCTCCGGTTCTCGGAACCCACCCTTCTCGGCTCGGCCTGACTTGAATCTCGATATATCCTGAAATGCATCAGCGGCGCTGATGCTTACGCCAAAACAAATCACTGGATGAAGCCGCCGCTGCCGCGATAGAGGCTGGATCAAGCCCTGAGACGGGTGGTTGCGAGCAAGGGGGAGCACCGATGATACTCTATGGAATGATCGACAGCGGCAATTGCTACAAGCCGCGCCTGTTGATGGCCAAGCTCGGCATCGCTTTCACCAATGTCGAGGTCAGCTCGCACACCGGCGACACGCGCAAGCCCGACTATGTCGCGAAAAACCCGAACGCCATGGTGCCGCTGCTCGAACTCGACGACGGCCGCCGGCTGGCCGAATCCAATGCCATCCTGCTCTATCTCGCCGACGGCACGCGGTTTCTGCCGGCGGACAGATACGAACGCGCGCTGGCCTATCAGTGGCTGTTCTTCGAGCAATACAGCCATGAGCCTTATATCGCCGTGCGCAGGGCGCTGCTGACCTTCCCTGAAAGAGCCAAGGATGCGACGCCGGAGCGGCTGGCCCTGACGCTGGAGCGCGGCAACAAGGCGCTCGGTGTCATGGACAAGCACCTGGCCGGGAGCAGCTTCTTCGCCGGCAATGCGCTCAGCGTCGCCGACATCGCGCTCTATGCCTATACGCATACGGCCGAGACGGGCGGGTTTCAGCTCGACGCCTATCCGGCGGTTGCCGCCTGGCTGAAAAGGGTCGAGGCCGATCCGGGGCACGTGCCGCTGGAGTGGCTGCCTTAGTCACGCTTCTCGGCGCTTCGCGGCTCGCTCCGGAGGTCGGGCTTGCGGCCCTCGGCCGATGACGTGAATGGTCGCGCGGCTATTTCAGCAGGCGATCATATTCGGAATGGGTGCCTATCCAGAACCAGACCACGTCATCGTGGTCGCGAACAGCCACGGCGCGGTAGTTGATATCAACCCGCGCCGACCAGTAGCGCCCGACCTGTTTGAAATGCAACGACGGGTGGAACGGGTCAGAATTCAGTTTGGCGAAACGTCTGTTCGCCTTTGCTCTGATTAACGAGGGCAGTTTTGCGTAGGCCTCCCAAAACGAGGGAGTAGCAAAATGATTCACAGAGGCCGGGTCCGGCCGGCGCGATGATCAGCCAAGGCCTGCTCGGCAAGCTTGTCCAGCCTGCCGCCCTTGGCGTCGGCTTCGATCTGCCGGTCCCACATGTCGGCCTGCAGCGCCTCGAACCATGCGGCAAACGCTCTCAGCTCTTCGGGGCTTAGTTCGGCAACGGATTTCTCAATCTGTTCAAGCTTGCTCATGAATCAATAGTACCACATTGGGCCAAAAACACCACAAAGTGGGACTATAGGCCCAAGGCAGCGGTTCACTGGAATCCAGACAGCAAAAAGGCGGGACAAAATCCCGCCTTCCCATGCTTGGTAGCCTGATCGGGAGCGTTTTGGCCGGGCCGGCAGCAATCTGCTGCTTCGGCTTGTCGGGTCTTTCGCTCCGGCGCGCTTCTCGCGCGACCGCCAGTACATCCGTGACTTGCCGCGCGCCCCGGGCGATCGCCGGCGCGCGCCATTCGCAAAATCAGGCTGCCTTGCTCAGAGATCCAGCGGACGACTTGCCAGTGCGGCGGTCCTGCTCGATCTCGAAGTTGATCTTCTGGCCTTCGACCAAGGTCGACAGTCCAGCACGCTCGACTGCGGAGATGTGGACGAAAACGTCCGCGCCGCCGCTGTCAGGCTGAATGAAGCCGAAACCCTTGGTGGAATTAAACCACTTGACCGTACCTGTTGCCATTTCGATAGTCCTTTACGTTTGCTTTAGTTTGACTGGGCCGAAACCCAGCCGGTTTGTATCGAGATTTTGGAGATAGAACGTCAGCAAACGCGAAGATCGCGAGGCCCGGATCGATCGGCCGAAATATCAATGGACCGCATATAATATGCCTTCGCGCAAAAAACAAGACGGGGCGGAAAATGGCGCGACGGCAACGCTGCCCAACGGCCGCCCCAATCGCGTGAGAGCGTCGTTGTTGCGCGCCTGACCCGGGAGGATCGCGCCGGCTTCGGGCGCGACCGGGTTTTGGGGAGAGGGACATGAAAATCGTTCTGCTTGCCGCTTGCCTGACGCTGGTGGCCGCCGAGGCGCAGGCGGGCTCGCGCTACGACCCGACCCGCATGAGCTGCGGCAAGGTGCAGGCGACGATCGCGCGCGAGGGCGCGGTCATCCTGCGTTACAGATCGGCGCGCGTGCCGGGGCTGGCGCTCTACGACCGCTACGTGCGGAGCCAGCAATTCTGCGACATCGGCGAGGTCAGGGCGCGGGCCTCGGTGCCGAGCGCCGACACGAATTCCTGCACCGTCTACAAATGCAAGCGGGTGGAGATCGACCGGCGTTTTCGCCGGCGCCTGCTTCCGGATTAGAGTGGGACGAAATGGTGCGCCGGGTGCCGGCCTCGCCTGAATATCAGCACCACTAAAACCCGAACGACACCTGCGCCGGGGGCGGCGGGCCGACGCGTACGCCTTCCATGGCCAGCATCTTTTCTTTGGTGGCCGAGCCGCCGGCCGCGGAAAATCCGCCGATCTTGCCGCCGGCGGCAAGGATGCGGTGACAGGGTATGACCAGCGGCACCGGGTTGGCGCCGAGTGCGGCGCCCGTCTCACGCGCCAGCCCGGCATGGCCGGCGCGTTTGGCCAGTTCGCCATAGGTGGTGGTTTCGCCGAAGGCGAGTTTTCGCGCCGCGTCATAGATCGCCAGGCGGAACTCGTCGACGCCGCTGAGATCGACCGGCACGCCGGAGAAATCGATATCCTCGCCGGTGGCATAGGCCTTGATCGACGCGATCAGCTCGGCAACCCATTGCGGCTCGGGCTTCGCAGGCTGCTCGGCGGCGGCATGGCGCAGCAGCCGGCGCTCGACCGTGTCGCGGTTGCGCTGCGGCAGGCAGAGCCGGGTCAGCCCGGCTTCGCTCCAGGCGATACCCATGAAGCCGAGCACGGTTTCGAAGACCGCGTGGCCGACGGTGGCATGAGAGGCGTCCATGGCGTGCTCCTTTCCGGAATCCTTCCAAGTACAAATCCAGAACAATATCGCATTTCGCGGCCCGGCTCGCCACCCGAAAACCACCGGCTACCGCGGATTGCCCGGGGAAAGATGCTGGTGTAAGGACTTCTTAACATCCGACGAACCGGACCCGAGCGCCGCTTGCCAGCAAAATTCCTCTTTCCCGTCCTTGCGGCGGTGTTGGCCGTGGCCGCTCTCAGCGGTTGCACCTCGACTTCGCCGGTGACCCCGACGCCAGCCTTCACCGAAAATACGGCCAATACCGATGCCGGCTTTACGTTGGCGCTGCCTGACACGGTTTCGGTCCTGCCGGAGCCGTCCGGCGTCGCCCAGACAGCGGCGCTGCCGATCGAGCCGGCCGCCGCCTTTGCCGGGCCGACGCCGCTGGCGGCAAGTACCCCCGCCGTCATGACCGCCAACGCGCTGCCTGTTACCGCGACGCCAGCCGTCGCCATGCCGGTCAGCCAACAGACCGAGGCCATGCCCGGCGTTCAGCCGGTTTCCTACACGCTGCCGCAGGACCCGGCCGTTCTGGCCGCGACCGACCCCACCGAGCGTCAGTCGAACGCCGGCGGCCGCAGCGAGATCGAGCGACTGATCGAGAAATATTCCGCGCTTTACCAGGTGCCGGTCGATCTGGTGCGCCATGTCGTCAACCGCGAGAGCACGTTCAACCCGAAAGCCTACAATCACGGCCATTGGGGGCTGATGCAGATCAAGCACGCGACGGCGCGCGGCATGGGCTATGACGGGCCGGCAAGCGGCCTGTTCGATGCCGAGACCAATTTGAAATATGCGGTGAAATATCTGCGCGGCGCCTGGCTGGTCAGCGGAGGCAACCCCAAGCGGGCCGACCGGCTCTACCAGAGCGGCTATTATTACGACGCCAAGCGCAAGGGGATGCTGGGCGAAACCGGCCTCGGCAGCGACAGCCTGCGCCGCCGCATGCAGCCCGATGCCTGAGCCGGGTCCGCTGGCGCCAAACGACATCCGCCTGCGCAAGATCCTCGACGACACGCTTCTGGCGCCGCGCTGGCCCGAAGGTTTTTTCATGCGCGCCTTCGAAGCCGCGGATGCACTCGCTTTGCATACGCTGTTGACCGCGGTGTTCGACGATGGCGCCGACGGGCCGTTCGACGAATGGTGGCCGCGCATTTCGGCCGACGCGGAATTCGACCCAGCTTTGTGTTTCCTGGTCATCGACGGCAAGGGCCGGCTGGCGGGCGCGGCGCTCTGCTGGACACGGGCGTTCGTCAAGGATCTTGCCGTCCACCCCGAGGCGCGCGGCAACGGCATTGCCGAGGCACTGATGCGGCACGCGTTTGCGGTGTTTCAGGCAAGGGGTGCTGCGCATGTCGATCTCAAGACCAATACCGTCGAGAACGCGGCTGCGGTCAGGCTCTATCAGCGGCTGGGGATGGTCGAGGTCGATTGGGCGGCGTGAGGGGTCGGGGCAGGCGGGCGCTCGACCGTAGAAGTCGGCGCCGCCCCTCATCTGCCTGCCGGCATCTTTCCCCGTAGAGGGACGGGGAGAAGGGGGCTGGCGGCAAACTCAGCTCCCTTTCTTCAACTCTGGAGATTGGCGAAACCGTCGGCGAAGGCACCTTTCTCCCCGTCACTATACGGGGAGAAATGCCCGGCAGGGCAATGAGGGGCAGCGCACACCTCATGTGATTTGACGCTGCGGCGCGCTGACCTACCCTCTAATGCCGGAACCGGGGAGACGAGCGATGCAGTCACCTTTCAACCGGAGCATCACGCTGGCAGCGGCGGTAATCCTTGCTGCCGTCAGTGCGGCCTATGCCCATCACGGCTGGTCGTGGACGCAGGACGGGTTTTTCGAACTCAAGGGCAAGATCACGGCCATCTATATCGGCAATCCGCACGCCACGCTGGACGTCGATGCCGAGGGCGAGGCCTGGCGGGTGGAGATGGCGACGCCGTCGCGCACGATCGCCGCCGGCTTCACCGAGGAGGTCGCCAAGATCGGCGACGAGGTGACCGCGATCGGCAACCGCTCGCGCGACGAGACCGAAAAGCGCATGAAGGCGGTCCGCGTCATCGTCGGCGGCAAGACCTATGACGTCTATCCTGACCGCGTGCCGCCGGCCTGAATGGACGGGTTTTTCGCCGGCATCGAGCAACTCGCTTTGGTGCGGGGACTGAAGGCCTCCTTCGTCGCCTACCCCATCGTCAATGCGCTCCACATCATGTCGATCGGCGCGCTGCTGACCAGCGTCTGGCTCATGGATCTCAGGATCCTCGGCGCCTTCCGCTCGCTGCCGCAGGCGCCGTTCATCGCGCTGCTGCGCCGCACCGCATTGGCCGCGTTCGCCGGCGCGCTTGTCACGGGCTCGCTGCTGTTTTCAGTCAGGCCGAGCGAGTATGCGGCGATGCCCATCTTCCTCGCCAAGATGACGCTCATCCTGCTTGCCGGAGCAAACTTCCTCGTCTTCGTGCGCCGCGCAAAAGGCGGTGATGAGCCGGCCGGCGGGGCCGCGACCGTGCTGGCGGTGCTTTCGCTGGTGCTGTGGACGTCCGTGCTGTTTGCGGGGCGGTTTATTGGATTTCTCGGCTGAGGTGAGCGGCGGCAAATTAGCCGGTTGGCGATCATCTCGGGCAGCAGGGCATCCGTCATTTCTGGAGTTCCAAGCTTGGCTTCGCGTCCCCCAAACGCGCGCCATCGGCACCAACGAGCCTGTGGAACCTGATGGATTTTACCCCGGATTGGCACGAGCGTTGCAGTATGGCGTCGCGTACTGTCACCAGTGATTTGCGGGCTATTGTCGGGCGGGACACCTCTCGTCCGACACGACTTCGCTCGGTGTCACCTTGGCGAGCCAGCCAGTCCTCCGAACCTCACAAGGGAGGAAGGCAACTGCTACTTGTCGACGAAGTCGCCTTCGCTTGCTCACTCACCAAGTAGAACACTGAAAAACGCCTGGTTTCGCTTCTTGGCGTTCTCAACCAACGTTTCATAGCCTATCGCCTGTATAAATATCTCTTCATGATCCCTAAATCGAAAAAATATTTTCGGATTCCAGTCATTCTTGAAGTCATGCTTCCGAAGTAGGTTAACCATGCTTGGTGTATGGTCGGCGATTATAAATGAAAAACGGCGAATGACACCGGTAAAGGCAATATGGCTTCCGTCTGTCTTGTTTATCCCCCCTCGATCTGTTGCCTGCTCCAGGGTGTTTATCACCTGAAGAACTGGGTCGAGTTTTTCATTTCCAAATTTATAATCGTCACGGCTCGGTTTTTTAAACTCTATAATATTTATGGTTGTGCCATCGTTGTCGCCGAGAATTATACTGTCATCGAAGAAAATCAAATCGGCTACTTTGTCCCCTAACTTCCTTCGCCCGCCCTGCAGCGTCCGATCGCTGGACACGTAAGGTAAGAATGCTAGCGCATCATCAATGAGCCAAAGATTGTGAGAAAAGTACTCGGTATTCACACTGTCGGAAAATCGTCTAAAAACAAGCTCGTGTATGACGTCTTCGGGCTCTCTTTTTCCGTCTGACTTAAATTTCCGAGCCGCTTCCAAAAGCTCGATAATGTTCTTCCTGTGTATTACATACTCCGCCAAAGCTTCCTTTTTTGCGGCATCGATTTTACTGACTATCTCAGATAGTTTCTCGCTGTAATTCTCAGGATCACCCGCAGCAAGAGAGATTGCTTTTGACAGGTCGCCCGATGCTCTGAACCGCTCGATGGCCAGATCGGAAACGAATTCCTCTGCTGACCAGTTATTAGGCTTTGCTGCAACGTATTCGCTTACTGTTCTGCCGCGCAGTCCCAATCGTAGAATTGGATTTTCGCGAAGCGCATCTCCAAGATCGCTAGACTGCTCATCCTTGATCTTTTCAATTTGAGAGACCTCTGTCTTCTCAATTACATCGCTTATCGCTGAAACTATGTTTTCAATTGATTTTGGCGGAAGATTTATGCCTGTTCTTGCGTCATTAAGGCGTGTCTCAAATGCAGGCCCTCTGACTACCGCGATCACTATATATTTCTCACCCTTTTCATCAACGAAAAATGGTTGACCGAGTTTATTAGTCAGGTCACGCGGCTTTCCGACAATTCGATCTGCAGCAGAAAGTAAAAGGCAGTGGCTATTAAAAGTTCTGGTCTTCGGGATGCGGGTTACGGAGTATTCTAATTTTTCATTTTCCCCATCGATCTCGCATTCTATCTGACCGGAGTCGGATTCAACAAAAACGCTTTTGAAGTGCTCGGTTATGTCTTGTGGAGCCAACTCGTCGAATTGAATAGTAATCTTTGGAAGCCATTTGTACAAAAAATAGGGCAGGAAATGGCTGCCTATTTCATCAGCGACGTGGTCTGGACGTAACCCACGTATCAAATCGTGCCAGTTCGTCAGAGGCTGACGGTATTCTACCTGGAGTCCGGAATCGCGGAACTTAGGCTCGCCTCCGATGAACATAATTTCATTGTCATTTGCTATATCAAATTTGAAAGATCTGGATCTTTCAATGGAAAAAAAATTGTATCTGCTTTGATACAATATGGAAGAATATACTTTGA
Organism: Mesorhizobium sp. M0854; assembly: GCF_040319815.1. Taxonomy (NCBI): domain Bacteria; kingdom Pseudomonadati; phylum Pseudomonadota; class Alphaproteobacteria; order Hyphomicrobiales; family Phyllobacteriaceae; genus Mesorhizobium; species Mesorhizobium sp. M0854. The sequence continues at coordinate 15,226 of NZ_JAMYOL010000028.1, forward strand.
AGGCAATGAACCGGCCGAAACCTCGGCCGTTTTCCTTAAGTTTGTAGCCGGAAAAAGGTGTTCGAAAAGATTTATAGTTTTCGTCCGTTAGGCCTATCCCATTGTCTGCTATCGTAACACGAAATTTCAATGGGTCGGCCGGATGGATGAAATGTACTTCAATTTTCCCATTTTCGGCGGCGCTATTTTTGAATCTTGCCTCAATACCGTGCATCCCATTCGAGATAGCCTCTAGGACTGGAAGCAGAAAACTATGAAGATCGTAGCCGAGATGTGTTCGTGATAGGACTGCTCGCATATCGGGTTTCAAAAGTTCGTCAGAAATACTTTCAATCATGACAGGGCCCCTCCCATCTCAAATCCTACATCACCTGCCATATTCTGTTCAAGGGAACGACATGTCACCCGCTTTCAGCGCAACGATGGCGTCCGCGATGGTTGCGTGAGAGCGTCGGGTAGTAGGGGCACCGTCAGCACCCTTCCTCTTGTGGGAAACGGTGGGTCGGCAGTAACACCGAGACGGGGTGTTGGATCGCAGCATTGGCGGGACAGCGCCCCCCTCTGGCCTGCCGGCCATCTCCCCCACAAGGAGGGAGATTGGCTAATCGCCTACGCGAAGTACTCCTGCAGCGGCCTCACTTCCAAGCTCCCCGCCTTCAGCGCGGCAATCGCCTCGGCCACCGCGGCGGCCCCCGAGAGCGTGGTGTAATACGGCACCTTCTGCATCAGCGTCGCGCGGCGCAGCGATTTTGAGTCCGACACCGCCTTCTGGCCGTCCGTGGTGTTGAAGACGATCTGCACCTGGCGGTTGCGGATGGCGTCCTCGATGTGCGGGCGGCCTTCCAGCACCTTGTTTATCTTCTCGGCGGCGACGCCATTCTCGGCGAGGAAGCGTGCGGTGCCTGAGGTGGCCAGCACTTTAAAACCCTGGCCGGCGAGGCGCTTGACCGCCGGCAAGATGCCCTTCTTGTCCTCGTCGCGCACCGAGACGAACAGCGTGCCCGCGCGGGGGAGATCAACACCCGCCCCGAGCTGGCTCTTGGCGAAGGCCAGCGCGAAGTCGCGGTCGAGGCCCATGACCTCGCCGGTCGAGCGCATTTCCGGGCCGAGCAATATGTCGACGCCGGGGAAGCGGGCGAACGGGAATACCGCTTCCTTGACGGCGATGTGGCCGGGGTTGCGCGGGTCGGGCATGGCGCCGTAGTGGGCGAAGGCGTCTTCCAGGCTTTCGCCGGCCATGATGCGGGCAGCAATCTTCGCGATAGGCCGCCCGATGGTCTTGGCGACGAAGGGCACGGTGCGCGACGCCCGCGGGTTGACCTCCAGCACATAGACGGTGCCGTCCTTGATCGCATATTGCACGTTCATCAGCCCGCCGACATTGAGCGCGCGGGCAAGTGCTGCCGTCTGGCGCTCCAGCTCGTCGACCAGCTCGGAGGGCAGCGAATGCACCGGCAGCGAACAGGCCGAGTCGCCCGAATGGATGCCGGCCTCCTCGATGTGCTCCAATATGCCGGAGACGTAGGTCGACCTGCCGTCGCAAAGGCAATCGACGTCGACCTCGATGGCGCCCGACAGATAGGTATCGAACAGAAGCGGGTTCTTGCCGAGCAGCGTGTTGATCTGGCCGGTCTTGTCGTTGGGGTATTTCTGCTTGATGTCCTCCGGCACCAGGCCGGGCACGGTGTCGAGCAGATAGGATTGCAGCATGCTCTCGTCGTGGATGATCTGCATGGCGCGGCCGCCGAGCACATAGGACGGGCGCACCACCAGCGGGAAGCCGAGCTCGCCGGCGACGAGGCGGGCCTGCTCGACCGAATAGGCGATGCCGTTCTTCGGCTGGCTGAGGCCAAGCTTGTGCAGCAGCTTCTGGAAGCGGTCGCGGTCCTCGGCCAGATCGATCATGTCGGGCGAGGTGCCGAGGATCGGGATGCCGGCCTTCTCCAGCGCATCCGCCAGCTTCAGCGGCGTCTGGCCGCCGAACTGGACGATGACGCCGACGAGCTCGCCGGACGCCTGCTCGGCGCGCAGGATCTCCAACACGTCCTCCGGCGTGAGCGGCTCGAAATAGAGCCGGTCGGAGGTGTCGTAGTCGGTCGACACGGTCTCGGGATTGCAGTTGATCATGATCGCCTCGAAGCCGGCGTCGCGCAGCGCAAAAGCGGCATGGCAGCAGCAATAGTCGAACTCGATGCCCTGGCCGATGCGGTTGGGGCCGCCGCCGAGGATGACGACCTTCTTGCGCGACGAGACCTGCGCCTCGTTGGCGAGCGCGCCGGCAAACGGCACCTCATAGGTCGAATACATGTAGGCGGTGGGCGAGGCGAATTCGGCGGCGCAGGTGTCGATGCGCTTGTAAACCGGATGAACGTCGAGCTTGTCGCGTATCTTCTGGATCTCTTCGACATCCTTCCTGACCAGGGAGGCGAGGCGGGCGTCCGAAAAACCCATCGCCTTCAGCATGCGCAGATTGGCGGCGTCCTCGGGAATTCCGTGCTCGCGGATGCGGGCTTCCATGTCGAGAATGCCGGCGATCTGTTCGAGGAACCACGGGTCGATCTTGCACATCGCGTGCACGTCTTCGAGCGAAGTGCCCATGCGGATCGCTTGCGCCACCATGCGCAGCCGGTCCGGCGTCGGCGTGCCCAAGGCGGCGCGGATGGCGTTGCGGTCGTCGACGTGGCTGGCAGCTGTCGTCCCATGGCCGATGCCGGGGATCTCGATTTCGTCCAGACCGGTCAGGCCGGTCTCCAGCCCGCGCAGCGCCTTCTGCAGCGATTCCTGGAAGGTGCGGCCGATGGCCATGACCTCGCCGACCGACTTCATCGAGGTGGTCAGCACTGGCTCGGCGCCGGGAAACTTCTCGAAGGCAAAGCGCGGGATTTTTGTCACGACATAGTCGATGCTCGGCTCGAACGAGGCCGGCGTTGCTCCGCCGGTGATGTCGTTCTCGAGCTCGTCCAGCGTGTAGCCGACGGCGAGCTTGGCGGCGATCTTGGCGATCGGAAAACCGGTCGCCTTGGAGGCCAGCGCCGACGAGCGCGAGACGCGCGGGTTCATCTCGATCACCACCAGGCGGCCGTCGGCCGGGTTGACGGCGAACTGCACGTTGGAGCCGCCGGTCTCGACGCCGATCTCGCGCAGCACCGCGATCGAGGCGTTGCGCATCATCTGGTATTCCTTGTCGGTCAGCGTGAGCGCTGGGGCGACGGTGATCGAATCGCCGGTATGCACGCCCATCGGGTCGATGTTCTCGATCGAGCAGACGATGATGCAGTTGTCGGCTTTGTCGCGGACAACCTCCATCTCATACTCCTTCCAGCCGAGCACGCTCTCCTCGATCAGCACTTCGGTGGTCGGCGAGGCGTCGAGGCCGGACTGGACGATCTCGAAGAATTCGGCGCGGTTGTAGGCGATGCCGCCGCCGGTGCCGCCCATAGTGAAGGAGGGGCGGATAATGGCGGGCAGGCCGACATGGTCGAGCGCTTGTGCTGCAATCGCCATGGCATAGCTGATATAGCGCTGCTTGCGGTCGCCCTCACCGAGGTTCCAGCGCGTTTCCAGAGCATCGAGCGCGGCGTCGAGATTTTCCGGCTTCTCGGCCTTCAGCGCGGCGCGCTCGGCCTCGTGCGTCTTGCGGTCGGTGTTCTTGACGTCGGTTGCGTTGGCCAGCATCGACTTCGGCGTTTCCAGGCCGATCTTGTTCATCGCCTCGCGAAACAGCGCGCGGTCCTCGGCCTTGTCGATTGCGGTGGCGTCGGCACCGATCATCTCGACCTGATAGCGGTCGAGCACGCCCATGCGGCGCAGCGACAGAGCGGTGTTGAGCGCGGTCTGGCCGCCCATGGTCGGCAGCAGCGCGTCCGGCCGCTCCTTGGCGATGATCTTGGCCACCACTTCGGGCGTGATCGGCTCGATGTACGTGGCGTCGGCCAGTTCCGGATCGGTCATGATGGTGGCCGGATTGGAATTGACCAGGATAACGCGAAAACCCTCTTCCTTCAGCGCCTTGCAGGCCTGGGTGCCGGAATAGTCGAATTCGCAGGCCTGGCCGATGACGATGGGGCCGGCCCCGATGATCAGGATCGACTTGATGTCGGTGCGTCTTGGCATGTCGAGGGTCCGTTCGGCGGGCGGCTTGCACAAAAAGCCGGACGGGATGACCCGGCCGGTTGTGCTCGCGATTCTGGTATCAGGCTAGGAGGGCCTTATAGGGAAGAGTTTTGCCGGATGTAAGCCCCTAAAATGGCAGGCAGTAGGGCAGTAGGGCAGTAGGGCAGTAGGGCAGAGGTTCGAGTGCCCTTTAAACATATTGCCCTACTGCCCTACTGCCTTATTCCCCTCATCACTATCCCCAGCGCCAACTGGTCCGTGATCTCGAAGCGTTCGGAAGCACCGACGCGGATCATGTTCAGGCTGCCCTCGCGGGTGAAGCGGAATTCGCCGGGCGCGTCCGCACCGGCCGGCTTGCCGGCCTTGAAGCTGATGATGCGCGTGCCGCCATCGGGCCAGGTCACGGTCACGTCGGTCTTGTCGCCGGTGCGCACCACGCCTGCCTTGCAGCTGGTCATCGGCTGGCCGAGATAGCGCGCACAGGGGATGGCGTTGCCGGCACCGGGTACCGGTGTCCCCGGCGGCTGAAGCCGCGCAACGGTCTGTGCGTCGGCCGGGGGCGCCGCGTTGGCCGCGCCGAAATTCTGGACGGGACCCACTGCCGCGGGCGGCGATCCATCAACCTGTCCAGTCGTGGGGTTTCCACCGGCCAGGGCCAGGCGGTAAGCATCCTCGATCGCCACCCTGCCGATCGCGTCAGGGGAATTCAGCGGCGTTTCGGGAGCGGTCGCGCCGAGGCGCGTTGTCAGGTCGGGCAGCGGCTGAGGCGCAGGGTTCTCCGCACTGGCCGCCACCTGCGGTGTCACTTGCCGGGGATTGATAGGGTCGAGGTAGCGTGCGGGCGCCCATCCGCTCATCTTCGGGTCATCAATGTCTTCAACCTTGCACCATTTGTAGCCGCTGACGTCGCCGCAGCCGAGATTTTTCACGCTCGAACCACTCGGCAGCCGCGCCTCGATCTTGCCCATGGCCGACGCCGTGGCGCGCACGTTCAGGAGGTCATCCGGAGCGAGACCCGTCACAATCGAGACGATGGGCTCCGGCTCCTGGCCGTTGGCCGGCAACTCCGCCAGCATCAGCGGAGCGGCGATCACCGCAAGCAGCGTCGTCGGGAGTGTTACTGTGCGCCTAATCATCTGCCATGGGCGGTAGGTTCAATTGCCGAAGGCGCGGCCAGGCACGAAAGCGCCATCGCACGCCAGCCGGTTTTTATAGGCGACGAGACGGCGCTGTGTAAGCCCGAAAAGGTGCCGCGTGTTGAATCGCGACCAGGCCACTTCCGTGAACTAACAGCCGGCAAAATATTGCACATTTCATGTAAATATGCACTGTCTCAAGTAAGGTTGAGGAGGGCAATATGGTCGACCTTGAAATATTTGCGCAGGTGGAAAACATAGTTCGCCAGCGTATCAAGAAAACGCGCGCCGAGATTGAGGCTTCACTTGGCCACATCGCCAACGGCAATCCGCTGGCCGCCGAACAGACCCTCTCCAGGCGCCTCGACAGGTTGCAGGTAAAGGCGTCGCTCAGCCGCACCGAAGCGGAGATGATATCGGCAGCGATCGACATGAGGTCTGCCGGGGAAAGAAAGGCCGCCGCCAAGCAGCCAGGGCCGGAGGCAATTCTCGGCCCAACGCTCGATTTCATCGGGGTCGCATTCCTCGAGCGTGGGCGCCGTGCTGCCGATGCGGTTGGCCGCGTTGCCTTTCTCAACGGCAATCCACAAGGATCGGGTTTTCTGGTCGGGCCAAGGCTGTTCCTCACAAACAACCATGTGATTTCGTCGCCGGCGGATTCCCGGCGCTTCCAGGTCCAGTTCGATTATGAGCAGGACGGTGCGAATGCCGTGCGTACGCCGACGACGTTCCTGTTCGATCCTGAATCCTGTTTCGTGACCGATAGCATAGAGGGTCTGGACTATACGCTGATCGGAGTCGGCGAGCGGCGTTCCGGTCCAAAGGAACTGGGGGAGTTCGGTTTTATCTCGCTGTCGGATGCGCGCGACAAGCATATGCTCGGCGAAATCGCCAACATCGTTCAGCATCCCGATGGCCGCTTCAAGGAACTGGTGTTGCGTGAAAACCGGCTGGTGGCCCGCGACGAAACGGTGCAAGTGCTGCACTATGTCGCCGACACCGAACAGGGTTCGTCCGGCTCCCCGGTCTTCAACAATGAATGGGAACCTATCGCCCTGCACCATTGGGCCGGCCCGTTCCACGAGGTGACGGGCATAGGTGGCTATGCGCTCGCGCGCGAGATCAACGAAGGCATACGGATCAGCGCCATCGTTGACCATCTGGGTGCTAGAAAGTCCAAGCTGCCGGGCTCCTCGGCATCGGCGGTTTCGCAAGCTCTGGTGATTTGGGCCGGCATGCCGCGCATGATGGACGAGACAGTTCGGCTGAACGCCGATATTCGCGAAGATGTGCCGGACAAGCCGGTGCAGCGGTCGGAACCGGATCGCAATCCGCCGGCGACGAGACACAATGCCGATGGCTCGGTCACCTGGACTTTTCCCGTCGAGATAAATGTCCGGGCGCCGCTGATCGACCGCGACGGAGGCGATGCGAGACGAAACGACGGCAAAGGCCCGGCAAGCGAACCCGGGAAGGTGGCCATCGCCGAGGCCGCGGGTTGGAAAACAGAGGATTTCGACGATCGTGGAGGGTATGAGCCCGGCTTCATACCGGGCTTTGTCCTGGCAATGCCGACGGTTGCCAATTCACCCTACCGGTTGGCCAAAAACCTTCTTGCCAAACCGGGAGAGGACCCACACGAATTGCGCTACCATCATTTTTCGATCTTGATGAACGCCGATCGCAGGCTTGCCTTCGTCACCGCCTGCAATATCGATGGATCCCGCACCAAGGCGGTCAATCGTGAGGACAAGACGGTCATCGACAACCCGTCGCTTCTCGAATTGGGGGTGGAGTCGATTTCCGGTTCGGAAGCCAGCGATGCTTTCCGGCCCGATCGGCGCATCGACCTTGGCGAGCAGATGAACCAGGAATTCTATTCGAGCCAGAATGTCCCTGGATTTCCCGTCGCAAAATCCAAGGAACGAATCGCTCGAATGTTCCAGAAGGGCCATATTACACTTCGCGGCGACCCCGCATGGGGCGTCGATCAGGAGGCGGTCGCGGCAGAACGCGACACGTTCTTTTATACCAATGCTGCGCCGCAAGTCGGCTTCTTCAATCAAGGAAGCTCGCTTAACCATCCCGGCTCCAAAGGGAAGTTGAGATGGCGCGCGGTAGAAACCTATGTGCTGCGCAACGCCTATACGACGCGAGGCCGTGTCACGGTGTTTGCCGGGCCAGTGTTCGGTGAGGACGATCCTCCCTACCGCTTCGACAGCCATGTCCCCCTGAAGTTCTGGAAGATAGCGCTGTGGTCCGATCAAGCTGGCCTGCGCGCCATCGCGCTGCTGGCGGACCAGAAGCCGGTTTTGGAAGTGATGCCCGAAGCGTTCGGCGAGCGGGACGAGGCATTCGATGACCCGCTTGAAATTGCCCGGGTATCGGAGTTCCTTTCGACGGTGGCCGAGATTGAAGAGCTGACCGGCCTGAACTTTGGCCAGCAGGTGCGCGACGCCGACATTCGGGCCGGTTCCGAATCCGCCCCAGCACAGAGTTTCAACCCAACGCAACTAGCGCCCAAGACGTCACGGCCAAAGCCTTCGGCGACCAAGACTTCGACGTCCAGCGCCCGACGTCCTGCTAAGCGATCGGCGTCTGACGACTGAAGCTTGGACCGGTCGCGACTTCTGCCGCTCGAAGGCGGTCATCCGTTCAGCTAGGCATGAGCAAGCTCAGCCTGGGATGAGCAAGCTCAGCCCGGGATGAGCAAGCTCAGCCCGGCATGAAGCCGGTGCGCAGCGCGTGAGCCCATTCGGGCCGTCCCGCCTGCTCGGCCTGGCGCGCCGCCGCCTCGTGGTCATAATCGACGGCGATGGCTTCGAAACTGTCGGGGTGCAAGTCGACGATGCCGTAGCGGGCGTGCGGCGAGCCCTGCTCGGAGACATGCGCCGGCGGGGTTGAATCGTCATAGGCGGGGCAGCCGATGCTGCCCGGGTTGAAGATGACCGGACCGCCGGGAATGCGGACCAGCTCGCTGCGATGGCTGTGGCCGCAAAGCATGATGCGGCAGGCGGGATCGATCGCGCCGAGGCGCCGCTCGATTGCGACCAGCGGCGCGCGCACCAGCCGGCCGTCGACGATCGCGTCAGTCAGGTATTTTTCGTCGTGGTCGGGCCGGGCGTGGAAGGCGAGTATGCCGGGCGCCACCTCCAGCGTGACGGGTAGCGCAAATAGCGCCTCGCGTTGGCCTGCGGTCAGCCGTTCCTGCGCGTAGCGGTCGGACGGCCACATGGTCTCGTCGGCGGTGTCGCGGGCAACGCGGCGGTCGTGGTTGCCGCGCACCGTCGGCAGGTCGAGCGTCTCGAGCCTCTCCATGGTCTCGCGCGGCCAGAGCGGGCCGGAAACGCAATCGCCGAGATTGACGATGAGGTCGGCGCGGCCGCGCTGCCGCAGATCATCGAGCACGGCGTCGAGCGCCAGGACATTGCCGTGGATGTCGGCGAGGACGGCAATGCGCATGGCAGGCTCCGTTAATTGGAATGGCTGGAGGGCGGGTGAAACTACTTTGCCCGCCTAGCGAGGCGGGCGAGAGCGGAACCCAGCTTCGGGTCGTTCAGGCGCGGACTTCGATCTCGTGGCCGCCGACCGCCGGCAATGATGCGTCGCCGGCCGCGGCAATAACACTGTCGAGCAGGCCCGGGAAGCGGCGGTCGAGATCGTCACGGCGCAGCGTGATCAGCCGGCTGGTTCCAACCGCCTCGGTGCGGGTGACGCCGGCCTCACGCAGCTTGGCCAAATGGTAGCTCAGATTGGTCTTCGAGCAGAGATCGAGGAACCGGCTGCAATTCAGCGGCACGCCCTCTTTGCTGGCGAGATAGCGCACGATGGCCAGCCGCGTCGGGTCGCCGAGCACGGCAAGCACGTTCGGCAGGCTGATCTGGTCGGCGGTGGGATGGGGCAAGGTCATGCCCAGGAATTAAGCACATTCGGAGCCGATTTCAACGCATCTCCTCTCGTGGCCAATGGACACATAGTTTCGTCCCGTCGCCCCGTCCTGACACCGGGCTGTCAGGATGGTTCGGCTATGTTGCAGCGGCTTTATTGACATCATGCCCTGTTATGTCCAATTGTTCAATAACCTTTGAACTAAGGAAATTGCCATGGATAAGCGCCTAATCTGGCTTGCGCTCGGATCGTTCACGATTTCGACCGAAGGTTTCGTCATCTCCAGCCTTTTGCCCGACATTGCAAAGGATGCCGCCATCTCCGTTCCGCTCGCCGGCACGCTGATCACCGCGTTTGCGCTCGCCTATGCGATCGGCACGCCGATCCTGGCAACGCTGACCGGCGAATGGGACCGGCGCCGCGTCATCCTGTGGACGCTGGTGTTCTTCGTGTTGGGCAACGTCGCCGCGGCGCTAAGCTCCTCCTTCGAATTGCTGTTGATCGCGCGCATCGTCATGGCGCTGTCGTCAGGCTTGTTCGCGGCGACCGCACAGGGAACGGCCGTTGCGCTTGTCGACGATCATCATCGCGCCCGCGCCATTGCCGTGGTCGTCGGCGGCACTACGGTTGCGGTCGCGGTCGGAGCACCGCTCGGCGCGCTCGTTGCGACGGTTGCCGGCTGGCGCGGCACCTTCTTTGCCATTGCCGGCCTTGGTGCGCTCGCCGGCGCGATCCTGTGGTACCGGCTGCCGCGCGGCATCGTCGGCACCAGGCTGCCGCTCCGGATGCGGCTTGCAGCGGCACTTCGCCCCGGCGTCATGCCTATCCTGGTGACGACCATCCTGGCCCTGATCGGCGCCTTCACCGTCTTTGCCTTTGTCGCGCCGCTCGCGATCGAAGGCGGCGGACTGAACCCGATCGCGCTTCCCGGAATGCTGCTCGCTTTCGGCGTTGGCGCGGTCATCGGCAATATCGGCGGCGGGCAGGCCGCCGACCGTTTCGGCGCGACGCGCACCGTCTGCTGGTCGCTGGCGCTGAGTGCCGCCATGCTGGTCACGTTTTCGCTGATCCCGATGTTTCTGCCGCGCGAGATCGCCGGGCCGGCGCTCATGGCCATGATGGTGCCGTGGGGCATCGTCGGCTGGGCGTTCCCGCCGGCGCAGGCCAGCCGTATCATCAAGCTGGCGCCCGATGCCGCGCCCATCGTGCTATCGCTGAACGCTTCGGCGCTCTATCTCGGCGTGGCACTGGGTGCCGTGGTCGGCGCCGCTGTGCTGCGCTATGGCGCACCGGCCGACCTCGGCGTGGTCGCGGCGGCGTTCCCGATCATTGGTCTGGGCGTGGTGCTGGCGGGCCATCTGGCGGCGCGCCCGGTGGCGATGCCGGCCGAATAAGGCTGTCAGTGGAGCTTGGCTGCCCGCCGCCGATAGTTCAAGTCGCGGCGGGCGATGCGTCAAAATCCAGCGCGGCGATTTCGTCCAGTGCCGAATTCTGGGAAGTAGCCGGAAGCGAGCGCGCCAACGTTCCGCAAGAAATCGTCATGACCGCCGACGATCTGGTCGATGCAGCGCTGGTTGGCCTGGCAAAGGGTGAAGCATTCACGGTACCGGGTCTTGCCGATATTGCCGGGGGAGGTGCCTTTCTTCGCGTCCGCAAGGCTTCTTCGGCAGCCTTCTGGCCGGCAAGCCGGCGGCGCGTCACGCTGCCTGACATAGCTAAAGACTAACTTTACGCTGTCCGCCACATCGGGATGATCGAGGCGGCCAGCAGCAGGCCAAGCACGGCGTTGAGCATGCGCCACTGCCGCTCGGTTCGCAGCAACCGGGCGAGCAGCGTGCCCGCCACGCACCACGCCGCCAGCGATAGGGCCGCTGCAAGACCGAAGACCGTGCCGAGCAGCACGGCGAGCTGCAGCGGCCCGTTGGCGAGCGCGGCAAAGGATGCCGCCGCTCCCAGCCCCATGGCCCAGCCCTTGGGGTTCATCCATTGCAGGCCGGCGCCGCCCAAAAAGCTGTTCGGCTTTGCCATGGCCACGTCCAGATTGGGCGGACCGCTGCGGCCGATCTTGAGGGCAAGCCACGTCAGATAGAGGGTACCGGCCATTTTCATTGCCAGTTGCAGGGAAGGAGCGGCGGCCAGCAGACCGGCGAGCCCGGCAGCACCTGCCGCAGCCACCGTGGCCAAGCCGGCCGCACTCCCGGCCATCAGCGGGATAGAGCGGCGAAAGCCGAACTGCGCGCCGGACGCCGTCGATAAGGTCGTGGCCATGCCAGGCGTTGAGGTTGAGACCAGCGCGAACAGGACGAGGGGAAGGACGGTTTCAAACATGCTGCTTCCTTTGAAGCCTGCACGGTAGGCTGTTTGGCTCATCAGTAAATGCAATGTTTGCTATGATCTGTATTAGCAAATATAATAGCCGGATGCTCCGCAACCTCGATACTGCCCTGGTTCGAACCTTCGTCACCGTTGCCGACAAGGCCAGCATGACGGCGGCGGCCAACGCGCTGCATTTGACGCAAGGTGCCGTCAGCCAGCAGATCAAGCGTTTGGAAGAGGTTCTCGGCTGCAGCCTGTTCGAGCGCGATCGGCGCGGATTGCGATTGACCCGCTCCGGCGAGCGATTGTTCGGCAAGGGCAAGCGCCTGCTTTCCCTCAATGACGAGATCTTGGCGGAGATGGCGGGCGATGCGGTTGCCGGTCAGGTGCGGCTCGGCGTGCCGTACGACCTTGTCGGCACCTTGCTTGCGCCGGTGCTGAAGGCCTATGCCGAGGCCTATCCGCAGGTCGAGATCTCGCTTGTCTGTGCTTCGTCGCCAGAGTTGGCCGCAGCCTTGGCGACCGGCACGATAGAACTCGCGGTGATCGAGGAGCCGATCGGTCGGTCGGCCGGCGAATGCCTTGTTGTCGACCGGCTGGTCTGGGTCGGCGCCAAAGGCGGCGCCGCCCGCGGCAAGCGGCCCTTGCCGGTTTCGATGGTCGCCGAGACCTGTGCGTTCCGCCCGGTGGTGCTGGAGGCGCTTAACGAGCATGGGCTGGAATGGCGCACCGTATTCGAAAACGGCAGCATCGACGCGACGACGGCGACGGTGCGTTCGGACTTGGCCGTCACCACCTGGTTGGCGTCGACCGTGCCTGTCGACCTCGACATTTTGGCCAACGATCCGGAGCTGCCGTCATTGCCGAATTTTTCGATCAATCTGCATTTGCCGAAGCACGACGTCGCGCCGGCTGCACTGGCATTCGCGGGCCACCTCCGCGATGGGTTGGCACGGCGACGAGAGGGGGCTTAAAAACAGCAAAAAGGACGGCCAGTGTTCAGCCGTCCTTGATCGCCCCGCGGCATCTACTTCCAATTCTTGCGCCGCTCGATCTCGGCTTCGGACGGCTGCTCCGTGGCAAATGACCCGGTCTTGATCTCGCCGGAGCGTTCATAGCTCGCCATGAGGACGCCGGTGGTCGATGCCTGCGAACGGGTCAGCTTGAAGGCGGCAGGTATCGTGCCGCTGCCGAACAGTTTTTTGCCCTTGCCCAGCACCAGCGGGAAGATCAGCAGGCTGATCTCGTCGATCAGGTCATTGGCGAGCAAGGTCTGGATCAGCTCGCTCGATCCCTGAATGAGCAGGTCCGGGCCGTCCTCCTGCTTCATCCGTCGCAACGTCGCCACGACATCGCTGCCGAGCGGCTGGCTGTTTTGCCAGGACAGCGAATCCGGCCTGTGCGTCGCCACATATTTGGTGACGGCGTTGAAGCTGTCGGCGATCGGATCATTCTTCTGATAAGGCCAGTGGGCGGCGAAGATGTCGTAAGTCCTGCGGCCGAGAAGCAGCGCGAACGGTTTTGAAAACGTCTCGCCCATCTCGGCGCCCATCACATCGTCCCAGTAGTGAAACGTCCAGCCGCCGAATTCGAAGCCGCCGACAGGGTCCTCTTGCGGGCCGCCGGGCGCTTGCATGACGCCGTCGAGGCTGACGAATGTTGCGGCGATGATCTTCCTCATTGGAGCTCCCTTTCCCTGGTCCGTGCCGTCATGGCCGGAGTTCGAGCCAAGGACGGGCGAACGGACATTTGTCCGACAGCGGCCGGCAAATTTCTAGGACCGGGGGCAGGTGACTGCCGACCTTATCGTCTCAGCTTGGAGCCGAGAACGCTCAGCCCAAGCCAGCGACCGTATCGTAGAGCAGCTTGAAGTTGAGCACCAGGATGAGCGCGGCAACCACCCAGGCCAGCACGGCAACAGCGCGGGAAATGGCGAAATTGCCCATCTTGCGCTTGTCCGAGACGAACTGCACCAGCGGTACGACAGCGAAGGGGAGCTGCATCGACAGGATTACCTGGCTGAAGACCAGCAACTGGCCGGTTCCCTTCTCGCCATAGAGCGCGGTGACCACCACCACCGGGATGATGGCGATGCCGCGCGTCAGCAGGCGGCGCGCCCATTGCGGGATGCGCAGCCGCAAGAACCCTTCCATCACGATCTGGCCGGCGAGCGTCGCCGTCACCGTCGAGTTCAGGCCGGAGGCGAGCAGCGCTACGGCAAACAGGATGGAAGCGATGCCGAGGCCAAGCAGCGGCGACAGAAGCTCGAAGGCCTGGCCGATCTCGGCGACGTCATGATGACCGGTGCCGTGGAACGCCACCGCCGACACGATCAGGATGGAAGCATTGACGAACAACGCCAGTATCAGCGCGATGGTCGAGTCGGTCGTCGCCCATTTGATGGCGTCGCGCTTACCGCGATCGGTGCGCTCATAGGCGCGGGTCTGCACGATCGAGGAATGCAGATAGAGATTGTGCGGCATCACCGTGGCGCCGATGATGCCGATGGCGATGTAGAGCATTGCCGGATTGGTGACGATCTCGGACGACGGCACGAACATCGCGTGCAGGATGGAGCCGACCGGCGGGGCGGCGGCAAAGATCTGAATGGCGAAGCAGCCGAAGATGATAATCAAAAGCGCTATGATGAAGGCCTCGAGGAAACGGAAGCCCTTGTTCATCAGCAGCAGCAGCAGGAAGGCATCAAGCGCGGTGATGATGGCGCCGCCTATCAGCGGAATGCCGAACAGCAGTTGCAAGGCGATCGCCGTGCCAATGACCTCGGCCAGGTCGCAGGCGATGATGGCCAGTTCGCAAGCGACCCAAAGCATGAAATTGACTGGTCGCGGATAATAGGCGCGGCACGCCTGCGCAAGGTCGCGGCCGGTGGCGATGCCGAGCCGGGCGGCGAGTGCCTGCAGCAGGATCGCCATCAGGTTCGACAACATGATGATGAAAAGCAGCGTGTAGCCGAATTGGGCCCCGCCGGCGAGGTCGGTCGCCCAATTGCCCGGATCCATATAGCCGACCGAAACCATGTAGCCCGGCCCCATGAAGGCGAACAGCCGGCGAAGCCAGATCCCCGAGTGCGGCACCGCGATCGTTGCGTTGACTTCGCGAAGGCTGGGCTGCTCGTCGTCCTCCGGGCGGGCAAATCGCCACATGGACCGGGGGGCTGAGGTGGCTTCGGCTTCCGACATGAAATGGCTTTCCACTGGAACGATCGATGTTGTCTCCTTATCTATGCCACGGCTGAACATTATGCAATATGCTATATTTCATTGTCTGAGCTTTTTCTTGTGGCCGCTTGGCGTGCGGCCTGAACGGCAGTGAACGCCGGTTGCGCCGGCCACCGAATGGAAATAAACGGCCAGAACCAATAGGGTTCCGTGTTATGACCGCAATGTCGATTCAAACTGCCGGGAGGAGCGCGTATTGGCGCTGAAGAAAAGACCGGTTCCTCGCGAAAAGCCGCTGCCTGACGCAGAAATCCACTCGGAAGGCTTCAGGCAGACGCGTGAAGCGCGCCGCAGCGCGCTGGTCGAGGATTATGTCGAGCTCATCGCCGACCTGATCGAGGATGGCAACGAGGCGCGCCAGGTCGATATCGCGGCACGGCTCGGCGTCGCTCAGCCGACGGTCGCGAAAATGCTGACGCGGCTGTGCGCCGACGGGCTGGTCTCCCGGAAGCCTTATCGCGGCGTGTTCCTGACCGATGCCGGCCGCAAGGTTGCGGAAGAGAGCCGCATTCGCCACCAGACGGTCGAGGCCTTCCTGCGCTCGCTCGGGGTCAGCGCCGAGACGGCGCGCATCGACGCCGAGGGCATCGAGCATCATGTCAGCGCCGAGACGCTCGAAGCCTTTCGCAAGGCAATAATCGCCGCCCGCTGAAAAGCACGGCCAGCGTATCTCTTCGCGCGACTCGCTTCCCACGAGCAGGGTGAACGGCACAGACCTTGCGATGTCTCGGCCAGAGCAGGCAAGCGTCAGCAAGCATTGCTTGTTCGCACGAAAAATACTGTGACTTGGCGTAACCGTTGAGATAATTGTTGTCGTGTCCGATCGAACCGGGACACGGCCCGATCGGCCGGAAAATTGCATCACGGGGGTTGCCATGCTCTGGAAGGGCCGTCGTCAGAGTGACAATGTCGAGGACGAGCGCGGCCAGAGCGGCGGGCTTGGCGGCGGGCCGGGGCAGTTTCGCATCCCGATCGGCGGTCGCGCGGGCGGCGGCGGCATGTCGGGCATTATCATCGTAGGGTTGATTTTCCTGGCAGGGTGGTATTTCGGCTTCGACCCGAGTCAGATCCTCGATAACAGCGGCTTGCAGCCCGGCGGCGGTCAGATCACCGACAATAGCGGTGCGCAAGGCGGCGGCACCGGTGCGCCCGCCTCCGACGAGATGAAGCAGTTCGTGTCGACTGTGCTGGCCGAGACCGAGGACACGTGGACCGGTATTTTTCAGTCCGAGGGCCTGACCTATCAAGATCCAAAACTGGTCCTGTTCAGCGGACGGATCGGCTCTGCTTGCGGCTCTGCCTCGTCAGCGGCCGGACCATTCTACTGTCCCAACGATCGCAAAGTCTATCTCGACACCACCTTCTTCCAGCAGCTCGATCAGCAGTTCGGTGCCTCGGGCGATTTCGCACAGGCCTATGTGATCGCGCATGAGGTCGGCCACCATGTGCAGAACCTCGTCGGCATCCTGCCCAAATTCAACCAGATGCGGCAGAGCATGGGCGAAGCGGACGCCAACCACATGTCGGTGCAGGTCGAGTTGCAGGCCGACTGCTTTGCCGGCATCTGGGCGCATTTCACCGGTCAGAAAGGCATCTTGGAACAGGGCGACATGGCGGAGGCACTGAACGCCGCCAAGCAGATCGGCGACGACACGCTGCAGAAGAAGATGCAGGGCTACGTCGTGCCGGAAAGCTTCAACCACGGCACGTCGCAGCAGCGGCAGACCTGGCTGGCGCGAGGCTTCCAGAACGGCAAGCTTTCGGACTGCGACACGTTCAACAACCCGATCTGAGCCGACGGTTTTCTCGTAATCCGAGAGACTGGATCGCAGTCAGGGGATGTCAGGATGAAAGCACTCTGCCCGTTCCCTCATTGTTCCCAGCGATGTGCTCGCCTATAAGGTGTGTTCCCGTTAGCTTGGGCGGCCCGAGGAGATACCATCATGATAGACCCCAAAACCGCCAGGCGGGGCCTTGCGCTTGTTTTCACCACGCTGCTGCTCGACATCATTGGCTTCGGCATCATTATGCCGGTGCTGCCGGCCTATCTCAGGGAATTGACCGGCGTCGGCATCAGCGAGGCGGCTATCGAGGGCGGCTGGCTGTTCTTCGTCTATGCGGCGATGCAGTTCGTTTTCGCACCAGTGATGGGCGGGTTGAGCGACCGGTTCGGGCGGCGGCCTATCCTGCTTGCCTCGGTGCTGACGTTCGCTATCGACAATCTGATCTGCGCTATCGCCTGGTCCTATCCGATGCTGTTCATCGGCCGCGTGCTGGCCGGCATTTCCGGCGCCAGTTATTCCACGACATCGGCATTCATTGCCGATATCTCGACCGACGAAAATCGTGCGAAGAATTTCGGGCTGCTCGGCATTGCTTTCGGCGTCGGCTTCGTCATCGGGCCGGTTCTGGGCGGGTTGCTCGGCACGTTCGGGCCGCGTGTGCCGTTCTATTTCGCTGCCGGGCTTGCTTTCGCAAACTTTCTGATCGCGCTGTTTCTGTTGCCGGAAACACTTGATAACAAGCACCGTCGCCGCTTCGAGTGGAAACGCGCGAACCCGGTCGGCACGCTCGTCCAGATGCGCAACTACGAAGGTATCGGCTGGATCGGACTTGTCTTCTTTCTGATGACGCTGGGGCACATGATGTATCCTGCGGTCTGGTCGTTCGTCTCCAGTTATCGCTATGGCTGGAGCGAACAACAGATCGGCTTCTCGCTCGGCGCTTTCGGCCTGTGCGGGGCGATCGTCATGGCGACAGTCCTGCCGCGCGTGATCCCTAAGCTCGGCGAGTGGAAGACGGCGGTAATCGGTCTGGCATTTACCGCACTCAGCGCCTTCGGCTACGCCTTCGCGTCACAAGGCTGGATGATCTATGCAGTGATCGTCGTCGGATGTCTCGAGGCGTTGGCCGACCCGCCGCTCAGAAGCCTGGCGGCCGCCAAGGTGCCACCTTCCGCCCAGGGCGAACTCCAAGGCGCAATGACCTCGATCTTCTCGATCACCTCGATCATCACACCGCTGCTTTATACGGCGATCTTTTCCTGGTTCACGGGCCCGAACGCGCCCGTGGTTTTCGGCGGTGCCCCCTATCTGCTCGGCGCGATTTTCCTCACGCTGGCGCTCGTCGTCTTCGTCACCAGGGTGGCCAAGCCGACGCCGAAGGAAGTCAAACGCATGCACACGCAGGAAGCCGTGACGGACGGGGCTTGATCGGCGCCGGGAGCCCGGCCGGCGCCGTCAATCAAATCCGTTTTTACGCAATGCGCTAAACACGCTCGGCCAGTGCCGGCTCGCCGCGCTTTTCGCGGATGAGATTGACGAAGCGGCGAAACAGATAGTGCGAATCCTGCGGGCCGGGCGAGGCTTCGGGATGATGCTGGACCGAGAAGACTGGCCTGCCGGTGAGCGCAATGCCGCAATTCGAACCGTCGAACAGCGAGACATGGGTTTCCTCGACGCCGCTCGGCAATGAGTCGGCGTCGACGGCAAAGCCATGGTTCATCGAGACGATCTCGACCTTGCCGGTGGTGTGGTCCTTGACGGGATGATTGGCGCCGTGGTGGCCCTGATGCATTTTTGCGGTCTTGCCGCCCAGCGCCAGCGCCAGCATCTGGTGGCCGAGGCAGATGCCGAAAAGCGGGATTTCGGTCTTCAACAGATCCTGGATAACCGGAACGGCGTAGTCGCCGGTGGCTTCCGGATCGCCAGGGCCGTTGGATAGAAAAATGCCGTCCGGCCGCATCGCCAGGATCTCCTCGGCGCCGGTTTTTGCCGGCACCACAGTGACCTTGGCGCCGAGGCCGGCCAGCAGGCGCAATATGTTGCGCTTGACGCCGTAGTCGACGGCAACGACGTGCATCGACGGATCAGCCTGTTCGCCAAAGCCCTCGTTCCAGACCCAAGGCGTCTCGCGCCAGACTGATGACTGGCCGGAGGTCACCTCCTTGGCGAGATCAAGCCCGATAAGCCCTGACCATGCGGCGGCGCGGCGCTTGAGGTCATCGACGTCGAAGATACCGTCGGGCGCGTGCGCGATGACGGCATTGGGCATGCCCTTTTCGCGGATCAGCGCGGTCAGCGCCCGCGTGTCGATGCCTGAAAGTGCGACGATGCCGCGCTTCTTCAGCCACTGGTCGAGACCGGTTCCGGCCCGGTAATTCGACGGGTTGGTGACATCGGCCTTGAACACGGCGCCGACGGCGCCGGCGCGGGCCAGCGGGTTGAGGTCCTCGATGTCTTCGTCATTGGTGCCGATATTGCCGATATGCGGAAAGGTGAAAGTGACGATCTGGCCGGCATAGGATGGGTCGGTGAGTATCTCCTGGTAGCCGGTCAGCGCGGTGTTGAAGCAGACCTCGGCGACGGCGGAGCCGGTGGCGCCCAGACCGCGGCCCTCTATGACAGTGCCGTCGGCCAGCACCAGCAGGGCTGTCGGCCTCTCGCTGGCCCAAGGGGGGGTCGACGCGGCTGTCATCGTTGCCATGGCGGCACTCCTAAAGGTTGCGCCCTCAGTCGGCGCAACAAAAGGCGCGAAGCGGCGATCTCACAGCCTCGGCGCGCTAAGTTTTCATTTGTGCCTGTCGTTGCCCAAAACCGCTACGCATTTTTGGGCGACGTGCACTAGAATTCAATTCATGCAAGGCCCAGTACATAGGGGAAGGCGCCAAGGCGGTCAATGATTCCAGGAAGTGCGAGCCCGGATTTATTTCGTCGAACAATATCAGGGATTTGGCGGTAGTGTCGCATTTGCCTTGGGCTTTCGGCACGGCTATTGTCCGCCGCATTCGAAGGAGAAAGCACTATGCGAGGCAAAATCGCCGAATCCCTGAAGAGCGCGATGAAGTCGCAGGACAAGCGCCGGCTGCCGACATTGCGGCTGATCCAGGCAGCCATTCATGACCGCGACATCGCCAATCGCGGCGCCGGCAAGGAGCCGGCGAGCGACGACGAGATCCTGCAGATCTTGGCCAAGATGATGAAGCAGCGCGAGGAATCGGCCAAGGCGTTCGATGACGGCAAGCGGCCGGAGCTTGCAGCGCAGGAGCGCGACGAGATGGCCATCATCCGCGACTTCCTGCCGACGCAACTGGGTCAGGCCGAGACGGAAAGCGCCGTCCGTTCCGCCATCGCCGAGACCGGTGCCAGCGGCGTCAAGGATATGGGCAAGGTGATGGCGGCGCTCAAGGAAAAATACGCCGGCCAGATGGATTTCTCCAAGGCGAGCGGCATCGTCAAGAGCCTGCTGCAGTAAGCCACCGAAGGCCCTTGCCGTCGCGCCCGCAATCCGGCAGCCAAAAGCTCGCGCCCGTGATCGAACTCGTCAAACCGGCGTTTGAACACCTGCCGTCCTACAAGGCGGCCCTCGAGCGCGGCTGGTCGCCGGACAATGTGCGGCTGCTCGACGCGACGCGCGAGCAGCTTGCGGCTATCGAAAAGGATCCAGCGACTTTCCTTGGCGATCTCGACGATTCCGATGGCAAGGGACCGCCGATCACCTTGCTCGACGGTTCGACGGTGCCGCGGCTGCCCGGATTCCGGCGCTGGATCTGGGACGGGGAAGTCGCAGGCTCAATCGGCCTGCGCTGGCAGCACGGCACCGCGTCGCTGCCGTCGCATGTGCTCGGCCACATCGGCTATGCGGTGGTGCCGTGGAAACGGGGACGCGGCTATGCGACCGAGGCGCTGCGGCTGATGCTGGTGGAGGCGAGGGCGGTTGGCCTGCCCTTCGTCGAAATCACCTGCAAGCCTCACAATGTGCCCTCGCAGAAGGTCGTTCTGGCCAATGGCGGCCGGCTCGTCGGGCGTTTCTTCGAGGACGCCGCCTATGGCGGCGCGGAAAGCCTGCGCTACCGGATCGATCTGTAGCCCTATTCGGCGGCAGCCGGCAGCGGCGGCGCAGCCCAGCTTCGCCATTCCCAGACATGCGAGGCAAGCGCAACCGCGACGGCGACCAGCATGGCGATCGCGCCAACCACCGGCAGGCTGCGATAGCCATAGCCGGCATTGAGCATCGCCGCGCCGAGCGATGCGGCGAGCGCGATGCCGACATTGAAGCCCGACGGGATGAGCGACGAGGCAAGGTTGGAGGCGTCCGCGGTCCAGGTCAGGATGCGGGTCTGGATCGGCGTGCCGATGGCAAAGTTGAGGCCGCCCCAGACGAAGATCGCTATCACCATCGGCAGCGGGTAAGGGCCGACAGCGTAGATCAAGGCGAGCATTGCCGCCTGTAGGAAAAGCATGGCGATAAGCGACGGCATCAGCTTCCAGTCGGCGAGCCGCCCGCCGACAAAGACGCCGATCGTTGCGCCGACCCCGTTGAGCAAGAGCACCCAAGGTATCCATTTCTCGTCGAGGCCGGTGACCTCAAGCAGCGTCGGCGTGATGTAGGTGAACAGGCCGAACTGGCCGATCATCAGCATCAGCATAATAATGAGCGAGGTCCAGACCTGCTGGCGTGCGAGCACACGGACCTCGCTTCCAAGGCTCGCCGACGGGCTCGACGATCCCGTCTTGCGCGGCAGCAGGGCGCCGATTGCCGTGAAGGCCACCACACCGAGCGCGCACATCACCCAGAATGTCGCACGCCATCCCCAGATGTTGCCGATTGCCGTGCCGGCCGGAACGCCGATTACGTTCGATACGGTGAGGCCGGACAGGATCAGCGCCACCGCCATGCCGCGCTGGTCTTCGCGCACGAGGCCGACGGCCACCACCATGGCAACGCCGAAATAGGCGCCATGCGCGACGGCCACCGCTATCCGCAACAGCAGCATCGAGGCGAAGTCGGGCGCCAGCGCACAGGCGGCCTGGCCGATGGTGAAGGCTGCAGTCAGTCCAAGCAGCAGGGCCTTGCGGGAGAACCTTTTGGTGGCGAGCGCAAGCAGCGGGCCGCCGACTGCAATGCCGCCAGCATAGCCGGAAACGAGATAGCCGGCGGTCGGGATCGCGACGCCAAGGCCCTCCGCCACCTGCGGCAGCACGCCGGCGATGACGAATTCGGTGGTGCCGAAGGCGAAGGCGGCAATGAACAGGGCAATGAGGGGGAGCATGGCGGAAAGGCGATCCTCAGATAAGGTCGCCTCAAACCACGGATGAGGGCAGCGGGCAATCCAGAAATTGTCGACGCCGCTTTAGCTTTTCTTGATCGCCGGTCAGGCGTCCGCGCGGAGGCAAGAGCTAGGCGGCTGCCTTCCTCCCGTAAGGAATTTTCAGCCACGCACGTTCGTGAAGATAGTAGAGCAGCGACTTGGTGACGACCTCGGTCAGGCCGATGGCAGCGGCGAGCTTGATGCTTCCGGTCACGACGAGCGAAATGATCATCGTGTCGATGGTGCCGGTGATGCGCCAGGAAAGCGCTTTGGCGAAGCTGCGAGAATGGGTGTCCATCGACTTTCCTTCCGGTAGATGCGGCGATCTTTAGCCGACAGACAGGAGGTGGCGCAAAGATAATTTCTGCGCATTGGCCCACAGCAATTTTCATAGGCGATGTTCTAAAGCTTCCCGGCCTGTGGATGCAATCTATCCGGCCTTCAGCCGCGAACCGGTGAGCAGGCCACGTTCTTCAAGAACGGGATAGGCCATCGAGGCGAGCAGCGAGTTGATCTGCTTGAGGTCGCGAATGGTGTCGAGATGGATGGAACTGGTCTCGACACTCTTGGCGGTGCCGTCGCGCAGCCGCACGAAATGGCTCTGGCTGGTTTCCTTCTCGCGGTCGCGCAGCCGGTCCTTTTCCAGCACCAACTGGCGAGCAGTCTCCGGATCGCGGGACACCAGCACGTTGAAGGCAAGCCTGGCATTGGCAAGCACCAAGGCATGGAAGGCGCAAAGCTCATGCCAGCCTTCCGGCGTGAACTCCAGCCCACGCTCGAATTTCTTCTTCACGTGGACCAGCATGTTGCGCACGATGATGTCGCCGACCTGCTCCAGCTTGACGCAGGCGCCGATCAGTTCCTGGCAACGCAGCGCCTCGTCCTCGCTCAGCGGGTTCTTGGTGACCCTGGCCAGATAGAGCTTGATCGCAGCGTGCTTCCTGTCGACACGGTCGTCGAGTGCGGCCAGCGCGCCGATCTTGTCGGCATCGGCGCTCTCATAGAGCTCGATGATCCGTTTCAGCATGATCTCGACCGTTTCGCAGACCCGCACCACCTCGCGGGTGGCGTTGGCCAATGCCTGGCTCGGCACGTCGAGCGCACTTTCGTTGAGCGCCGAAAGCTCGACGACGTCGAGCGCGTTGGCGGCCTGGGGCTTGGTGCCCAACGCCACGATCCTTTCCGAGGCGCGATAGACCAGGCTCGCCAGCGGTAGGCCGGCGACCAGGATCAGGATGTTGAAGACAATGTGGGCATTGACGATCTGCTCGGGCACCGTGCTGCCCAAGAAGGCGACCGGCGGCTTGAACGTCAGGAACAGGATCAGCATGATCAGCGAACCCATGCCGCGCATCAGGAGATTGCCGATCGGCACGATACGAACGCCGGGTTCTGCGTTGCGGGTTAGAAGCGGCGCGATGATCGAAGAGCCGAGATTGACACCCAGCACCAGCACGATACCGAGTTCGGGCGGGATGAAGCCGCGGCCGGCCAGCGTCACCATCAGCAGCACCGCGGCGATCGAGGAATGGAACAGCCAGGTGATCACCGCCGCCAGAAGATAGGCGGTGACCGGATCGCCGGAGAAGTAGTCGACGATGAGCGGCATCAGCGTGCTCTGGCGCAGTGGCTCCGACGCCTGGCCGATCATCTCCAGCGACAGAAGCAGCAGGCCGATGCCGACCAGGATGCGGCCGAACTGGCGCCAGTCGCGCCGCTCGGTGGCCATGAACATGACGGTGCCGGCGACCAGGCAGATCGGCACCAGCAGCGACAGATCGAAGGTGAGCAGCTTGACCACGAGTGCCGAGCCGATCTCGGCGCCGCGCACCGCAAGCTGGCCCGACATGCCGCTGACAATACCGGAGCCGGCGAACGAGCCGACCAGCAAGGTGACGGCGGTCGAGCTTTGCAGCGCGACAGCCAGGCCGCAGCCGGCCAGAACCGCCATGAACGGATTGCGCATTGTGGCGCGCAGTTTGTGGCGCAGCACATCGCCATAGGCGCGCTCGACGCCGGTCTTCACCAGACGGGTGGCAAACAGCATCAGTGCGACCGCACCGGCCAGGTGCAGCAAGACGACCGAGCCACTCATGCCAGGCCCCGCAACGCGACAGGTGCCAGCGACGCGGGCGCGGTGAAGTCAAAGAGGCAAAAGTGGGCGCGAATCGTGGACATTGCAGAGGTTGATATTACTCCGATTTATTTTAGCCGAATAATAAATTTTGCCCGGTTCGGACGCGTGTTGCCACGCGACGGGGCGTGTCGGAAATGGATGGCTGACAAAATGGTTGCATAGCCTGCGGAGTTGCGGAGGGTCATGCGTCCATTCTCGGACGCCCGCTTTAAAGGTAGCGCTGAATTAGTCGTTATAAAGGTAAGAAATCATTACGAAAACGTAATCTCGGTGTTCAGTTTCGGTTCATCCTTCCGGCTCTATTCCGTAGGCATCGACAACCAAGGAGTACCCGCCATGAAACGCATCGTTCTTTCCGCCATTGCCTTCTCGATGCTGGCTGCAACCACCTGGCAGGGCCAGGCCGCACCTCTGAACACACCAAACGCGCCGCAGTCGAACTACAGCCAGGTCGACTGGCAGAAGCCTGGCAGGCATGTCGACGTGAACAAGCGCGTCCTAGTGAAGAAGAAGAACGTTGTGAAGCGCAGCCATTGGCGCAACGGCCAGAGATATTCCAGCTGGAAGCGTCACCAGCCGATCCGCGACTATCGCCACTATGGCCTGCGCCGTCCGGGTCCCGGGCAGGAATGGATCCGGGTCGGCAACGACTATCTGCTGGTCAGCGTTCTCTCCGGCCTGATCTTCGGCGCCATCGCCACGCAGTGACCGCGGAACGTCTGACCGGCACGGCGCTGGTCAATGAAAGAGAGGCGGCCCGCCAAGGCCGCCTTTTTTCATTGGTCCATCTTGATCCTAATTCAGCGCGGCCGAAAGTTTCACGGTTCCGCTGAAATACTTCGCCGAATCGGAGCCGATGCCGCCATAGCTGGTGGAGAGGCCGAGACGCATGCCGCCCGGCATGCGGGTATCGACGCCGGCTCCGACGCGGCCATGGAAATTGTCGGCGCCGCTTTCGGTCGCTGTGTCGCTTATGTCGAAGACGCCGTCGAGCCGCAGGTTAAAGTCGAGGGTAACGTCGTCATCCGTGACATGGCGATAGGAAACGCCGGGGCCGAAGGCGATCTGGCCGAGGCCGGCGGTGACGGAGGGAATGGGGACGTTCAGGCCGTCGACATAGGCTCCCGATTTTTCCTCGAAATAGGAGAAGCGCGCCCGCGGCGAGAAGGTCCAGGCGTCATATTGCCATTCCCCTTGCAGCGTGGCGCTGACCATCCAACGGCTGGCGTCGAAGCCGTCGGTGTAGGTATCCATGGGGCTGACGCTGTTCGAGGATGTTCCAGCTCCGGCGAGCAAATCGAAATACAGATTGTCCGTCAGCCGAGCGGTCAAATAAGGCCCGGCGATCCAGCCGGTGCCCTCGGCGGTTCCGCCGCCGCTGCCGGTGAAGCCGTCGGTACGATCGATCTGGACGAAGGCGCCAACAAGCAGATTGCGGCTGACCAGATAGTCGGCGCCGAAGGTTGCGAGGGCGAATTTGCCGTCTTGGTCATTGATGTCGAAGCGGCTGTAAGTGCCTTCGAACCAGATGTCGAACAGGCTGTTGGCATCTTCCCCGCCAAGCCGCCGCATGGAGGCAAGGCTTCCGCTGACATTGACCGAGTTGATGTCGGCCATGCCGGGCAGGTACGCGAGCAGGGTGGCCACTGGGCTGCCGCCGCCGGCGACGCCGTCGAGCCGGTCGATGCGGCGCTGGATGTCGGGCTGGTTCTCCAGGATGAGGCTGGCGCGTGTCTCCATGAATTCCTTGATGAGCGCCGTGGTATTTTCGCGTGAATTGGTGCTGGCGAACGTGCAGACGACGCTTTCGCCGGGCGCCATGTTGATCACAGCCGTGCGGTTCGCCACATTGCCGACGGAATCGCCATCGTTGCAACTGATCGAGGTCAAGGCGAAGCCGGCGGCGGTCATGTCGGCGGCGGTGATGCTGTAGGAGCCGGTCGGCAGCGAAACGGCCGGTCCGTCGCCGGAGCCGCTGCTGGTGGCGATGGTGAAGTTGAGGCCGGGCGCCGGCGAGGAGAAGCCGAAGGAGCCGTCGCCGCTGTCGGTGGTCTGGCGGATGGTGATGGAGCCCAGGGCGTGGACTTCCTGGGCGAGCGCGCTGGAGGTGCTTGTCGCGTTCGCGTCGCCATTGTAGGTCGCGACGACCTGACGGGTGCCGACCGGGAGGGCGGACGTCGTCAGGGCGGCGGTACCGCCGGCGAGCGCGACCGTAGCGGCGGGCGAGCCGTCGACACTGAAGGTGACCGTTCCGGCCGGCGGCGGGTTGCCGGGAGCCGAAACCGTTGCCGTGAAAGTGACCTGATCGCCCTGATTGGAAGGGTTGAGGCTGGAAACGACCAAGGTGGTGGTGCCAAGCTTGTCGATGGTCACCGAATAGGCCTTGGAACCGGATTTCCCATTCTGATCGGTTGCAACTGCGGTGAAGTCGAATGTGCCGGTATTGGTCGGGGTACCGGAGAGCAGACCGGTCGCGTCGAAGCTGATGCCCGACGGGAGGGTTCCGGACGTCAGCGCGAAAGTATAAGGCACCGCGCCGCCGCTGGCCGCAAGCTGTTGCGAATAGGCCTGGTTGTATATGGGGTTTGGCAAGGATGCCGGCGTCAGCTCGACGGTCGGCTCGGCAATGATCAGCGTGTAGGATTTCGAACCGATGAAACCGTTTGCGTCGGTTGCCGCCACGACCAGGTTGAACGTGCCGGTATTAGTCGGGGTTCCGGAGAGCAGACCGGCCGCGTCGAAGCTGATGCCCGACGGGAGGGTTCCGGACGTCAGCGCGAAAGTGTAGGGCGTCATGCCGCCGCTGGCCGTCAGCTGCTGCGAATAGGCCTGGTTGTAGACCGGACTGGGCAATGACGGCGGCGAGACCGTGATCACGGGCGGTGTAAAGGTGACCGTGTTGTCGGTGCTGGTCGAGGCTTCGTTCGCATCGACGGCGGCGTTGGTTGCCACGCCGGCCGGTATTGTGGCCACGACGGACCCTGAACCCGTCATGCCGCTGACCGCGACGCTGAAAGTGCTGCCGGAGCCCGTAACGACAGCGATGGTGGCGCCGGCGGCGCCGGAAAGCACAACGTCGCTGCCGCTGAAGCCGGTCACCGGCTCGCTGAAGACCACGTCGAAGAGGATTGGTGACGAACCGGTCGGATCGCTCTGGCCGGCAGCCTGGTTGACGGTCACTGTCAGCGGCGGTGGCGGCGGCAGATTGTAGGTGACGGTATTGTCGGTGCTGGTCGAGGGCTCGTTCGGATCGACGCTGGCGTTGGTTGCCACGCCGGCCGGTATTGTGGCCACGACGGAACCTGAACCCGTCATGCCGCTGACCAAAACGCTGTAGGAGCTGCCGGAGCCGGTAACGGACGCGGTGGTGGCGCCGGCGGTGCCGGAAAGATCGACGTCGCTGCCATTGAAGCCGGTCACCGGCTCGCTGAAGACCACGTCGAACCGAATTGGTGACGAACCCGCCGGATCGCTCTGGCCGGCAGCCTGGTTGATGGTCACCGTCGGCAGCGCGAACGCCGCGGTCGGCACGAGCACGAACACGAGAATGGCGGCGAGGGCGCGCCTCAGCGTTGCGAACAAAAGCAGGAAAATCGACGACAACAGAAAGGAAAGTGCGGACAACGGCAAACGCCGCAGCCGCATGGTGACATGCGCATCCAGAGCTACGGTCACCCCGTCCCCCAAAATCCCCCGACCGGCGGGCCTGCTCTCTACGGGCGCTGAATTCCGGACGAGTCGCCTTTGCTTATGATCATCTAGATTGGCGAGTTCATGCAAAGTCAATCTTGAAGCCACGGGTCAGGTAAGCTTGAGACTATTCCCGCTGCGGTGTGGCAGCCACGCAACGTCAGGCGCCTGGACCCCTTGGCCCTGTGAAAACCGGGTATGGTTCCGCATTAGGAGTCGTCGGGCTTCGCCGGCGTGATTATATGGAGGCCAAACGAGCTGTCCCCCATGCGCTTTCCGCCTGCTTTCCTCGACGAGATCCGCGACCGCGTGCCGATTTCTTCGGTGATCGGCCAGCGCGTCGCGTGGGACAGGAAGAAGACTAACGCGCCGCGCGGCGACTATTGGGCGTGCTGTCCCTTCCATGGCGAGAAGAGCCCGTCCTTCCACTGCGAGGACAAGAAGGGCCGCTACCATTGCTTCGGCTGCTCGGTTTCGGGCGACCATTTCAAGTTCCTGACCGAACTTGACCGGATGAGCTTTCCTGAAGCGGTCGAGAAGATCGCCGACATGGCCGGCGTGCCGATGCCGGTTCGCGATGCCCAGGAGGAGCGGCGCGAAAAGGAACGCGCCAGCCTGACTGACGTCATGGAGATGGCGACGGCGTTCTTCCAGGAACGGCTGCAGGGACCGGAAGGGGCAAAGGCCCGCGCCTATCTGCGCGACCGAGGGCTGACACCGGCGACGCAGCAGTCTTTCCGCCTCGGCTATGCCCCCGACAGCCGCAATGCGCTGAAGGAGCATCTTGCCGCCAGGGGTGTCCCCAAGGCCGACATCGAGGCGTGCGGGCTGGTGCGCCATGGCGACGACGTCCCGGTTTCCTACGATTGGTTCCGCGACCGCATCATGTTCCCGATCCCGGATTCCAGGGGCAAGATCATCGCCTTCGGAGGGCGGGCACTGGCGCCGGATGCGCTAGCCAAATATATGAACTCGCCCTATACGGAGCTCTTCCACAAGGGCAACGTGCTCTACAATTTCGCCCGTGCGCGGCAAGCACTGGGAAAGGGGGCGCTGGCCAAGGGCGGCACCGTCATTGCCGTCGAAGGCTACATGGATGTGATCGCGCTGGCGCAGGCCGGCTTCGAAAACGTGGTGGCGCCGCTCGGCACCGCGTTGACTGAAAACCAGCTCGAACTTCTATGGCGCATGGCTGGCGAGCCGGTGCTGTGCTTCGACGGCGACCAGGCCGGGTTGAAGGCAGCGTGGCGCGCCGCCGACATGGCGCTGCCGGCGGTCCAGGCAGGCCGCTCCGTGCGATTCGCCCTGCTGCCGGAGGGCAAGGATCCCGACGATCTGGTCAAGGGTGACGGGCCGGATGCGTTCCGCGCCGTGCTTTCCGAGGCACGGCCGCTGGCCGACCTCTTGTGGATGCGCGAGACCGCCGGCGGCATCTTCGACACGCCGGAACGGCGGGCGGAGCTCGAAAAGACGCTACGCGAACTGACCAGCCGCATCCGCGACGAGAGCCTTCGTTATCACTACCAACAGGAAATGCGCGAGCGCGTACAGAGCTTCTTCGGGACCCAGCGCGGACGCCAGGGACGTCAGGACGGACGGCCAGGTGAGCGCTTCCCGGGCAGGGTCTCAGCACCCGGCGGACAGTTTGCACGTGGCGGCAATGCCGGTGGGCGCACCGCGATCACCGAAAGCCTCGGCCGCTCGGCGCTGGTCAAACGCGGCGGCGAGGGCATGTCGGTGCGCGAGGCGACGATCATTGCGGCCCTCGTCAACCATCCCGTGCTGATCGACGAGAATTTCGCCCATGTCGAGTTCCTCGATCTCGCCAATTCCGATCTGAAGCGGCTGCATGCGGCCATCCTCGACGCCATGGCGCACGATATGGCCAACAACCGCGAGGCTGTAATCGCGACGATCGAGCGGGCCGGCTGCGGTGAGATCTGGCAGCGCGCGGTGGCGCTGATCAAGCGTGCGCGGCAATGGCCGGCGCTGGAAACGGCAGCACTCGACGATGCTCGCGATGCGTTCAGCCAAGCTCTCCACTTGCAGCGCAGCGCGCGCACCTTACATAAGGAGCTGAAGCAGGCGGAAGCAGCGCTCGCCAGCGATCCCACGGACGAAAATTACCGGCACCTGGTCGAAATCCAGGCGCAATTTCGTGATGTGCAGGCAACGGAAGCGCTGATCGAAGGGTTTGGCGTATCGTCGGGCAGAGCTGGGCGCGTTTAGATCGAAGCCTCCAGAAGACTGAAATGTAAGGACGTGCTTGCGCGTTGAATCAAGCGTGCGGTGCTCTAAGTCGGGTAATTGATTCGCTTTTTTCATGCGAATCATGCGAGAGGCGCTTGACCTTCCGGCAGAATGGCGGAATCAGGTCGATTCGAAACGTTAACCCGCCCCGGCATCGACGGGAATGCAGCGATGTAAGGTACTGATCACTGGACAGGCAGTCAGCTTGCCACAGATATCAGGGTTAATCTGGACTTAACGAGAGATGCAGTTACTGGCCCGGTAAAGCGCGTTCTGGAAAGAGCGCATCCAATTTGACCGGACCGGCAGCTTACGCGGCTTTGATACTCAGCCGCTTGGAGAAATTAAAGACTATGGCGACAAAAGAAAAGGAAGAAGTCGAGACCGAACGCGAGGCCGCGACCGATGGCCCTCTGCTTGACCTTTCCGACGATGCTGTCAAGAAGATGATCAAGGCCGCCAAGAAGCGCGGTTATGTCACCATGGACGAGCTGAATTCGGTGCTGCCCTCGGAGGAAGTGACCTCCGAGCAGATCGAGGACACGATGGCCATGCTTTCCGACATGGGCATCAACGTGGTCGAGGACGACGAGCAGGGCGAGGAGCCCGAAGCCGCCGACACCGCCGCTGACGCCGAGGAAGACGCCAACGAGCTGGCCGAGCAGACCGGCACCGCCGTCGCCGCCACCACGACCAAGAAAGAGCCGACCGACCGCACCGACGATCCGGTCCGCATGTATCTGCGCGAGATGGGCTCAGTCGAGCTTCTGTCGCGCGAGGGCGAAATCGCGATCGCCAAGCGCATCGAGGCCGGCCGCGAGACGATGATCGCGGGCCTCTGTGAAAGCCCGCTGACTTTCCAGGCCATCATCATCTGGCGTGACGAGCTCAACGAATCGAAGATCCTGCTGCGCGAGATCATCGACCTCGAGGCGACCTATGCCGGGCCGGAGGCCAAGCAGGCGCCGGTTGTCGAGCGTATCGAGGAAGCCAAGACCGAGGAAAAGTCGCGCCGTTCGCGCGAGGACGAGGACGACATCACCAATGTCGGCGGCGACACCCGTGGCCTGGTGGACGACGACGAGGAAGACGACGACGAGGCGAGCCTGTCGCTGGCGGCCATGGAAGCGGAACTGCGCCCGCAGGTGATGGAGACGCTCGACGTCATTGCCGACACCTACAAGAAACTGCGCAAGCTGCAGGACCAGCAGGTCGAGAACCGGCTGGCTGCCGCGGGCACGCTGTCGCCCAGCCAGGACCGCCGACTGAAGGAATTGAAGGACCAGCTGATCAAGGCGGTGAAGTCGCTGTCCTTGAACACGGCGCGCATCGAGGCGCTGGTCGAGCAGCTCTACGACATCAACAAGCGCCTGGTGCAGAACGAAGGCAAGCTGCTCAGGCTGGCCGAAAGCTATGGCGTGCGCCGCGAGGAATTCCTCAAGGAATATCAGGGCTCGGAGCTCGATCCGAACTGGACCCGCTCGATCGGCAATCTGACTTCGCGCGGCTGGAAGGAATTCACCAAGAACGAGAAGGACGCCATCCGCGACCTGCGCGCCGAGATCCAGAACCTCGCCACCGAGACGGCGATTTCGATCCAGGAATTCCGCAAGATCGTCAACCAGGTGCAGAAGGGCGAGCGCGAAGCCGCGATCGCCAAGAAGGAAATGGTGGAGGCCAATCTGCGCCTCGTCATCTCCATCGCCAAGAAATACACCAATCGCGGCCTGCAGTTCCTCGACCTGATCCAGGAAGGCAATATCGGCCTGATGAAGGCGGTCGACAAATTCGAATACCGCCGCGGCTACAAGTTCTCGACCTACGCGACGTGGTGGATCCGGCAGGCGATCACCCGTTCGATCGCCGACCAGGCGCGCACCATCCGCATTCCGGTGCACATGATCGAAACGATCAACAAGATCGTGCGCACCTCGCGCCAGATGCTGCATGAGATCGGCCGCGAGCCGACGCCAGAAGAACTGGCGGAAAAGCTCGCCATGCCGCTGGAAAAAGTGCGCAAGGTGCTGAAGATCGCCAAGGAGCCGATCTCGCTCGAAACGCCGGTCGGCGACGAGGAGGATTCGCATCTTGGCGACTTCATCGAGGACAAGATGGCGATCCTGCCGATCGACGCGGCGATCCAGGCCAATCTGCGCGAGACGACGACGCGCGTATTGGCCTCGCTGACGCCGCGCGAAGAGCGCGTGCTCAGAATGCGCTTCGGCATCGGCATGAACACCGACCACACGCTTGAAGAGGTCGGCCAGCAGTTCTCGGTCACCCGCGAGCGCATCCGCCAGATCGAAGCCAAGGCGCTGCGCAAGCTCAAGCACCCGAGCCGGTCGCGCAAGCTGCGCAGCTTCCTGGACAGTTAGGCTAGGCTTCCGTGGGGGAGATAACAGAGAGACGGTCATTGCGCCGCCTCCTCCCACGGGTCATCGTTTTCAGCCTGGCCGGTCTTACCATTCACCTATTGGCTCTATTTGGAGCAATGATCTTCGGTCATTCTTTTGTGCCGTCGCAACGTTATGTGAGCGACCACGATATGATCGCGAAATCGATTGCTATACCTGCTGGCTGCTTAATTCTCGTTCTTTACTGCCGAAAGTTTGCAAGGGACTTCGACGCCCCGCAGGTGTCCATCAAGACCCTCATCCTTTCTGGTTTTGGCGTTATTGTGTTGCCTTTTATTTTCGGCGTTTTTATCCGTGCAACTGTCCTGACTGCATACCCGCTCTGGCTGGCGGCACTGATGGGGAAGCATACGCAACTCGAATTTTCCGTCAGTGATACGGCGGGTTGGTCTTACCGCTGTCCGAATAGAGTCAGTCTGGCGGGCATGCCGATGATGACCGGCACTCTATGCGGTATCTCGGACAACTTTCGTAATACACTTCATCAGGGCACTCGGGTCGTGTTGACCGGGCGCGGCACGGCGGACGGACTTTTTGCGGCGGGAATTGATGTTGTTCAATAACTGTAATTCCACAGGGATTTGTCCGTGATAGTGACAGCCGGATGAAAGCGGTTGACATTTGCATGATAGGGCAATGGCCATCGACGGTTCACCGGGCTCGTGGTGCAGTCGGCTGCATGAGACCGGCCGCGAGCCGAACTGGCGGAAAAGCTCGCCATGCCGCTGGAAAAAGTGCGCAAGGTGCTGAAGATCGCCAAGGAGCCGATCTCGCTCGAAACGCCGGTCGGCGACGAGGAGGATTCGCATCTGGGCGACTTCATCGAGGACAAGATGGCGATCCTGCCGATCGACGCAGCGATCCAGGCCAATCTGCGCGAGACGACGACGCGCGTGCTGGCCTCACTGACGCCGCGCGAAGAGCGCGTGCTCAGAATGCGCTTCGGCATCGGCATGAACACCGACCACACGCTTGAAGAGGTCGGCCAGCAATTCTCGGTCACCCGCGAGCGCATCCGCCAGATCGAAGCCAAGGCGCTGCGCAAGCTCAAGCACCCGAGCCGGGCGCGCAAGCTCAGAAGCTTGCTCGACAGCTGAGGATTTTTAGGTGGGCGCGACCTACGGAACCGTCAGCATAAAGGGGCCAACGCAAGAAGCGTTGGTCAACTGGCTGAGGACGAAGACCATCGACGCCTTCGTCACAACCGAACAGAATGGTTGGACCACTTTCTCCGACCGTTACACAGACCAGCTCGACCCGCGCTGGATTGAATCCTTGCTTCAGAGCCTGACCCTCGATCTGACCTGCGTCGGCATCGCGATTACCGTCTATGATGAGGAACAGCTAAACCTCTGGGCGGCAAAGCACGGTGTTCTCCAATCGCGCTACAATTCCTGTCCGGGAATGGAGATGAGTGACCCTGACGATGCGGACATGCGTCCTCGGCTGGAAGACGCTCCCGCCTTGCTGGCTATGATCGGCAAGCAGGCCGCGCCTGACGATTTGCTTCAGATATTGGGAATAGATGGAGCGAAAGAGTACATGGCTCCGCTCGACCTCCATGAGGAACTCGCCGCCTATCTGGGACTTCCGGAAAATTCTGTTGGCCTTGGCCACAGATACATTCTGAAGGACAAAATCGATCTGTCAGAGCAGGGCTTGATCAGGACGGTCGATAGCTGACGTCGTGCTCGAGCATGCTCGGAACCGTCTTAGGAGCTGACACTCAAGAATGACTGAACGAGTCAGAGGGCGCCATCCGGCGCCTTTTTAATTTTATCGTCCGGCCGTTTGTTCTTGCGGTGCACCGGGTGTGGGAGGATAATTCCGCAACGGACGCATTCTCTGGGCGACAAACCCGGATGCCCGCCCCGGCGGTTGGACGCCGTGCTCCGTGGCACCGGAGGGAGGTGTGCCATGACAACTTACATCGTGCTGATCAACTGGACCGAGCAAGGCGCCAAAAATGTGCGCGAATCGCCGAAGCGGCTCGATGCCGCCAAGAAGCTGCTGGGAGACATGGGCGGGTCCTTCAAGGCATTTTATCTCACTATGGGGGATTGCGACATGGTGGCCGTGCTCGAAGCGCCCGACGATGCTGTCCTGGCTCGTTTCTCGCTGATGCTGGCGACGGGCGGAAACGTCAGGACGCGGACACTCAAGGCTTTCCCCGAGGATGCCTATCGCGAGATCATCACCTCGCTCGGCTGAGCCGCGGCGCCTGAAGCGCGTCGCGCTGAACGGCCCTTGCGACGCGCTTTAAGCTCTTCTTTTTATGCATGTCGTTATCGTAAAACCGCTGCGTACCCTTTGGGCGACCTGGATCAGCGAAGCCGGCCGTTCCGCCGGTATCGTGTCACGTTGCGGCGCAACGGCATTTCTCGGATAATCCGTGCGTGTCCTCTGGTGCCGTTTCGAAACATGGCCAAGCCTCTGCTGACAGTCTGGTACAATACGCGCTGTCCGGTCTGCGATGCCGGCATCAGCCGGCAGAAGCGGCGGCTGATCGAGGCGGTCAAGGCCGGGCGGATCGAATTTCGCGACATCAATGCCGAACCGGCGGCGCTGGCCGGGTACGGCATCGGCCTGGAGGACATCCGGCGCCGGCTGCATGCGATCGACGCCGACGGCAAATTGCTGGTCGGCGCCGATGTTGCCATTGCTGTATGGCGCACGACGCCCGGCGAAGGCTGGCTCGCAACGCTGTTCGGCAATCCCGGCGCACTGCCGTTGACGCGCTATGGCTATGATCGCTTTGCCGATCTGCTCTATGCCTGGAACCGGCGCAAAGGCCGCTGGTAACGGGTATTATTCGCTCCGCACCGAAACGTCCGGAGATTGTTTCCGGGCCTTTCGCGTGCCCTGCTATCGAGCCACGGGCTCGCAAAGCCAGCCAACGATGCGGCGCACCGCCGGCAGCACTGGCAGCAGCGTCGGCCAGCCAGGACAGGCCTCAAGCCGTCAGCCAAGTGGCCACATGTCGGGCTGGAAGCCAAGGCTTTTCAGTGTCGAGATGAACGACACGATGAACGTCGTCAACAACGACAGCACCAGCGGGTCGAGCACGGCGGCATAGCGCACAGGCAGCCTGCTGCGCGGGGTTTTCATGGTCATTTGGATTTCCCTGAAGCATCCGGTTCGTCGCCTTGCACCCATTCGCCGGTATTGTCGGCGTAACTGCCCGGAACGACCGGGGTGGATGCGTTGCTTCACGTCAGACGCTTACGGAGCGGCCTTCGGCCCTCATGCACCGTCTAGCTGCCCTCGCTGGCGAACTCAATCCTGCTGGTGCCATTTTCAGATACATCGTAAGATATATCTTGACTCGGCCGTGGCGGGCACTTAGTTGAGATATATCGTAAGACATAACTCAAGGAGCAGACAATGCACAAAGACAATCATTTCAGCCATCATCGTTTCGGCGAACGCGCCGAGCGCGTCTTCATGCATATGGCCGGCAAGTTCGGCGGACGTGGCGGCGGCTTTGGCCCGTTCGGGCATGGCATGAGAGGCGGCGGACGCGGCGGGCCGGGCGACATGTTCCGCGCCGGCCGCATGCTGGCCGACGGCGATCTCAAGCTGATCACGCTGTCACTGCTGGCCGAGGCGCCGCGGCACGGCTACGACATCATCAAGGCGCTGGAGGAGCGCACCAGCGGCGTCTACAGCCCGAGCCCCGGCGTGGTCTATCCGACGCTGACCTTCCTGGAGGAGGCCGGCTACGCCGTTTCTGCGGCGGAAGGCAACAAGAAGGTGTTTTCAATCACCGAGGCTGGGCAGGCGCACCTCAACGAAAATCGCGAGATGATCGACCACGTGCTCGAACATCTCGAGCGCTTCGGCCGCAAGATGGCCAAGGCGCGCGACTGGTTCGGCTGGAACGATGACGGCGACGGTGGCCGGCGCGGCCGCGGCCGCTCGGAAAAGCGCGACGAGTTTCGCGCCGTGCGCCACCGGCTGCGCGCCGCGCTCGGCGAGATCGTCGATGCGCCTGAAGCAAAGCAGGCCGAGGCAATCAGCATATTGGAAGCTGCCGCGGAAGCCCTGGAAGCACTCACGCGCGACTGATCTTTAACGGCAAGCCGCAGGCGGCCCTTGCCGGTCCAGCCAAGGACCGGTACTGAAAATCATCCTGCACCGCGCTATGTGGTGCAGGATGATTGCCGTTGGAGGATACCCCATGTCTTTTCTGAAGCGTCTTTTCGGCGGAGGCAACGAAGCCGCCGAGCCAAAGACAGCGGCGCCGGCAAAGCAGATCGAGCACAAGGGATTTTTGATCAGCGCCACGCCCTACAAGGCGGAGGGCCAGTACCAGACCTGCGGCGTGGTTTCGAAAGAGATCGACGGCGTGATGAAGGAGCACAAATTCATCCGCGCCGACCGCTTTGCCGGGCTTGATGATGCCGTCGACATCTCGATCAAAAAGGGCATCCAGCTGGTCGACGAGCAGGGCGAAAAGATCTTCGGATAGATCGGCTACTACAGCCTTGGGTCGATTGGCTCGCTTTCCAACGCCAGCACGGCGAAGACACACTCGTGAACCCGGCGTAGCGGCTGCTTGGCGACAAATCGCGTTAGCGCTTCGTGGCCAAGCGCGAACTCCCGGAGCGCCAGGCTGCGCTTGCCGGCCAGGCCGCGTTCTCGGAGGCGGACGAGATTGTCGGGCGCGTCATATTCGGGACCATAGATGATGCGCAAATATTCCGGGCCGCGGACCTTCAGCGCCGGCTGGATGAGCCCCTTCTCGCCACGGCTGACGAAGTCGCGTGGTTTGACCACCATGCCTTCGCCGCCCGAGCCAGTCAGCGCTTCCCACCAGGAGATGGCCTCGGCACACGCGCTGCCGTCGGCCAGATCAACCATACGCCATCGAGTCGGCGTGACCACGCCGCCACGGGCAGCCAGACGGTCCGCGAGCGACATGTGCCAGACATGGTCCTGGTCAAACCAAACACGTCCCTCGCTGGCCAGCAGGTGGAAAGGCGCGGCCTTAAGGTCCTCGACGCCCGAAACTGGCCATACGTAGGGCGCCCAGGCGGTGGCGTATTTGGCTGCGCGGACGGCCCGGTCTTCAAGGAGTGCGTTCAGGCCGGCTGCATCGACGCCGCGCGCCATCGCACGGGCCAGCGCCTCGTTGCTGGCCTTGAAACCGGCGGCAGAGGATATCGCCACAGGCGCATACTGGCTTTCGATCAGACTGCCGGCCTTGGCGGACCAAGGCATTATCTCGGCGTCCAGCAGCAGCCAGTCGCTGTTCAATTCCTTCCATAGATCCGCCGCGTCGACCTCGGTGCGAAGACGGGCGAGCAGGTCCTCCGTCATGGCACTGTCATTGAAAAAGGAGCGTCCGGTGCGGGTCCAGATTGCGCCGGTTTCGTCGCCAGGGACCCCGAAGCGGCTGCGTGCCGCCTGCGCGTTCCGGCAGAGCGCGATCACTGCCCGCGAACCCATGTGCTTCTCCTCGCACACGATCTGCGCAACGCCGCACTCGCGGAAGTAAGCGAAGGCATCCTTCGGACGTTCCAGCCAGCCGTCCTGGCTGCTGGTCTCGGACGGCGACATGGTCGGCGGCAGATAGATCAGCCATTGCGGCGAGAGCGCGAAGCGGCTCATCACCTCCAGTGCTGCCGACGCGTTCTCCTCGGCCACGACAATCCGGCCCCTCAGTCCGGTCTCGATCCAACGGCGACCGGAGACATCCTGATAATCGAGCACGCCGTCGGCGTCGGCCTGTGCCGATTTACCGGGACCGGACCCGCCCAGCGGACGTATCGGCTCCGACCAGGTCTCGATTGCCGGCACCTCGACCAGTTCGCGTTCCGGCCAGCGCAAGGCCGTCAGCTTGCCGCCGAATACGCATCCGGTGTCGATGCACAGGGTGTTGTTGACCCATTCGGCCGATAGCGTGGGCGTATGTCCATAGATAATGGCCGTCTTGCCACGATAGGCCGCAGCCCAGTCGGCACGGACGGGCAGCCCGAATTCGTCGGTCTCGCCTGTGGTCTCGCCGTACAGAGCGAACTCGCGCACAGCGCCGGAACCGCGTCCGATCATCCCTTCCTTGAGGCCGGCATGGGCGACGGCGAGGCCTCCGCGATCGAGCCAGACATGGCTGCGCAGGCCGTCGAGAAAGGCCGGCAGCGCCTCGCGCAGGCCTCGGTCCTGTGCATTTAGCTGATCAAGAGTCTGCTGGAGGCCGTGAGCGACAGTGACCTTGCGGCCTTCTAGCCAGCGGCTGAGTTTGCGTTCATGGTTGCCCTGGACACAGTAAGCCGTTCCAGCCGCGACCATGCTCATGGCAATGCGCAGCACGTCGGGCGAGTTGGGGCCGCGATCGACGAGGTCGCCGACAAAGACGATCTTGCGGCCCTCTGGTGGAACCACGGTGACCATTCGGTCGCCCTGATGCTCAGACCAGGCGACGCTGTAGCCCAGTCGAGCGAGCAGGATATGAAGCTCATCCGAACAGCCATGGATGTCGCCAATGATATCGAACGGGCCATGGTCGTCGCGCTTATCGGTCCACAGCGGCTGTCGCGACACCTCGGCCGCGTCGATGCTGGCCTCGCTGGTAAGCTTCCAGACTTGGCGGAAGCCCTCGCGTTGGAGGCCGCCAAGACCCTTGCGGACCTCGGTTGTCATGCGCTGGGCGACCCCGGCGCCGAACTGCCGGTCGGCTCGCACCGCATTGCGTGCGACGCATACCTCGACGCCTGGATCGAGGACCACGGCGACGGGCAAAGCGTGCCACTTGCGCGCCAGCTCAATCCAGGGCTTGCGATCGGCGGCTCGCACATTGGTGGCGTCGATGACGGCCAGCCTGCGGTGTTTGAGCCGCTTGCCGGCTATTTCGCGAACCAGATCGAAGGCATCCGCAGAGACGTCCTGGTCGGTTTCGTCGTCGGAGATCAGCGCCCGGCACTGGTCCGAGGAGATAATCTCGGTCGTCAGGAAATGCTTGATGGCGAAAGTCGACTTGCCCGATCCGGTCGAGCCGATCAGCACGACGAGGGCGAAGTCAGGAATGGTGAGGTTGGTCTTATCAGGTTCTCTCATCGGGTGAACACTGCCATCTGGGTGGGGGCGCCGAGGGTCGGGTCCTCGGCTCCGATACCGCTGAAGGTGGCTGCATAGCCATAGATCTCGCCGATTTTGGCCGCCCAGGCTTGGAACTGAGCCCGGCTCCATTCGAAACGGTGATCGGGATGGCGAAATGCGCCAGGGACCAGTCTTGGAAACAGAGCGTTGTAGTCCGCATTCGGAGTGGTCACGATGACGGATTTGGGCGCCGTCTCACCGAAAACGATGCGTTCGACCAGGGGCAGCCTGTCCTCGTCGAGATGCTCGATGACCTCGACCAGAACGGCGACGTCGGCTGCGGCCCAACGGCTGTCGCGGTAGGTCAGCGATCCATGCAGCAGCGTGACCCGGCCCTCGGGCGGCCCGCCTAATTCGTTCAGCTTGAGACGCTTTGCGGCCCATTCCAGTTCGCGTGCCGCCGGATCCAGACCGAACAGCTTGTGAATCCATCGCTCGCGCACCAGCCTGTCGAGCAGCTTGCCTTCACCGCATCCCAGGTCCGCAACCGTGGTTCCTCGCGTCGCCCGAATGGCGT
This sequence comes from Mesorhizobium sp. M0854, assembly GCF_040319815.1. Taxonomy (NCBI): domain Bacteria; kingdom Pseudomonadati; phylum Pseudomonadota; class Alphaproteobacteria; order Hyphomicrobiales; family Phyllobacteriaceae; genus Mesorhizobium; species Mesorhizobium sp. M0854. Next base: position 55,114 of record NZ_JAMYOL010000028.1, read on the forward strand.
GGACAACTGCGTCCATGCGCAGATCGTTGAGCCGGATAGGCGTCTCCAGCGCTTCCTCGGGCGTAACGCGCGGCTCGGCAGGTTGTGCCTCGCCAGCCGTCTCGGGAGCCAGCCGCTCCAGGGCGATGCGGGCCAAAGCCCGGCGATTGCCCAGATAGCGGCGCACGATCAGGTCTTTGGCCGGATGGTTTTCCAGCCAGCCTTCGCCTTTGGACAGCAGCTTGTCGATCTCTGCTTCGCCGACCCAGTAATGCTTGGCATCGTCCATCACCGGGATCAGCACATAGAGGTGGTTCAACAAGGCGCTGAGCCGGCCCGTGCCGGTCAGCTTCAGATGGCCGTATCGGGGCTCGCCCGCAGCACCCCCGATTCCTTCGATTGGCGTCAGATCGACTGTCCAGCCCAAGGGTTCGAACAAACTTCGAACCAGAACCTCACCGCCGCGCGTTGGCAGTGGCGTAACCACGGCTTCCAGCGGCAGTTCGCTGTCGGCCAGTTCCTGGCGCTCCTTCGATATACCGGTCATCGCCGTCCGCAGCATTTTGTTCAGCGCTACCGACAGGAAGGATGATGCTGCGTAAGGCCGGTCGTTCACATATTGGTCGAGCAGGCCTTCTGCCTGGCCCTTGCCCCGCACCAGTCCCACAGGATCGACATCGAGCAGGAGTGCAGCCTCGCAACGCTCTTCGGTTGCCTCGGGATAGAACAGCCACGCCTTGCCGAAAGACAGGTCGGTCTCGTGCAGGCGATCCGGATGCTTGTGCAGCAAGAAACCGAGATCGGTGGCCGGACGGTGCGTTGTGGCAACGGAAAGGAACATCCGCGACCGATAGCGCAGACAAGCGGAATAACCAATGGCGGTTGTGTGACCCACCACAATAGGTTGTCGCCAACGATAACAAGGGCAGGCGCCGGGCGCCTGCCCTTGTACAATTCAGACGATGCTGACGCTTTACGCCGCGGTGGCGACGCGCTCGGCATTGCCGGTCGCGGCTACAATGGCGTCGACCTTGGTCGAGGCCTTGGCCAGCGCTGCTGCCACCGCATCGGCGCCCATGCCGACTCCTTCGATGCGGATGACCTCGAGATCGGTCATGCCGAGGAAGCCAAGCACGCTGCGCAGGTAGGGAATGGCGTGATCGAACTGCACGGCCGCACCTTCGGAATAGATGCCGCCCGAAGCCAGCACGATGTAGACCTTCTTGCCGGTGACGAGGCCCTTGGGGCCGTTCTCGCCATAGGCAAAGCTCTTGCCGGAACGGGCAATGTGATCGACCCAGGACTTCAGCGTCGAAGAGATGTTGAAGTTGATGAAGCCGGTGGCGAGAATCACCGTATCGGCGGCGAACAGTTCATCCAGAACAACATCGGAAACGCCAACGACTTCAGCCTGGCGCGAGGTGCGCGCTTCGGCCGGCGTGTAGATGCCGGTCGCATAATCGGCATCGATGTGCGGCAACGGATTGGCGACGAGGTCGCGCACGACAAGCGTGTTCGACGGATCGGCGGCAACAAGCTTTTCGGCGAATTCAGTAGCAATACGGGTCGAGTGTGAGGCAGCGCCGCGCGGGCTCGATGTGACAAGAAGGATGGACATAATGGGGTCTCCAGGGTTGGATCAAAATCTCCCGGCAGATATGTGTGCGCAGACCCATTTGAAAAACTGGTATATTTTGTATATTATCCATCTAAAATGTGGATTGAACGATGCAACCGAACCCGACGCTTGACCAACTGCAGATCCTGGTTGCGGTGGCCGAGACCGGCAGCTTCTCGGCCGCCGGGCGCAAATTGAATCGCGCGCAATCGGTGATCAGCTACGCCATCGCCAACCTCGAAGCGCAGCTTGGGCTGAAGCTGTTCGAGCGCGAGGGCACGCGTGAACCGCAACTGACCGATGTCGGCAAGGCGACGCTGGAAGATGCGCGGCGAATGGTCGGCGTGCTGCAACGCATCCGCTCGCGTGTCGACGGATACCGGCAGGGATTGGAGGCGGAAGTTACGCTGTCGGTCGACGTGACGCTACCGTCGCCGGTGCTGGTTCGGGTGCTAAAGGCATTCGAGGCGCAGTTCCCGGCCGTGACGCTGCGTCTGCATATTGGCTCGCTTGGCCTTATCCTCGATCATGTTGTCGGCGGACAGGCCGATCTCGGCATCGGGGGGCTTCTGGGTGAGACGGACGTGAATCTGCTTCGCATCGGCTTCTTCTCCCTGGTGCCAGCCGCAGCGCCTGATCACCCTCTGGCGCTGCTGCCGAGACCAGTGGCGCTAGAGGATGTCCGCGAACACATCCAACTGGTCGTCTCGGACCAGTCCGAGCGTACGCGCGGGCGTGACTATGGCGTCTTCGCCTACCGCACCTGGCGGCTGACGGATGTGCGCACCAAGCACGTGCTGATGCGCGAGGGGCTGGGCTGGGGCGGGCTGCCGCGATGGCTCATCGCCGATGATCTGGCGACCGGCCGGCTCGTCGAACTCGATCTCGAGCCTTACAGCGAAGTCCGCTCGCCGCTCTATGCCATGCACCGCGCCGATCGCAGCCCGAAACCGGCGGCCGCCTGGCTGATCGACCAGTTCAAGCGCCAGCTAGGCTGTTTCAACGAGTTCGAACCGGGTGAGATACCTGAGGAGGAGCCGGAGACAGGCCGTCGATCAGCGCCATGAGAACGGCGCGATAGTCCTCGATCGATGCTCCAGTTTCGATTGCGAGCGCTGCGCGGTCGAAGGCGGCTGCGAGCAAAGCGGTCAGTGCGTCCACAGGCAGTCTCGTCATGGAGTGCGAGCGCATCGCGGCAACAAGGCCGTCGCGCAGCGAACGGTTGCCATGGCGATTGTCGATCGCATCCATGGCGGCGCGGCCGAGCACGGCCGGGCCGTCAAGCAGCAAGAGCCGCGTGCGGCCGGGCGCACGCATGGCAGCCAGATAGGCATCCGAGCCGGCAATCAGCGCATCGCGGGCAAATAGCGAAGGCGGCGACGCGCGTTCGATCTCTTCCGAGACGGCTTGCGCCTCCTGTTCGACCACAGCGGCAAACAACGCCTGCTTGTCGGCAAAGTGATGATAGAGCGCGCCGCGCGTGACGCCGGCAGCGGCGACGATCTCGGGTGTGCCGGTCTCGGCATAGGACTTTTCGGTGAACAGTTTGCGAGCCGCGGCGATGAGCTCAGCGCGTGTCGCCTCGGTGCGATCACGGTTGGAGCGACGAGCGGATCCTTGTTGCATACATGCAGCCTGTATGTTATTGCCATTTACATGCAGACTGTATGTTATTTGCCGGGAGAAGGAAAGATGAGGACGACGAGCTATTATCCGGTGCTGATGACGAGCGACGTTGCCGGCACGGCAGCCTTTTATGTTGCGCATTTCGGCTTCAAGCCGCTGTTTGAGGCCTACTGGTACGTGCATCTGCGCTCAGCCGAAGATCGCCGCGTCAACCTCGGCATCGTCCAGGGCGATCATGAGACGATCCCGGAGGAAGGGCGGGGCCGCACATCTGGCCTGCTGATCAATTTCGAGGTCAGGGATCCGGATGCCATCTATGAGCGGATCACCGCCGCTGGCCTGCCGATCCTGCGAACGCTGCGCGACGAACCCTTCGGCCAGCGCCATTTCATCACCAGGGATCCCAACGGCGTGCTGATCGACGTGATCAGGCCGATCCCGCCGAGCCCAGAATTTATGGCGCAATATGCGCAGGGTGCTGCGGCGCGCTAACTCGCACGCGCCAACGGCATCACGGTGACCTGAGTAATGCCGGAGCGGCGCACCACCGTGCACAGTGTCTCGCGGCCGATTCGCTCGGCGTCGAGCATGCGCACCAGATCGTCGACGCCGGTGACCGGGCGGCGGTCGATGGCGGCAATAATGTCGCCTTCCCTGAGGCCGGCTTTGGCCGCCGGGCTGTTCTTTTCGACGGTGCGCAGGCGCACCGCCGTGCTGCTCGATACTTGCGACAAAAGGGCTGCGCGGCGCGGCAGGTTGGTGGTGTCGGCGGAAACGCCGATGAAGGCACGGCGCACACGGCCGAAGCGGATGATTTCCGAGATGACGAAATTGGCGGTGTTGGAGGCAACCGCGAAGGCGATGCCTTGCGCGCCGTGGATCATCGCGGTGTTAACGCCGATCACCTCGCCAGCCGAGGACACCAGCGGTCCGCCAGAATTGCCGGGGTTGAGCGCGGCGTCGGTCTGGATGACGTCGTCGATCAGCCGGCCGGTGGAGGCACGCATCGAGCGGCCGAGTGCCGAGACGACGCCAGCGGTGACGGTCCATTCGAAGCCGAGCGGATTGCCGATAGCAATAGCAATCTGGCCGCGCCTCAATCGCTTGGAATCGCCAAGCGGCGCGACGTCCGCAAAGTTGCCGTCGGCGCGCACCAGCGCAATGTCGGTGTCGGGATCGCGGCCGAGCACGCGGCCTTCCCTGGAGGCGCCGTCCGGCATTGACACGCGTACGCTGCGCGCATCGCCGACGACGTGGAAGTTGGTGACGACCAGCCCGTCCTGCGCGATGACGAAGCCGGAGCCATGGCCGCCGGGGCCACCGATGCGCTCGATGCGGCAGACAGCGGGCCCGATGCGGTCGACGGCATCGGCGACCGTCGCCGAATAGGCATCGAGAAGGGCATCGTCATATTGCAATTGCTGGGCGGGCAGGGCCATCCGAAGGCTCCGTTTGGAACAAGATGAACAATGCCTATATGTGCGGAGCGGCCGGACCGGCCGCGACCTGACCAGATGGCCAGTCAAATGCCCAACTAGCCGTCAGGCGAGTATCCGCCAACGCCCTGCCGGGCGATATCTGGGTCACGAAGAACCCAGGAGACAAATCATGAGCGATTTCAATCTGAGCACGTTTTCCGACGCCATTGCCGACATCGCGGCAGCCGCGGCACCAGCGACGGCCAGCTTCGCGACGCACCACCGGACGTCAACTGCTTTCCACTGGCGGGACGGCTATTTCGTCACTGCCGAGGAGGCGGTCGAGGCCGGCGAGGAGATCGAGCTGACGTTTTCTTCGGGCGAAGCCGTCAAGGCGGAACTGGTCGGCCGCGACCCGTCCACCGGCACGGCCGTTTTGAAACCGGCCGGCGCGCCGGCCGCCCCGTCACTGGTAAAGGCGGATGCGGTGCGGCCGGGGAACCTGGTGGTCGTGGCGGGCAATAGCGACGGCACCTCGCTCGCTACCTTCGGCACGGTCGGCGAGGTCGGCCCGGCCTGGCGTTCAATGCGCGGTGGCACGATCGACCGGCGCATCAACCTTGCCGTCAATGCCGGCGGCCGTTTCGAGGGTGGCCCTGTGCTCGACGCCAAGGGCGGACTGATCGGCATGCTGCTGTTCGGGCCACGCCGGCGGGCGCTGGTCATGCCTTACGAAACGATCGAGCGGGCAGTCACGACGCTGCGCGAGAAGGGTCATGTGGCGCGCGGCTATCTTGGCGCCGGCCTGCATCCGGTCCGCAATGGTGATACACAGGGCGCCATGGTGATGAGTCTCGACGATAACGGGCCGGCGAAATCAGCCGGTCTCAGTCTCGGCGACATCATCGTGTCGTGGAACGCAGAGACGGTGCATGGCCCGCGCGAGCTGATCCGCAAGCTCGGGCCGGACAGCGCCGGTGCCTTGGTGACACTCGGCGTGGTGCGCGGCGGCGAGAATCGTGAGGTTTCCCTGACCATCGGTGAAAAGCCACTGAGCTGAGGGATAGATGGTAAGCGGTGAGGTCGCTGGCAGACGGCTGACGGTGCTGATCGCGCTCGGTGACGCCGAGCGCACGCGAAGTCTGTCCGCCATTCTCGCCGCGACCGATGATCTGCGGCCGGTTCTGGCCGGCGAAGTCGACGGGCGTGAGGCGGCGGATGTCGCCATCGTCGATGATCATGGGCTACAAGGCGGGCTCGTCGACGCGGCTATGCCTCGCGTGCTGCTATCGTCGCGAGCGGCCCGCGAACGGCCGGCCGATACAGTGTTTGCCGTGCTGCCCGTGCAAGCGGACGAGTTGCTGATCGCCGCCGCCGCGCGGCTCGCGGCTGCGGGCTACCGGATTTCGCGTGACAGTCATGCTCTATCCGATCTGCATCACGATTTGACCTTCCATGGCAGCGACCGGTTCGAAGAGGAACCGACTGACGAGCATATCGTCCGGCCGACGCTTTCGCCGCGGGAAGGCGAGGTGCTGGCGCTGCTGGCCGAGGGCGCGCCCAACAAGGTCATCGCGCGACGGCTGAACATCTCCGTGCATACGGCGAAGTTCCACGTCGCTGCGATCCTGACGAAGCTCGGTGCCGCCAACCGCACCGACGCGATTGCCATCGCCATGCGGCAGGGCCTGGTGCTGGTCTAGTTCAGATTGTCTCAAGGCCGACGCAGCGTAACCCGCATGCGGTGTGTTGGGCCTTGCGCGGCGGTTCTCAGCCGCGCAAGGATCGTGTCTTTCATGTTGCAGGAAGGCGCAAGGATGTCGCTCAAGGGAAAGACGCTTTTTATCTCCGGCGGGTCGCGCGGCATCGGGCTGGCGATTGCGCTGCGCGCCGCGCGCGATGGCGCCAATGTGACGATCGCGGCCAAGACCGCCGAGCCGCATCCGAAGCTGCCCGGGACGATCTACACGGCGGCGCACGAGATCGAGCAGGCCGGCGGCAAGGCGCTGCCGGCGCTGTGCGACATTCGGGATGAAGAACAGGTCGCCGAGGCGGTCGCCAAGACCGTGGAGCGGTTCGGCGGCGTCGATATCTGCGTCAACAACGCCAGTGCCATCCAGCTCACCGGCACGTTGGAGACCGATATGAAGCGCTACGATCTGATGCACCAGATCAACACGCGCGGCACTTTTCTCGTCTCCAAAATGTGCATTCCGCACTTGAGGTTGGCGGAAAATCCTCACATCTTGAATCTGGCGCCGCCGCTCGACATGAAGGCCAAGTGGTTCAAGAACCATGTCGCCTACACGATGGCAAAGTTCGGCATGTCGATGTGCACGCTGGGCATGAGCGCCGAGTTCGCCAGGGACGGCATTGCGGTCAATTCGCTATGGCCGATCTCGACCATCGACACGGCGGCGGTGCGTAACCTCCTGGGCGGGGCGACGGTGGCGGCGATGAGCCGTTCGCCCGACATCATGGCCGATGCGGCATACGCCATCCTGGTCAGGCCGTCGCGTGAGGCGACCGGCAATTTCTACATTGACGAAGAAGTGCTGCGCGCTGAGGGCGTCAGCGATTTCTCGGCCTATGCGCCGGGTGCGACAGGCCCGCTCGCCGGCGACTTTTTTGTGCCGGACGAGGTGTTCGGCCGGACGGATACCAAAATCAAAGGTATCTACTGACGGAAAGTATCTAGCTGACAGGCATATCTCTTAAAGACCGGCACAGACGTGTGCTCAGTCTTCGGCTTTCTTGGCTTTGCCAAGACCCATCAGCCGGTCGATATAGGCAAGCATCAGTGCCGACAGAACGAAGGCCAGATGAATGATGGTCAGCCACATCAGCTGGTCGGTCGTGTAGGAGACCGAGTTCAGGAACACCTGCAAGAGGTGGATCGAGGAGATCGCTACGATTGTCGAGGCGACCTTGACCTTCAGCGAGCCGACATCGATCGTGCCCAGCCAATGCACCTTGCCGTCATTTTCATCGAAGCGGCTGACGAAGTTTTCGTAACCCGAGATGATCACCATCACCACCAGTGAGGCGACCAGCGCGGCATCGATGAGGCCGAGTATTTTCAGGATGGTGTCGGTGTCATCGAGCGTGAAGGCAACGGAGACGAACTCGAACAGCTTGTTGCCGAAGGACACGGCATAGATGGCAAGTGCCGCACCCAGTCCGAGATAGAAGGCGACCAGCAGCCAGCGCGAGGCGAGAATGATCGATTCGATGGCGAGTTCGAGGCGCTTCATGCGGCGATTCGGGCTCCGTTGTCGGAGTGCCGTATTTCGGGCAGGCTGCGGCGGTTTGCAAGGTTTCAAAAAAACGAAACCCCGCCGGGGAGGGGAACCGGCGGGGCTCGTGTGTCCCGCTGGAGTCGGGACAGGGCAGGGAACGCCCTTTCCAGAATCTGGGATGGGTAACCGCGCGTTTCAAGATTGATGACCGCGCGATTCAATGGTTGATCAAATCGCGCGGTTCACATTGCGGTTTATTGGGCGCTGGCCACAGGCGCTACCAGGGGGGTAATCCGGCGGATGGCGACGCGGCGGTTCTCGCGGTTGGGTCCCGACGTGTTGACCTTGAGATACTCCTCGCCATAGCCCTGCGTCGTCAGGTTCTCCGGCGGGATGCCGAAGGCGTTGGTCAAGGCTTCGGCGACCGCCTCGGCGCGGCGGTCGGACAGAGCAAGGTTCGCTTCCGGTGTGCCGACAGCGTCGGTATGGCCCTCGATCAGGAAGCTCTCGGCCGGGTTTTTCTTCAGCAGCTTGTCCATGGCGTTGGCAACACCCTCCAGCTTCTGGACCTCGGTGTCGGAAATCGAGGCCGAACCGAATTCGAAGTTGAGCGTGTCGAGGTCGATGCGGCGGGCGATGTCGCGCACGCGGGCCGAGCGCTTGACCTCGTCGATCGAATAGAGGCGCTGGACCCTCTCGACCGGCGGCCGTTCGAGGAAGGTGTAGTAGTCGTCCGGATCCTCGACCTCTTCGGAATCCAGAATGTATTCCTCTTGCGGGATGGTAAGGCGCATCGGCGGCAGGTCGTCGCCCGGGTCGTGCCAGTCTGCATCGTCGTCATAGTTCCGCTCGTCGACATAGCTCAGCACATATTCGCGGCCGTCGGGCGCGAAGCGTGAACGCTGGATGACGTCGCCGTAGCGGTTGCGGATGGTGACGATCCGGACACCATTGTCACGCTCAACGATTTCCCGGGTGCGATCGCCCGACAGGTCCTCGTAATAGACATTCCTGGCGCCGCGGTGCATGCGCGGTGCATCACTGCTTTCGACGAACGTCTGGTTGTTGAACTGCAGGATAACGCGGTCGCCGAATTCCCTGACGACGTTGGCACCCTGGGGGCGCGGACGACGACGAACATCCTCGACGTCCGGCGCACGCTCGACGCGCTTGCCTTTTTCCTCGGTCACCGGAACGATCTTTTCAGGCTTGATCTCCCGCTGGGCTGCCCGGTCGTCGGTGGGTGGCGGCCCCTGATCGACCGGAGCCGGCTTCGGGGCTTCCACCTGGTTCTCGCCCTGCTGGGCGGGCTGGTTGCCCTGCTGCTTACCGGCATTTTGGCCGCGCTCCTTGCCACCCTTGCGCTTGCGCAAGACATCCTTCTGGCTGTCCAGAACAGGTGCCTCGTTCGGATTGGCCTGGGCTTCACCCTGGACCGGATTTTCCCCCTGGACCGGCGCGGCCTGGCCAGTCGAAGGCTGTTCGCCGGTCGAGGGCTGTTGCTCTCCTGTCACCGGCTGTTCGCCGACAGGCCTCTTGCCACGTTTCTTGATCTTGTCCTGGGGCTGTTCGCCCTGGACGGGAGCGGCCTGCTGCTCGATCGGAGCCGGTTGGGCCTGTGGGGTCGCTTCCTTATTGGTCGGCGCCGGCTGGCCTTCCGCCTCCGTGGCGGGTCCGGTCAATTCAGCAGGCTTCTTGCGCTTGCCCGGCTTTTGTCCGGGCTCGACAGTCGGAGCCTGTTCTGCCGGGGCAGCCTCGATCTGCTGGTTCTGTTTTTGCTTCTTCTTGCGCGGGTTGACGTTGGGCTGGTTGTCGTTTGCCGGCGCTGCCTGCTCGGCCGGTTGTTCCGATGGGGCCGCTTCGATCTGCTGCCGATTGCGCCGCTTCTTGCGGGGTTGCTCGGTCTCGGCTGGAGCGATCTGCTCGGCCGGAGCGGATTCTGTTTGCTGCTGCTGATTGCGCCGCTTCTTGCGGGGTTGCTCGGACTCG
>NZ_JAMYOL010000029.1:0-64829 GCF_040319815.1 Mesorhizobium sp. M0854
ATCCTAGGGTCTCCGCTACGGACGTAGCGGAGACCCTAGGATCCATGCCGTTACCGTGGCCGTGGAGTGCAGCGATCCAGGATTGCTTGCGCGCCCTCATCTCCGGCTCACCCCGCGCTGCTCTGCGGATAACAGATGATCGACAAATACCGCATCGGCAGGACGCTCAGCACTTCCGGTCCGTGCGGCGCATCGGCGTCGAAGAACAGGCTGTCGCCAGGCCTCATCGGGTAGAGATTGCTGCCGTGCCGGTAAACCACCTCGCCCTCGAGCATATAGAGGAATTCCATGCCTTCATGCTGGAAGGTCGGGAACACGTCGGAATCCTCGGTCAGCGTGATCAGATAGGGTTCGACGACGACGCCGCTGGTGTTGGAGCCGATATGGCCGAGCAGATTGTACTGGTGGCCGGCGCGCGTGCCGCGGCGTTCGACGTCGAGGCCTTCGCCGGCCTTGACGAAGACGGCACTGCGCTCTTCCTCGAAGCGGCGGAAGAAGGCGGTGACGGGAACGCCGAGCGCCCGCGACAGCGCCTGCAACGTGGTCAGCGATGGCGAGGTGATGCCGTTCTCGATCTTCGACAGCATGCCAAGCGAAATGTCGGTGGCGGCAGCCAGATCGGCGACGGTGATGCCGAGCTTCTTGCGGAAGGCCCGCACCTCGCGGCCGATCGCGACCTCCAGGACTTTTTCGCGGGTGTCGCGAATGGCGTGCGGGTTCTGGGTGAGCGGCGCGCGTATCTTGCGCGGATCGACTGCAGCGACCGACGGCTTGGCCTTGGCGGCGACGACGGCCGCAGCGGGCTTTAGACTGGATGCTTTTTTCGCCATGTTGCCACCCCGGACCTTGCCGATTCATTTCACTCACGGTGAACATATTCGGTGCCGATACAGAAGCGCAACTGCCACGGCAAGCCACCCGTGTCGAATTGCGCAATGTCTGGATTTCGCCCGAGCTACTGCGTCGCTTGGAAATCCAGCTGGGCGAAACGCGGTTTCGCGACAAGCCCTGTTGACAGCATCGAAGGGGCAATTACTGTCCTGTCAGTGAAATTTGTTTCGTTAGGGAAATGAGATCGGGAGGCCCGCAATGAAAGATCGTGTTGCCGTCATCGGAGCCGGGCCGTCCGGCATGGCCCAGCTCAGGGCCTTCAAGTCGGCCGCCGACAAGGGCGCCGACATTCCCGAAATCGTCTGCTTCGAAAAGCAGTCCGACTGGGGCGGCCTGTGGAACTACACCTGGCGCACCGGCCTCGACGAGCATGGCGACCCAGTGCACGGCTCGATGTACCGTTACCTCTGGTCGAACGGCCCGAAGGAATGCCTCGAATTCGCCGACTACACCTTCGAGGAGCATTTCGGCCGGCCGATCGGCTCCTATCCGCCGCGCGCCGTGCTGTGGGACTACATCAAGGGCCGCGTCGAAAAATCCGGCGTGCGCCAATGGGTGCGCTTCAACAGCCCGGTGCGCATGGTCACCTTCTCCGAAACGACAAAAAAATTCACCGTCACCGCGCATGACCGCACCAGCGACGTCACCTACTCGGAAGAGTTCGACCATGTCGTCGTCGCCTCGGGCCATTTCTCCGTGCCCAACGTTCCCTATTTCGAGGGCTTTTCGACCTTCAACGGCCGTATCCTGCACAGCCACGATTTCCGCGACGCCATGGAATTCAAGGGCAAGGACATTTTGATAATCGGCCGCTCCTATTCAGCCGAGGACATCGGCTCGCAATGCTACAAATACGGCGCCAGATCGATCACCTCCAGCTACCGCTCGAAGCCGATGGGCTTCAAATGGCCGGAGAACTGGAAGGAAGTGCCGCTTCTGCAGAAGGTCGTCGGCAAGACGGCGCATTTCAAGGACGGCAGCACCAAAGACGTCGACGCCATCATCCTGTGCACCGGCTACCTCCATTCCTTCCCGTTCCTCACCGAGGATTTGAAGCTGAAGACCGCCAACCGCATGTGGCCGGACGGGCTCTACGAGGGCGTCGTCTGGGAGAAAAACCCGAAGCTGTCCTATATCGGCATGCAGGACCAGTTCTACACCTTCAACATGTTCGACGCGCAGGCCTGGTTCGCCCGCGACGTCATCATGGGCCGCATCAATCTGCCCTCGGCCGAAGCCATGGCCGAGCACGGCCGGAAATGGCGGGCACGCGAGGAAACGCTTGAAGACGCCGAGCAGATGATCTGGTTCCAGGGCGACTACACCAGGGAGCTGATGGAGCAGACCGACTATCCCGGCTTCGATGTCGAGGCTGTCAATCAGACCTTCATGGAGTGGGAGCACCACAAGGCGCAAGACATTATGGGCTTCCGCGACCATGCCTACCGCTCGCTGATGACCGGCACGATGGCGCCGCTGCACCATACGCCCTGGCTGCAGGCGATGGACGATTCAATGGAGAGCTATCTCGAGGTGAAGGGCGTCGCGGCGGAGTAGGCAGTCCGAACGGCGATTGACTTGCCTCAGACAATTTCCCGTGCCGGGTCGGCTGCCAGCGCCAGGGAATCCGCGACGTGCTCGAGGTGCTCCTCACTCAAGATGCTGGTCGCGACGCGCACGGCGTTGGTCTTTCCGGTCGAAAACTTCGCCCCGGCATGGACCGCGATGCCGTGGGCGGCCAGCGTGACCATCGCGTAAGGTTCCGAAGCAACCGGAATGAGGACGCTGAGACCGTGTCCGGCGTCGATATCGACATTGCGTTTGGCCAGTTCGCCGGCCAGCCGTTCGCGACGGCCGCGGTATACCTCCTTCGCCTGCTCCACCAGGGCGGCCGTGGCCGGGTCTTGCAGCAGCCAGGCGGTGGCCGCCTGCAGGATGCGGCTGGTCCATCCCGAGCTGAAGCTGCGGTAGGACTGGATCTGCTCGACGATCGTCGCCGATCCGGACAGCACGGCGAGCCGCAAATCCGGGCCGTGGGTCTTGGAATAGGACAGGATGTGGACGACGCGATCGGGAAAACGCCGGCCAAGCGAAATGCGCGGCGCCGAGGCAATATCGCCGACGCCGTCATCTTCGACAATCAGCACGTCGGTGCCGGCGAGCAGGTCGCCGATGACTTCCAGCCGCGCCGACGACATGCAGGCGCCGGTAACCGAATGGACGCCCGGCTGGAACAGGAACGCGACGGGCCGCTGCCGCAGAGCGTTGGCAAGTGCATCCGGCAAGGGACCGTCGCTGTCGCAGTCTACCGGGATGATCGGCACATCGAGATCCTCGAGGATGTCGAGCAGGCGAAGCGCCGTCGGGTTCTCGATGGCCACCGGCGCTCCCGGCGGGACCAGCCCATGCAGCAAGGTGTAGATGGCGTTGTAACCGCCATTGGTGGCCAGGAACGCGCCGGGATCGTACGGCCATGACGGGCGCACTGCCGCCTCCAGCTCGGGCAGGATGCGCACCCGCTCGTAGCTGTTGAGCTTTTCGGCGCGCGCACCATGCGCCAGCGCGATGTCGAGCGGCGGCAAGAGCCTCACATCGGGCTCCGCGATCGCCAGGTTCAGAACATCCTGTCCGTAATTGCCGCCGCTCATGTGGCGCTCGGGCCGGGCGGCAAAGCGGTTGCCCATGATCCAGGTGCCGTTGCGTCCGCGGCCGCCGATGATCTTGTAGCGCCGCAACTCGCTCCACGCCTGCGAGACCGTCGCCGGGCTGACGCCAAGCATATAGGCCAGATCGCGCACCGGCGGAAGCTTTGCGCCGACAGGCAGCGCGCCGCTTCTGATCAGCGCACTGGTCTCGCGTGCGATGCCGCGCATCGTGCGGTCGCCAAGGCGCTCGGCGAACCATCCTGCATCGAAATCCATCGGCACCCGCAACCGTTAAAGCTAATGTTCAATAACATAATAACATTTGATCGGCCAAAAATAAACATTTACCAATCGCCGGTCAAACATAGTCTTGAAGTTCATGCCGATGCCCGTCTCCATCACTATAGCCACCCGCGATTGGGACTATCTCACCCCTTTGGTGCTGGGTGACGTCACTTCGAGCCGCTTGTCGGTGAAGGTTGATCGCGTCGCCACGCTCATTCCGGACCTCGGTACCGATCCGAACTACGATGCGGCGGAGGTCTCATTCAGCCGTTATGTGTCGGCCATGGCTTCGGGCGTCGATACGGTGGTTGGATTACCGTGCTTCATCATGCGCGGCTTTCGCCATCGCTGCATCATAACGGTCGAGGCCAGCCCGCTGGAACGGCTTTCCGACCTTGCCGGCAAACGCATCGGCGTGACCGGCTGGCGCGATTCCGGTAACACATGGACGCGCGCGGCGCTTCGCCGGGAAGGCGTCGGCGTCGAGGATGCCTATTGGTTCGCCGGCAGGCTGACATCGGGGCACCCGATCGCCGACCGCCTCGACGGATTCGGCAGGCCGGGGCGCATCGAAGCAGCACCAGGCGAGCGCCCGATGATGGAGCTGCTGTCGCAAGGCGAGCTCGACGCCGTTTTCACGCCCTTCATGCCGGACGGCTTTTTCGGCCCGGCTTCCGGCTTCCGGCAAGTGCTGCGCGATTTTCGCGCGGCCGAACGCGCCTATTTCGCCGACGTCGGCTATATCCCGGGCATGCATCTGGTCGCCGTCAAGGCCGCCCTGGTCAGGGAGCACCCCTGGCTGCCGCAGGAACTCGCCAGGCTGATCGACGAAAGCCAGCGCGTCTGGACGGCAAAGCGCCGAAAATATGCCGATACCTCGCCCTGGATCCTCGAGGAGCTGCTTCATGCGGGGCGCGACCTGCCTGCCTCCTGGAACGCCAGCGGCCTGCCGGCCAACCGGCGCATGATCGAGGATTTCGTCACCGAGCTCCATGCCCAGGGCATTCTGGCGGAACCGATTTCCGCCGAAGCCTTGTTTCCTTTCGAGGCCAGATCGCGGGCCACCGCAGCCTGACAACGCACAACGAAGAACACGAAGGAGAATGCCATGAGGACAATCAGCTTCATATTCGCCTCACTCGTCACCATGCTGGCGCAGGCCAGCTTTGCCCAGGATATCCAGAAGCAATCGGTGAACGAGGATTTGCGGGCCCGGCTGCCGGAAGAGATCCGCACGGCGGGAAAGATCACAGCCGTCAACAACGGCTCGTTCCCGCCCTATGAGATCGTCACCGGCACCGAACTGTCGGGGGCGACCAGGGACATTTCCGATGCCATCGGCCAGCTGCTCGGCGTCAAGATCGATCATGCCTCGGTCGCCGGCCTGCCGGCTTTGCTGAGCGGCATCAATGCCGGCCGTTATCAGTTCGCGATGGGTCCTGTCGGCGACTATCCCGATCGCCAGAAGTCCAACGACTTCATCGATTGGGTGCGCGAATACGTCGTCTGCGCCGTCGAGAAGGGCAACCCGCAAGGCATCACCTCGCTCGACACCGCGTGCGGCAAGCGCATCGCCGTCATGTCGGGTGGCTCGGCCGAAAAGGTCATCAAGCAGCAGGCGCAGAAATGCACCGAGGGCGACAAGCCGGCCGTCGAGGTGCAATCCTTCACCGACCAGCCGAGCTCGATACTGGCCGTCCGGTCGAAACGCTCCGACGCATTCTTCTCCTCGCAGGCGCCGCTGACCTATTTCGTCGAGCAGGCGAAGGGCCAGCTGGAACTCGCCGGGGTCGGCCAGGCCAACGGCTTCAAGGACATCTATCAAGGCGCCGTCGTCAAGAAGGGCTCGCCGCTGGGCGGCGTGCTGCTCGACGCGTTCAAGATCCTGATGAAGAACGGCACCTACGCCGCGGTCATGAAGAAGTGGGGCCTCGAGAAGAACATGATCGACGCGCCAGGCATCAACCAGGGCCAGTAGAGGCTGCCATGACCGATGCCACCGCTGCCTACGCGGCCGGGCTGCCGCGACGTCCCGACGACGCGCTGCGCGACGTCAAACGAGCCCACCGCCCGTTTCCGCTCGTCCGGCTGGCGCTCTGGGCGTTCACCGTCGCCGTGGCGGCCGGCTTCGCCTATATCGTTGCAGTCAACCCGAATTTCGGCTGGCCGGTGGTCGCCCAGTATTTCTTCGATCCGACGGTCATGCAGGGGCTTTCGGTGACGCTCGGCCTGACGGTCGTGGCAATGATCCTGGGCATCGTGCTCGGCCTGCTGCTCGCCATCGCGCGCATGTCGAGCGACAGGCTGGCATCCCTTCTCTCCGGCCTGTTCATCTGGTTCTTCCGGGGAACGCCGCTGCTGGTGCAATTGATCCTGTGGTACAACCTTTCGACGCTGTTTCCGCGCATTTCCATCGGCTTCGCCAGCTGGAACACCAACGACCTGATCACGCCGTTGACCGCCGCCGTTCTTGGTCTGGCGCTGAACGAGGCCGCCTACATGGCCGAGATCATCCGTGGCGGGCTGCTGTCGGTGGACAAGGGACAGGCCGAAACGGCTGAAGCCTTCGGCATGACCCGCGCGCGGGCCTTGCGGCGCATCATCATCCCGCAGGCGATGCGGTCGATCGTGCCGCCGACCGGCAATCAGCTGATCAGCATGATCAAGGCAACGTCGCTTGTCAGCGTCATCGCCATGGCCGACCTGCTCTACTCGGTGCAGTCGATCTACAACCGCACCTTCGAAATCATTCAGCTGCTGATGGTTGCAGTGCTGTGGTACCTGCTGATCACCTCGGTCCTCAATGTCGCGCAAGGCTCGATCGAACGCCACTACAGCCGCGGCGACCGCGGCGCCCGTGAGAAGACGGCGACCGCCACCCTGGAGGCCGCCAATGAGCGCGCATGACACGCCCCTGGTCCGGGCGCGCAACGTTCACAAGGCCTTCGGCCCGCTCGAGGTGCTGAAGGGCATTGATCTGGACGTCGCGCCTGGCGAGGTGGTGGTCATTCTCGGACCGTCCGGCTCCGGAAAGTCGACCTTCCTGCGATGCATCAATCATCTCGAGGCGATCGACCAGGGGTCGATCGAGGTGGACGGCGAGCAGATCGGTTACCGGTTGCACGACGGCCGCCTCGACAAGCTTTCCGACCGCGCGATCGCCGCGCAGCGGCGCAAGATCGGCATGGTGTTCCAGCAGTTCAATCTCTATCCGCACATGACGACCCTGCAGAACGTCATTGAGGCTCCGGTCGGCGTTCACCGGGAGAACCGCAAGGAGGCGATCGGCTACGCCCGCGAACTGCTGACCCGTGTCGGTCTTGCCGACAAGATCGACGCCTATCCGCGCCAGCTTTCAGGCGGCCAGCAGCAGCGCGTCGCCATCGCCCGTGCGCTCGCCATCCGCCCGAAATTGATGCTCTTCGACGAGCCGACCTCGGCGCTCGATCCGGAGCTGGTCGGCGAGGTGCTCGCCACCATGCGCGATCTCGCCAGGCAGGGCTTGACCATGATCGTGGTCACGCATGAGATCGGCTTCGCCCGCGAAGCGGCGGATCGGGTGGTGTTCATGGACGACGGTAATGTGATCGAGGCCGGGCCTCCGGACGAGGTTCTCGCCAAACCCAGGCACCCGCGCACGCGGGCTTTCTTGAGCCGTTTCATCTAAAAGCAAAGCCGGCGCGGCACCTGCTCGGCCGGCAAAGGACCTTCCATGCCAAAGACCTCCAACCAGTTCGCCGATATTTCCGACTTCGCCGACAAGGCCGCCGAGCTTGCAGCGGCCCGCCAGCACCTGCACGCGCATCCCGAGCTTTCATTCCAGGAGCGCGAAACGGCTGTATACGTTGCCGAACGGCTCGAAAGCTGGGGCTATGAGGTGACGCGCAATGTCGGCGGGTTCGGCGTCGTCGGTCGCCTGCGCCAGGGCAGCGGCCGCAGCATCGCCATCCGTGCCGACATGGACGCCCTGCCGATCACCGAAGCTACCAATCTCCCTTATGCCAGCCAGGCCAGCGGCAAGATGCACGCCTGCGGTCATGACGGCCACACCACGATGCTGCTCGGCGCCGCCGAATACCTGGCGCGCACACGGCATTTCAACGGCACGGTGAACCTCATCTTCCAGCCGGCCGAGGAAGCCGGCAAGGGAAGCGGGGCGCAGGCGATGATCGCCGACGGCCTGTTCGAGCGCTTTCCCTGCGATGCGATATTCGGGCTGCACAACCACCCGGGCGCGCCGACGGGTTCGTTCCTGATGCGCGCCGGGCCGCTGATGGCGGCGAGCGATACCGTCACCATCAGGATCGCCGGGCGTGGCGGCCACGCCTCGCGTCCGCACCTGACGGTCGACCCGATCGTCGCTGCCGCCAACATCGTCATGACCCTGCAGACGGTTGTGTCGCGCAACGTCAACCCGATCGAGACCGCTGTCGTCACCGTCGGCACGATTCACGGAGGCACGGCCTCCAACGTCATTCCGGAACACGCCGAAATCACGTTGAGCGTCCGCTCCTTCTCGGCCGAGATCCGCGACACGCTCGAGCAGCGTATTCGCAATATCGCAGCACTTGTGGCGCAGGCGCATGGCGCAACGGTCGAGATCGATTACGAGCGCGGCTACCCGGTGGTGGTCAATTCCGAGCGCGAGACGTCCTTTGCGACAGACATCGCTGTCGAACTCGTCGGTCAGGACAAGGTGTCCGTCTGCCCGTTGATCCCCGGCAGCGAAGACTTTTCTTATTTCCTCGAACACAAACCCGGTTGCTTCCTGCGCCTCGGAAACGGCGAGGATTCAGCCATCCTGCACAGCTCGAAATATGATTTCAACGACGGCAATCTGACCGTCGGCGCAGCGCTCTGGGCTCGTTTGACCGAGAGATTCCTGGCCGCCTGATCCATGACTGCGGCTTGGATTGTCGATCGGCCGGTCGAGCATTATTGGGGCGACCGGCCGCGCGACGATGCTCAACGAATTCTCACGCATTCCCCCTCTTCGAATGCGATAAGAGCTTCGCTTTCAGACAAACAAAAAGTCGCTCGTCGTCAGCGGGCTTGTAAAGTTTGCGAGAGTAACTTGATCGACTCCTGCGGTAATGATGGTGTCGGTTCCACTTTGCGCAATTGTGAGATCATCGAACGATTGCACGCCCTCCACGCCACTAAATACAATGGTGTCGTCTTGGGTCTGGCTGAAATCGTAGATGGTGTTTTGGGTTCCGACCGTCATTGAACCATCGTCCTTGAATATGAATTGATCTCTGCCGCCCTGAGCCAGTTCGCTCAGTTGCCCGTCACCCCACATGTCGTTGACGACGGTGCAGCCGGGTGCCGCGCTCCCGGCGTACAGGGTATCGTTTCCGCCCAGAGCCGAACCGGACATTTGCAGAGCGTCGCCGCACAGGAAGTTGCGGACCTGGCCGCTTTCGCTGTTGTGGCCCCCGGTAAGAATGTCGTTGCCGCCCGCGGCGGACCCGGACATAGCGAATGTGTCGCCATACAACTCGCTTTGAACATCAGGACCAGAGCTCTTATTGCCGCCGGTTAGGATATCATTGCCGCCCACAGCATTGCCGGCCATCGCGCCAGCGTCGCCATAGGCGAAATTATGGGTGCCTTGCAGCACGGCCACGTCATCGCCCCCGCTAGCAGAGTCGGACATGATGCCGGCCGCGTCACCATAGAAACTTATCACGAACCCACCCACGCTCGTGAAGGTGTCGTCGCCGCCCTTAGCAAAGTCGGACATATGTAGGCTCGCGTCGCCAAAGAAACTTTTGGTCTGAATCGTGCCACCAAAGTCTGTGTAATGGTCGTCGCCACCCTGAGCATGGCCAGACATGCTGCGACCGGCATCACCGTAGAAAATAGTGTTGGCGTCACTAGCGCCATTGAAAGTGTCGTTGCCGCCCTTGCTGTAGTCCGACATATCGCCGCTGGTGTCCCCGTAGAAAGCGTTGCTGGAGTCGCTCCTGGCCGTGAAACGGTCGTCGCCACCTTGAGCATGGCCAGACATGTTGTTCCCGGCGTCGCCAAAGAAAATGTTGACGGCCACGCTGGTGCCCTCAAAGGTGTCATTGCCACCCTTGCTGTGGTCGGACATATCGACGCCGGCGTCACCGTAGAAAGTGTTGAAGGAGTTGGGAAAGGCCGTGAAACGGTCGTCGCCGCCCTGAGCATGGCCGATCATGTTGCCGCCGGCGTCGCCGAAGAAAATGTTGCTGGCTTGCGCGGCGCCCGTGAAAGTGTCGTTGCCGCCCTTGCTGTGGTCCGACATATCGTCGCCCGCGTCACCGTAAGCAGTGGTGGTGGAGGAGCTCGACACCGTGAAGGTGTCGTCACCGCCCCGAGCAAAATTGAACAAGCTCCGAGCCGCGTCGCCGTAGAAGGTGTAGGTCGACGGTGCGGTTTCCGTAAAGGTGTCGTTGCCGCCTCTTGAGAAATCGAGCAGGCTGCCGCCAGCGTCGCCGGTCAAGATATTCGTATTCGGATCGCCTGTGAGGGCGTCATCGATACCCCACTGATGATCTGCCAGATCACCGGTAGTAAAGGGAACGCGTTTAGACATTATCCGCTCTCCTGTTGAGCCTACCCGTCCCATGGCAGCCGTACGATGTGAGGCAAAAACGAGCAATAATCCCGAATGGCTATGTCTTTAGACGTAGGGATCGGTGCCTCGTTAACGGCCGCTTGGCGGCAGCTTCCTGAGGCCGTCCTATTCCGGACTATCCCAGCCTTGCCCGAGCCTTCGCCGTCCAGGCGTTGAACAGCCGGTCTGCGACGATGCCGATGAAGGCGATGGCTAGGCCGGCGACGATGCCGCGACCGGAATCGGCCTTGGACAGGGCGATGAACACCTCCTGGCCGAGATCGCGCGTGCCGACCATGGCGCAGATGATGATCATCGCCAGCGCCATCAGGATGGTCTGGTTGACGCCGAGCATGATCTCGGGCAACGCCAGCGGCAGCTGCACGCGAAAGAAGGTCTGGCGCCTGGTGCAGCCCGAAACCTTCGCCGCCTCGATCAGCGCCGGCGGCACCTGCCGAATGCCGTGATTGGTGTAGCGGATCGCCGGCACCACGGCGAAGGCGACGGTGGCGATCATCGCGGTGACGTCGCCGACCCTGAACAGCATCACCACCGGAATGATGAAGCAGAACGACGGCAGCACCTGCAGCGTGTCGATGACCGGCGTGACGGTCTTTTCGAAGCGGTCGCTGCGCGATGCCATCAGCCCGATCGGGATGCCGATCAGGCAGGCGATAAAGGCGGAGATGCCGCACAAATAGACCGTCGCCATGGTCTTTTCCCAAAGTCCGGTGACGGCGCAGAACGCTGTCAAAGCCGCGACCAGGGCGGCGAGGCGCAAGCCGCCGAGCTGGTAGCCGGCAAGGCCGAGGAGACACACCGCGCCCAGCCACGGAAAGCCCTCGCAGAAGGCGCGCACCGGGTTCAGCACGTTGAGGATAAGCGCCACGCGGAACGCTTCGATCGTGTCGAAGAAGTTGATGGTGATCCAGTTCACCGCCGCCTTCCACAAAGGCGCGGTGGTGAAGGTGATCGCCTTCGGCACCGTGGCGAACGCCGGCACGAACAGGCCGAGCAGCGTGGCGACGGCGAGGATGGCAACGGCCAGCGTCAGATTGGGATAGCGCCGCCAGAAACTGGTGCTGGCCTGGTGGCGGACATTGCCCTTGGCGTGATTGTGCGCGATCGCTTGGCTCAGCCGGTCGAGTGCAATTGCCAGTGCGACGATCGCGAGGCCAGCTTCCATCGCCTCGCCGACCTTGAGCGCGCGCAACGCCAAAAGCACGTCATAGCCGAGCCCACCTGCACCGATCATCGAGGCGATGATCACCATATTGAGCGCCAGCATGATGACCTGGTTGACGCCGACCATCAATGTCGGCCGCGCCGACGGCAACAGCACCCGCCACAGCTTCTGCCGTGCCGTGCAGCCGGCCATCTCGCTGAAATCGTCGATCTCTGACGGCACCCGCGACAGGCCGAGCATCGTCGCCCGCACCATTGGCGGCGTCGCGAAAATTGCCGTCGCGATCATTGCCGAGACCGGGCTGTTGCCGAACAGAAGCAGCATCGGGATCAGATAGGCGAAGGTCGGGATCGTCTGCATCAGATCGAGGGCAGGGGAGATCAACAACCTCTCCGCCCAAGGCTTGCGCCATGCCCAGATGCCGGTGAACAGCCCGGTAACAATGCAAAACGGCACGGCGATCGAGATCAAGCCCAGCGTCAGCATGGCGCTGGTCCACTGCCCGAACAGCGCGACGTAGAGAAAACAGCCGCCGACCAGCGCACCCAGCTTCCAGCCGCCAGCGGCGCGTCCGGCAAGGTAGGCGGCAGCGCAGACGCCGACCCAGGACAGGCGCGGCAAGACGATCATATCCGCGCCATGGCCGATCTTGAAATTCTTGGCCAGAAGAGCGAGCGCGAAATCGAGCGGCACGCCAAGCACCGCAGTGATCGAGCGGGTCAGCCAGGAGAAGTTCGACTTCACCCAGTTCATCAGCGCACCGACCCAGTCAGCGACAGGAACGATCGCGCCGGCCGGGTAATTGACCGCCCAGGGCAGGCTTTCCTGCAGCAGGAAGACGATAAGCACGGCGGCGAGCGCGCAGGCCCAGATCGCCAGCCAGGTTTGAACCGGCCGGGGCCTCGCTGCGCTAGCGCTTGCCGTGACCGTCATGCGCCGGCCCCACGACGCTCGATGCCGGCGAGAAGATCGATCACCGCCTGCGGCGTGACTTCGCCGATCGGCTTGCCGGTGCCGTTGACCACCGCGAAGGGCTTGCCGGCAGAGACGATATCAGCCGAAAAACTTGATATCTTGGCATCCGGCGCGACCGTGCCGCCGTACTCGGCGCCGTCGCAGGCGCGCATCAGGCTGCGCGCCGAGATCACCTTGGCGCGGTCGACGTCGCGGGTGAATTCGGCGACATAGTCGGTCGCCGGGTTGACCACCAGCTCTTCCGGCGTGCCGATCTGGATGACCTCGCCGTCCTTCATGATGGCGATACGATCGGCCAGCCGGATGGCCTCGTCGAAATCATGGGTGATGAAGACGATGGTCTTGTGCAGCATGGTCTGCAGCCGCATCAGCTCGTCCTGCATCTCACGGCGGATCAGCGGATCGAGGGCCGAGAACGGCTCGTCGAGGAACCAGATTTCCGGCTTGGTGGCGAGGCTGCGGGCGATGCCGACACGCTGTTGCTGGCCGCCGGAAAGCTCGCGCGGATAGAAATGCTCGCGGCCGCGCAAGCCGACCAGCTCGATCACTTCCCGCGCGCGCGCCTCGCGCGTCGGCCGGTCCTGCCCCTGGATGCCGAGGGGGAAGGCAATGTTCTCCAGTACGTTGAGATGCGGCAGCAAGGCAAAATTCTGGAACACCATGCCCATGCGGTGGCGTCGCAGCTCGATCAGCGCGGCATCGGAAATCTTGAGCAGGTCCTTGCCTTCAAACTCGACCTTGCCGTGGGTCGGCTCGATCAGCCGCGACATGCAGCGCACTAGCGTCGATTTGCCGGACCCCGAAAGTCCCATGATGATGAAGATCTCGCCCTGGCGGATTTCGAGATCGACGGCGCGCACCGCGCCAACCAGTCCGGCAGCGGCGATGTCCGCCAGGCTGGCCTTGCCGTCGCGCCGGCGGATGAAATTGGCCGCGTCCGCCCCGAACAGCTTCCAGACATTGCGACAGGCAAGCTTTATCGGGCGGGCATCCTTGCCCGTTGCTTTCACCGCCTGTTCAATCGTATCGCTCATGCAATCGTCCTTCTGGAATAGGGGATCGAGACCCGGCCCTGAATGGCCGGGTCGTCGCGTTTCCAGTCAGACGGTCACTCGGCCCAGGCTTTCCAGTCGGCTTCGTGGGCGGCGATCCAGGCGGCGGCGACGTCTTCCGGCGTCTTGCCTTCGAGATCGATCTCGCCGCTCATCTTGTTGAGCTCGTCGGTATCGACCGTGTAGTTTTTCGCGACCTTGTAGGCGACCGGCCATTTGTCCTTCATGCCGGCCCAGGAATATTTCCAGATCTCGCCATGCGGCTTGCCGCAGTCATATTTCGCGTCGGGGTTCACACCCCATTTCGGGTCGGTGTAGCACTCGGTCGTATAGTCGGGGAATTCGACCCATTCGCCCTTGTATTTGGCTGGCGCCCAATGCGGCGAATAGATCCACAGCATGATCGGCGCCTTGCGCTGATAGGCCGAGTCCAGTTCGGCGAACATCGCCGCATCGGTACCGGCATGGATGACGGTGAAGGGCAGTTTCAGCGCCTCGATGCGTTCATCGTCAAAACCTTCCCATGTCACGGGTCCGCCAAGATAACGCCCCTTCGGCGCGGTTTCGGCCGTCGAGAAGGCCTCGGCGCATTTCGGGTCTTTCAGCGCTTCCCAGTTCGGCAGGCCGGGGCATTTCTCTTTCATATATTCGGGAAACCACCATTCTTCCTTGGCCTTGGGTCCGAGCTTGCCGAGGCGTTCGGTCTGGCCCGTCGCGTCCGAGGCCTTCATCGCCTCGCCGGCCGTCGTGTCCCAGAATTCCAGGCCGACATCGATGTCGCCATTGGTCAGGCCGGTGGTCAGGCTGGAGAGATAGTCGGCGGTCGGATACTCGACGGTATAGCCGAGCTTTTCGAGGATGCCGCCGAGGATCTTGGCGTTCAGATTGACGCTGGTCCAATCGAACAGCGCGATCTTGATCGGGTCGTTGGATTCCGGCGCGGCCGCATAGGCCGAAGATGTCAGTGCGGCTGCGGCAAGTGTTAAGGCTCCCATTGAGAAATTCGAAATCATGCTCCGAAGTGACATGCTTGTTCTCCTGTCAAGCTCTGGTGGAAATTATCGTTAGTTCCCTTCTTGCGTCTTTTTTTGATTGTGTTGGAAAAGCTGGTCGTTGCGCAAGGCCGTAGGCGCCACAATGCTGCCGAAGCGGATGCCGGCGCAAAACGGGGGTGGTGCCCAAATTGGTGAAGATGTGGCGGGGACCGGCCGCGTCATGACTGCCGAAGGATTGCTGCCAAAGCAGTCATCCACGGATCGATCGCCGGTCTTGAGGGGCAAACCATCAAAGTCCCATGATCTCGGCTGTTGGCTCCGCAACTCGCCCAGAGCCACTTTCATGAGATGAAATTATATATACCAACGGTCATGTCGCGCAACGAATAACGCCGGTGCCAATTTCACGGCCCGTCTTTTTACATGGACCCGCAGATCGGTTCGAAAAAAGCCAAGGTTGCCGATCATCCCATATGCGAGCCGCAAGATAGGGTACCGATACAATGCAGCAGACCTCTTCCTTGAACAGACTGCGCATCGCCGTGCTCTTTGGCGGACGTTCAGCCGAGCATGACGTTTCGGCGCTTTCAGCAACCAATGTCATGCGTGCGCTGCTGCCCACCAAATACGATGCCGTCCCAATCTTCGTCACGCGCGAAGGACAGTGGCTGCTGAGCAGCTTCCAGGATGGTACGCTCGCAAAGCCTGCGGGCGGTTTGGAGGTTTGCCTGGTTCCGGGCGGGCACGGACGGATGATGGCGATCCCGGCCGACGGCACGCCCTATGACCTGCCGCAGATCGACATCCTGTTTCCCGTACTGCACGGCCCTCATGGCGAAGACGGCTCGGTACAGGGGGTGGCCGAGGTGGCTCGGGTGCCGCTCGCCGGCTGCGGCATCCTGGGTTCGGCAACCGCGCTGGACAAGGACATCGCCAAACGGCTCCTGGAAGCGGCGGGGCTGCCAATCGCGCGCTCAGTGACGATCCATGAAGGTGCGGCGCCCGCCCTCGCCACACTGGAAGGCGAGCTCGGCCTGCCGTTCTTCATCAAACCGGCGCGTCAGGGATCGTCTGTCGGCGTCGGAAAAGTCCATGCCAGCCAGGAATTCGATGGAGCGCTTGCTGAAGCCTTCCGGCACGATTGCAAGCTGTTGGCTGAGGAATTCATTCGTGGGCGCGAGATCGAATATAGCGTGTTGGAGGACCCGGCAGGCGACCTGTTCGTCTCGCGGCCAGGCGAGATCGTGCCGGCCGAAAGCCACGATTTCTATAGCTACGATGCCAAATACATCGACGAGAACGGCGCGGCGCTAAGAGTGCCGGCCGATCTGCCGCCGGAGGTCGAGGCAGGCATGCGGGACGTGGCCGCAAGAGCTTTCAGAGCCGTCGGCTGTGACGGGATGGCCCGCATCGACTTCTTCCTGACGCCGGACATGCAGTTCCTGGTCAATGAAATCAACACCATCCCCGGCTTCACCGACATCAGCATGTATTCCAAGGCAATGGCGGCAAGCGGCGTCAGCTATTCCGAAATCATCGACCGGCTCGTGGAACATGGATTGGCTCGGGCGGGCCGAGCAGCCTGAACGCAGCGAAGCGGCATTCATATCCGGTCGATGGTACGTCGGCCCGCGCCGCTCACGACATGATCAGGCCGCCATCGACATTGATGGTCTGGCCGGTGATGTAGGCCGCATCGTCGCTGGCGAGAAAGCTGACCAGGCCGGAGACATCCTCGCCGCTGCCGGCGCGGCCCATCGGGATGTTCTTCACCCATTCGGCCATCAACTCGCCGGGCTTGTACTCGCCCATCAACTTTCCCCATGCGGCGTCGTTATAGGCCCACATATCGGTGTCGATGATCCCGGGGCAGATCGCGTTGACGGTGATCTTCTCCTTCGCCACTTCCTTGGCCAGGCTCTGGGTGACGCCGACGACGCCGAATTTCGAGGCCGCATAATGCGGCGTGTAGATAAAGCCCTGCCGCGCCTGGCCGGATGCGGTGTTGATCAGCCGGCCGCCATCGCCATGCTTGCGGATGCGCGCGATCGCCTCCTGGCAGCACAGGAACACGCCCTTGGTGTTGACAGCCATCACCTTGTCCCATTCGGCCTCGGTCATCGCCTCGATCCTGGCGATGGTGATGACACCGGCATTCTGCACGGAGATATCGACGCGGCCGAACTCCTGCTCGGCCAGGTCATAGAGGGCGACGACTTCGTCTTTCTTCGTCACATCCATGCGCAGCGATGCGACCCTGGCGCCCGCAGCCTTGAGATCGGCGGCGACCTCTTCGACGCGCGCGTCGATGGCGCTGACGACGACCGCGGCACCTTCCGCCGCGAAGCGCCTGGCCATTGCCGCGCCGATGCCGCCGCTGGCGCCGGTGATGACCGCCGTTTTTCCCTGGAATCGCTTCTGCATCTTTTCTCCTACCAGCAGACGAAGCCGCCATCGACGATCAGGTCGATGCCGGTGACGAAACTCGAGGCGCGGCTGGCCAGGAACACGGTCGGGCCGACCATCTCTTCCGGCGCCGCCATGCGGCCCATCGGCGTGTCGCGCTCAAAGATCCTGACCTGGTCGGCGACCTCCGGCCGCTTGTTCATCGGCGTCAGCGTGTAGCCGGGGCTGACGACATTGACGCGCAGGCCGCGATCGGCCCATTCCATGGCGAGGCTCTTCGACATGTGGATCACCGCGGCCTTCGACGAATTGTAATGCGCCTGGGTCAGACCGCGATTGACGATCGAGCCCGACATCGACGCGATGTTGATGATCGAGCCCTTGCGTCGCGTCAGCATGGCGCGGGCCTCGGCCTGGCAGGACAGGAACACGCCGCTGACGTTGACGTCATAGAGCTTCTGCCATTTCTCCAGCGACAGCGTCTCTGCCGGCTCAGCTCCGGCGACGCCGGCATTGTTGACGGCGATGGTCAACGCGCCGAGTTCCATCTCCGTACACTCGATCGCGGCCGCGAGATCGGCCTCTGAAGTCACCGTGCCGGTCAGCACCAGCGCCTTGCGGCCGAGTGCCGTGATCCGGTGCGCGGTCTCCTCCAGCCCGCCTTTCGAGGCATGGCCGAAGCAGGCTATGTCGGCGCCGGCCTCGGCCAGCCCAATGGCGATTGCCTGCCCGATGCCGCTGCCGGCGCCTGTCACAAGTGCCACGTCACCATGAAGGTCGAATAATTTCATCGTCGGTCCCTCTGCTCCAACCGCCGTCCTCCGGAAATAAAGGGGCGCCAACTCTGTTGCTGGCGCCCCGCGCGGTCTGGTGCCCGGGAGGATACCACCTGCTGCGCTTTGTTTCGATGGGCGTCCTAGCTCGTGGCTAGTTCCATCACCGCGATATTGCTTGCTTCGCTGCGGTCGAGAATGCCGCGTTGCCGGCCGCGGCTCAGCACCAGCACGCGATGTGACAGGCCGAGCACTTCCTCGAGGTCGGAGCTCACCACCACCACGGCCATGCCGGAGCGGGCAAGGTCGGCGATGACATCATAGATCGCGGCGCGTGCACCGACGTCGATGCCGCGCGTCGGCTCGTCCAGGATGAACACCTTGGGCGGGCGCGACACCCATTTGGCGATGATCACCTTCTGCTGGTTGCCGCCTGAAAGCTTGCTGACCGCCTGGTTCGGCCGGCCCTTGACGCCAAGCCGGCGAATGCCGGCCTCGGCGAATTTCTGCACTGCCTTCGGAAACACCCAGCCATTCGGCGCCACATGGTCGAAATTGCCGATCGCCAGGTTCTCGCCGATCGTCTGGTCGAGCACCACGCCCTGCGCCTTGCGGTCTTCCGGTACCAGGACGACGCCGGCCTTGATCGCCGCCGCCGGGCCATTGAGATGCACCGGCTTGCCGGCGACGCGCACCGAACCCGATGAGATCGGATCGGCACCGGCGATCGCCCGCACCAGCTCCGTGCGTCCGGCGCCGATCAGCCCGGCAATGCCGAGGATTTCGCCGGCCCGCACTGAAAAGCTGACATTTTGAAAGCTGCGTTCCGGCGAGGACAGGTTCTCGACCTCGAGCAGCGTGTCGTTGCCCCGCGCCGATATCGTAGGGAACATCCGCTCGACACTGCGGCCGACCATTTGTTCGACGACGGTGCGCACCGGAATGTCGGCGCGCTCGTGCCGGGCGACGATACGCCCGTCGCGCATCACCACCACGCGATCAGCGATCTGGGCAATCTCGTCCAGCCGGTGGCTGATATAGATGAAGGACATGCCTTCCGCCTTGAGCTTGCGGATCTGCTGGAACAGGAGCTCCGTTTCCTCGCCGCCAAGGGCGGCCGTCGGTTCGTCGAAGATCAGCAGCTCGGCATTGAGCGTCAGCGCCTTGGCGATCTCGACCTGCTGCTGGGCGGCGATACGCAGCGTGCGCACCTTGCGCTCGGGCGAGACATCGAGGCCGAGGCGCTTCAACTGGGCCGATGCCCGTGCGTTCATTGCCGCGCGGTCGATGCGGCCGCCACGCATCGGCAGGCGGCCGACGTAGACATTTTCGGCGACCGACAGATCGGGCAAGAGCTTCAGCTCCTGGTGGATCATGCCGATGCCGGCGTCGATCGCCGCGGCAGGATTGGCGGGGGAATAAGGGTTCCCCCGCCAGGTGATGGTGCCAGCATCGGGTTTGGTCGACCCGGCGATGATGTTCGAGACGGTGGACTTGCCGGCGCCGTTTTCGCCAAGCAGCGCCACGACCTCGCCCGGCCGCACCTCGAAGCTCGCATCGGCCAGGACCTGCACCGGCCCGTAGCTTTTGCAGAGGCCGCTGACGACGAGCCCGTTATGGGGGCTGTGCGTGTGGCGAGGATCGGTGGACATCGTTGCGCTCGTCGATTGCCGGACTGGTCTCAATCAGGGATGCTTGGCGATGAACTGCTCGACATTGTCCTTGGTGGTCAGCGTCGCATCCTGCAGCTGTTCGGCGGGAATGGTCTCGCCGGCCACCAGCTTGATTGCTGCGTCGACGGCGAGCCGGCCCATGCCCTGGGTCTGCTGCGTCGCGGTCACGTCGAAGACGCCGTCCTTCAGTGCCTTGAGCGCCGCCACGTCGCCGTCGAAGCCGGCAACCCAGACCTTGTGGCCGGGATTGGCGACCTTGACGGCCTGTGCCGCACCAAGCGCCAGCGCGTCGGCCTGGCCGATGACGATCGACACGTCGGGGTGCGACTGCAACAGATCCTGCGTCAGCTTGAAGCCTTCGTCCTGGTGCCAGCCTTCGCTCCACAATTCGCCGACAACCTTGATGTCGGGATAGCCTTTCAGCGCTTCGCCGCAGCCCTTCGAGCGGTCGACCTCGGGCGTCGTGCCCTTCTGGCCGTGGATGATGATCAGCTCGCCCTTGCCGCCGGCCTGCTTGGCGATGTAGTCGCAAACCGCCTTGGCCGATGCCACGCTGTTGGTTGCGATGAAGGTATCGCCGGGCGCGCCATCGGCGTTGCGGTCGACATTGACGACTGGGATGCCGGCAGCCTTGGCGGTCTTGGTCGGCACGGTGGCGGCGGTGGCGCCGGCTGGAATATAGATCAGCGCATCGATGTTCTGCGTGATCAGGTCCTGCACCTGGCTGACCTGGGTCGCCGAATCGCCCTTGGCGTCGACGGTAACGACCTCGATGCCCTTTTCCTTGCCGTAGGCTTCGACGGACTGCTTGATCTGGTTGAAGAAGTCGGCCTGCAGATTGGCGACGGCGAGGCCGAGCTTTTTGGCCTCCTTGGCCGAGGCCATGTCGGACAGGCCAAGCAGCGGGATGACGGCCGCGGCGGCAAGCAGCAATGAACGTTTGGTCAGCATGTTTATTCCTCCGTTGATGTTCAATCTGTCCTGCCCGCGCATCGCGGCGCCCCTTGGCCGAACAACTCCCAGTTTCGGATCACCGATCCGTTTTCGCCCGAATATCGGGGCGAATCTCATTGAGCCCAATTCTTTATTGTGCTCCATTCTTCATTGTGCTCGGCGCCGCCACGTGTCGGTGGCCACCGCCAGTGCGATCACCACGCCGATAACCACTTGCTGGATGAAGGGCGAGACACCGAGCAGGTTCAGCCCGTTGCGCAGCACGCCGATGATGAGGACGCCGATGGCTGTGCCGCCGATCGAACCGACGCCGCCCGACAGGCTGGCGCCGCCGATCACCACCGCCGCGATGGTGTCGAGTTCGTAGCCAAGGCCGGAGCTCGGCTGGACGGAGTCGAGCCGGGCGGCAAGCACGATGCCTGCGAGACCGGCCAGCACGGCGCAGATCGCATAGACCCAGTTTGTCAGCGACTTGACTGGTATGCCGGACAGCCGGGCTACTTCGGCGCTGCCGCCGATTGCGTACAGGCTACGGCCGGTAGCGCGATAATTCAGGAAGATCGCGAAAATGACGGCAAGCACGATCATCAGCCCGACGGTGACCGAGAGGAATCCGAAATGGCGGATGATCGACAGGCTGGTGAACCAGTCGGGAAAGCCGACGATCTGCGAGCCGTCGGTGATCATGTTGGCGAGGCCGCGCGCCACCGACATCATCGCCAACGTGGCGATGAAGGGCGGCAGCTTGGTGACCGTCACCAGCAGGCCCGAAACCAGACCGCAAAGGCCGGCGACGACGAGGGCTGCGGCGATGCCGGCGGGCAGGCCGAGATTGAGATAGTCCGGATGGGCGACGAAGCCCATCACCATGGAAGCCAGCGCCAGCACCGAGCCGACGGACAGGTCGATGCCGCCGATCAGGATGACCAGCGTCATGCCGATCGCCATGATGCCGAGCACAGTGACCTGGTCGAGCACGTTGAGGATGTTGCGGATGGTCAGGAACGTGTCGGTAGTCAGCGAGAGCGCCAGGCACAGCAGAACCAGCCCGATCAGCGGACCCATGGTTCCGGCAAAGACAGCCGAAAACCTTGCGCCCGCCGTAGCCTGCGCGCCAGAGCCTGCCTTCAACTCGCCTGCCTTCAAATTGCTTGCGTCGTTGCTCACAGCCACTTTGTCTCCTCCACAGCAATCCGGCGCTGCATCACCGGGCCACTTTGCTCACCAGGCCCCTCCCTGTGAACAATTTATCTTTAACATGCAATTTTGTTCAGCTAAACTGTTCGTCGGAAAATTGTCAAGGCCTGCCGCTTCATTCGACGACGGGTTTGCGCTGTCCGCCGGTTTGCCTTACGCAAGGTCTCCGAAATCTTGGGCATTTCGAAGTCGCCGGATTGGAATATCATGAGCAGAGCCGGCGGCTGCGGCAAGGCAAACAGATGACGATCGTAGAGAACGAAAGAGCCCCGCGCTTCCCCGACGCCGAACTCAAGGCCCGCGCCGCCTGGCACTATTATGTCGAGGGTCTTACACAGGAGCGGATTTCCGAAATTCTCGGCGTCGGCCGCATCAAGGTGCATCGCATTCTCTCCGCCGCCCGCGAAGAGGGTGTCGTCCAGTTTCGCATCCGCGACAGCGTCGTCGAATGCGTGATTTTGGAGGAAAGCCTCAAGCAGCGGTTCGGGCTCAGCCAGGCAGTTGTGGTGCCGTCGGCGGCCGACCGAAGCAACGCGCCGCTGATGATCGGCCACGCCGCCGCCGGCTACCTGGCCGACCATGTGAATGCCGGCGATGTCATCGCACTGGGCTGGGGGCGGACACTGAAATTCGCCATCAATGAATTGCCGCGGCGGCCCATCGCCAGGACGACGGTGGTTTCGATGCTTGGCGGCCTCACCCATGCCCAGCCGCTTAACCCGACAGAAAGCGCCTGGGATTTCGCCGAAAAGATCGGTGCGGAGTGCTTCCTGCTGCCGGTGCCGGTCTATGCCGACAGGCCGGAGCAGCGCGACGCTTTCATGAGCCAGCGCAGCGTTCAGGACGTCGTCTTCCGTGCACGCCGGGCAAACATCGCCGTGCTCAGCGTCGGCTCGTTTTCCAACGACAGCCCGATCGCCAATTACGGCTTCATCAAGCCAAGCGAACTCGAGGAATTGCAGGCGGCCGGTGCCGTCGGCGATATTCTGTGTCATTTCATCGACGCCGAGGGCCGCCCGGTCGACCACGAGGTCAACCGCCGCGTCTGCGCCTATCCGCTGCAGGATCTGTCGGATATCCCGAGCATCATCCTGGTGTCGGGAGGCAGCGAGAAGGTAGCGGTAATGCGGGCTGCGCTCGCCAACACCAAGGTATCGGTTCTGATCACCGACGAAGACGCGGCCAAGGGCCTGCTCAACCGCTAGATTTCGCCGAGAGCGCTGAGGCGGGTGTGGATGTCGCGCGTCGCCTGATAAAGGTCGCGGTAGATTTCCTTGCGGCTGCGATAGGCGGCGACAAGCCCGTCGACCGGATCGACATGCCTGGTGGGAGCGGCAGCCATTGCCTGGGCGGCGGCTTCCGGCGAGGCAAACCAGCCGACAGCCGCTGCCGCCAGCATGGCAGCGCCGAGTGCGGCGGCTTCGTTGACCGGCGAAACCGAGAGCGGCCGCTCGAGCACGCTTGCCATGATCTGCATGAGCAGCGCGCAATTGGTGCCGCCGCCGGCGGCAATCATCGCCGCCGGTCCGCCGGCCTGGGCTTCCATGGCCTCGGTGGCGACGGCCTGCTCGAAGGCGATGCCTTCCAGGACAGCGCGGAAGAGATGCTCCGGCCGGTGATCGAGCGACAGGCCGACAATGGCGCCGCGCGCGGCACCGTCCCAATACGGGCTCATGACGCCGGCCCAATAGGGCATGATGAGCAGGCCCTCGCTGCCCGCGGCAACATCCAGCGCCACTTTCTCCAGCGCTGCCGCCGAGGGCGAACCGGTGGTTCGCACGATCCAGTCGACCAGCTGCATGCCCGAGCGCAGCACGGTCTCCAGCATGAAACCGGAGCCGGTCGGCGAAACCAGCGTGCGAAACGCGTCCGAGGTTTTCACCTTGCCGGAATAGCAGCCGCTGACCACGCCGGAGCCGAGCGAGAGATAGCTCTTGCCCTCGCCGTAGACGCCCATGCCGAGGCCCATCGCTTGGCCGTCCCCGGCGCCGGCAACGACCGGCGTGCCGGCCCTCAGGCCGGTCAGCTGCGCTATGCTTGCGGAAAGACTACCGCAGACCACGCCTGGCGCGACCAGCTCGGGCAATTGCTCCATCTGCAGTCCGGCGGCCGCAACGAGGCGGGGATGCCAGGTACCTTTCTCGACGTCGAGCAGCCCGAGCGGATCCGCACTTGCGGTGCTGGTGACCAATCGCCCGGTCAGCCGCTGGACGAAGAAACCGTGCACGTCGACCAGTGCCGCTGCCTGGCGAAGCACTTGCGGCTGGTGCTCGGCAAGCCAGGCAATAGCGTAGAGCGCCGGCGTCGGGTCCGGCGGCTTGCCGCTCCAGTCGCGGATCGCCTCGCGGCCGAGTTCGGCCGAAAGCCTGATAACTTGCGGCCGGGCGCGTTCGTCCAGCCACAGGATTGCCGGCATGAGTGCTTTGCCGGCGCTGTCCACCAGCGTGAAGGTCTCTCGCTGGTGAGCGATGCAGACCGCCGCCACCCGCGCAGCGCCGACCGCCTCGGTGACCTGCTTCAATGCGCCAAGCAGCGCCGTCCACCACTGTTCGGCCTGCTGCTCGAAATGGCCGGGCTTCGGATTTGAAAGCGGATAGGTCTCGCGCGCCTGGAACAGCTCCTCGCCGGCGCGGGTGAAGGCAATCGCCTTCACGGCCGTGGTCGAGGCGTCGATCCCGATTACGACATCGTCCATCAGGCGGAGATCCGGCGGGGTCAGGCTGCGTTTGTAACGAACCGTCCGTCCGACTGGTCGAGACGGCGGCGGATCTGGGTTATCACCATCGAATCGTCGGGTACACAATTTTCATAGGTCAGGAAGTCGCCGGTCTTGAGCGGCTTGACCACCTTGGCGCGTTCGGCAAGGCCGAGCGGCAGGGCGCCACGGGCGCGCGCATCCCCCCAGGTCATGGCGAAGCCGCGATAGTCGTTCTCGCCGATCATGCCGAGCGACTGGCCAACGCCAAGATCGCTCTTGGCGACCGCGACCGCCTCGGCCACAGGATGGTCGAGCGGCTCCATGTCGGCCCGCTTGTAGACCACGGCGCGCGCCGCCGACAGCGGCACTTCCAGGCTGGTCAGATGATAGGGCCGGAAGATCGTGAAATAGGGGCCCTTGCCGACCTTGAGGTCGATCATGCGCTCCAGCACACGCGGGTGCCGGGTCTCGATGATGCAGAACACGCCGGGCGCCACACCCTTGCCGATCGAGTAATCGACAACGCCCTTGCGGTGTAGCACGCCGCCATCCTCGCGTGGGCAAAGCACGCTTGCGAGCTCCTCCAGCGTCGCGGTCGGGCCGTGCATTCCTGGCACATCGGGCACCAGCCCGGTCGCATTGGCGATCGCCACCATCTCGATCGCCGTCTTCGAGCCGTCGACGAATTCGACCAGCATGCGCGCATTCATGTTGCGCTCGGCCGCCTCCTTCTCGTAGTCGGCCGGCATGGCGTCGATCTTCAGCGGATTGTTCTTGCCCTTGCCGGCG
This sequence comes from Mesorhizobium sp. M0854, assembly GCF_040319815.1. Classification (NCBI taxonomy): domain Bacteria; kingdom Pseudomonadati; phylum Pseudomonadota; class Alphaproteobacteria; order Hyphomicrobiales; family Phyllobacteriaceae; genus Mesorhizobium; species Mesorhizobium sp. M0854. Next base: position 25,106 of record NZ_JAMYOL010000029.1, read on the forward strand.
GCGATGATGTTGAAGCCGAGGCTCTTGGCAAAGCCGATGATCTCCAGTGTGCAGGCCGGCTCGTCGCCGGCCGCACCGGTATATACGACGCCGGCCTTACGCGCTTCGTCCTTGAGGAAGCGGCCGATGGTGATGTCGGCCTCGACATTGAGCATGACGATGTGCTTGCCGTTCTTCATCACTTCCAGCGCGAACAGCGTGCCGATATTGGGATTGCCCGTCGCGTCGATGATGACGTCGATCCGGCCGGCCGCCGCCAGCGCATGCAAATCTTCGGTCACCGCGATCTTGCCGGCCTCGATGGCGCGGTCGATCGCGGCCGCATTGCCGGCTTGGACGATGTCGGAACGGTCATGGCCAGCGAGCAGCGCCGCGTCGATCGCTGCCTGCGGCCTGACTTCGGAAATAGCGCCGATCCGCATGCCCGGCATCAGCGCGACCTGGACGACGATGTCGGTGCCCATCTGTCCGGCGCCGGCAAGCCCGATGGTGATCGGCCCCTGCTGTTCAGCGCGCTGCAGAAGTTCCGCTGCAAATTGCGGATGGGACATGTCGCTTCCTCCAGTTCCTGACGCGCCGCAGCGTCCAAATCAACGTTTTGAACATTTCTATTTGCAAATGAAAAATATTTCAACCGGCAATTGGGCATTGTCGCTCTGCAATCGGCCGAAGACGATTGGATGAGCGGTCAATCCGCACGGCAGTCAGAAGGACGCGGCATATTCAGCTTGATTGGGTGCAGCCTTGTTGCAGCTCAGCTGCCGATTTCGAAGAAGGGCGCACCGAGCAGGCCGGGAACGACATCGATGCCGAGGCCCGGCCCATCCGGAATGCCCATACGGCTTCCCGAAACCGGCGGCATGTTGGATGCGGTGCGCACCGTCACCCATTCGTGAAAGGCGATGGCGTGCAGCCGGCGCTCCTCCGGCGTCGACAGCGACAGATGCGCCATGGCCGATGTGTCGATCTCGGCGCCGCCAGTGTCCTCGACCGTGATCATGAAGCCGAGGTCGACGGCAAGGTCGCGGATCTGGCGCGTTTTGGTGACGCCACCGAGGCGTGAGATCTTCAGCGTCAGCCCGTCGGCCGCGCCCTTGCGATGGATATCGAGCATATCATCAAGCGAGGCGACGGATTCATCGAGCACCATCGGCTTGTCGAGCGAGCGGCGCACCGACAGGCATTCGTCGATCGTCGTGCAGGGCTGCTCGAACGTGTAGTCGATCGTGCGCGTCGCATCCACGAACTGGCGCGCCTGGTAAGGCGTCCAACCGGCATTGGCGTCGCAGAAGATGACGGTGCCCTTCGGCACGGCGGCGGCGACGGCTGTGACGCGTTCGATGTCGTCATGGACGTTGCCGCCGACCTTGACTTGCAGCCGATGAAAGCCGTCCTTGACGATGTGCTTGGCGAGCGCGGCCATCGCGTCGACCGTGCCGTGGGTGACGACCTTGTAGAGTTCGGCCGTCTCGCTTTCGCGTCCGCCGAGCAGGGTGACCAGCGGCACGTCGACGGCGCGCGCCGCGAGATCCGAGCATGCCATGTCGAGCGCCGACTTGATGTAGGGATGGCCCTTGAACACGGTGTCCATCAGCCTGTTGATACTGGCTAGCCCGCGTGGGTCATGGCCAATGAGATGCGGCGCGATCTCGAGGACACCGGCGCGAGTACCCGCAGCGAAGGCAGCCGAATAGAAGTTGCCAAGCGGCGCCATCTCGCCCCAGCCGGTGAGCCCGCTATCGGCGGTGACGGCGACGATCACCGCGTCGAACGCATCGGCGACGCGCCCCTTGGACATACGGTAAAGCCCGTCAACGAAGGGCTGCACGACATGGTAGGCTTTGATGGTTTTGATCTGCACGTTTTCTGTCCGTTGTCTGTGTTCCGGGATGTCCGTCAAATTTGTAGGGCTCAGCCGCCTCTAGGTCGGCCGGCACGATCGGCGCCGGCGCCCTTTGAGCCGCGCTGTTCCAGCCCGCGCGCATAGGCGAGCAGTTCTTCGAAATCCAGGTCGATATGCTCCTTGGCGTGGCGCTGTGCGGCGCGCATGTCGCTGCCCTTGAGCAGCCGTACATAGGTCTCGTGAGCATCTTCGGCAGGCACCGGCTCGTTGCGCGCCCGCTGGTGCAACGCGAAATACATCTGCAGCCGGCTGGTCAGCCGTTGCCACGTTTCAAGCAGCACCGAATTGTCGGCCCATTCGTGGATCAGGCCATGCAGTTGCAGCGCTGTTTCGATCTGCCGCGTCGTGTCCAGTTCGCGCGTCGCCTGCTTCACCGCCGCATGACGCCGGTCGAGTTCGTCGAAGAAGCGCTGGTCGCGAAGCGGCCAGGTCCGCGCGATGGCGAACTCGTCGAGCACCTTGTTGAGCGAATAGGCGTCGTCGATGTCCTTGGCGGTGACGTCGATGACAAAGGTTCCGGCGTAGGGAATGCTGGTCAGGATGCCTTCCTGCACCAGCTCGCGCATCGCCTCGCGCAGCGGCGCGCGGCTCACCCGCATCTGCTCGGAAATCCTGAGTTCGTTGAGCTTCTGTCCAGGTTCCAGCTGGCCGGTCAGGATCGCCCGCCGGAGCAGCCCTACGATCTCGGCCCTGCGTGTCGTATCCGCGATCGGACTGAAATCCAGCTTTGCCATTCGGCTGCTCCAGGGAACCGAAATCAAGACAAGCAGATTGTCGACAATCTAACAAGAGGCGGGTTGTGGATTTCTTGACTTCCGCTTGGCCGGCTGGCTTGCGGCGCCGGCAAGGCCGTCAGGCCGCACGGCCGCAAAGACCGACCCGTTCTTCATCGCTGAACATCACACCGGCTTCTCGAAGCCGGCGTACGTTGCGTTTTCCCCAAGGAGTTGCGTAGAACGAAACATAGCAAAAACGGCGCCCTTGGCGTGGGAGCCGAGGGCGCCGCGGAACCGGACCTGATGGGGGTTATCAGGTGGCCGGTTTCTCGGGCAGCGGCGAGACCGGCATTCCCGGGCCGATCTTCTGCAGATTGCCGGTAATCACCCGGTCGCCTTCGGCCACACCGCTCAAGATGGCGACCTGATCGCCATTGGTCGGTCCGAGCGAAACGATACGCTGGTCGACCGTGTTGTCCTTGCCGACGACATAGAGGTATTTGCCGAGCTGGCCTGAGCCGAGTGCCGTCTGCGGTACCATCAGCGCATCGGGCTGCTCTTTGACGTGCAGCCGGACGCGGACATATTGGCCGGGCAGCAGCGTGAACTTGCCGTTGCCGATCGTCGCCCGTGCCGTGATCGTGCCGGTCGAGCGATCGATCGTGTTGTCTATGAAGGTAAGATCGCCCTTCTGGCGCGGTTCCGTTTCACCGGGAAGCAGGACGTCGACACTGATCGGTCCCGCGGCCCGGGCTTCCTCGATCTGTGTCAGGTCCGTTTCGCTCGGATTGAAGGTGACGTAGATCGGATCGAGCTGCACCAGCGAATTGAGCACCGTGCCTGCAACGCTGACCAGCGTTCCAACGGAAGCCTGGCTGCGTCCGATGCGTCCCGCGAACGGGGCACGGATTTCGGTATAGCTCAAATTGAGCTCGGCGGTCCGCAAGGCGGCCTGGTTCACGGCGAGCGAGGCCTGAGCCTCACGCAAGGTGCTGGTGCGCTGGTCGAACACGTCCTTGGCGAGATAGCCGCTCTTGGCGAGTTCGCTGCCGCGCCCGAGATTGGAGCGCGCATAGTCGAGTGTTGCCGTGTCGCGCTGGATAAGCGCCTTCGCCTGCTCGAGGGCAGCCTGGAAATCCTCAGGGGCGATCTTGTAGAGAAGGTCGCCCTTCGCCACGTCGCTGCCGTCGGTGGCGACCTGCTCCTGCAGATAACCCGGCACGCGCGCCTGCAGCGTGATGCTGCGGATCGGCTCCACCCGGGCGGCGTAGTCGAGATAGATCGGGATCGTCTTCTTGACGACGCTCACCACCGGCACCGGCATGACAAAGGCTTCCGGCTTGGGTGTCGCCGCCCCGGCTGTGCCCGCGTTGAGGCTGAGGCTGCCCATGTCGAGCAGGTGAACGCTCGCCACCGAAATCGCCCCAAGGGCGACGGCCGTTCCCAGCGCGATTTTCCATTTACGCATGATCAATTCTCCAGTCCTATTCGGCCGCTTCGGCCAATGGCTCGAAGGCGGGTTCGGCAGTTGGTTGTTCGGTCGCTTCGGAAACCGGTTCGCTCTCGCTGCGGCGCTCGCGCAGCTGCTCGATCACCGCATAGAAGACCGGCACGAACACCAGCGACAGGATCGTCGCCGCGACCATGCCGCCAAAGACGGTGGTGCCGATCGACTGCCGGCTTGCGGCACCTGCACCTGTAGCGAACATCAGCGGCAGCACGCCGAGGATGAAGGCGAAGGCGGTCATCAGGATCGGTCGCAGCCGAAGCCGCGCCGCTTCCATCGCGGCGTCGACGATGCTGAGGCCTTCTTCGCGCCGGCGCCGGGCAAACTCGACGATCAGAATCGCGTTCTTGGCCGCCAGTCCGATCAGCATGACGAAGCCGATCTGCGAATAGACATCGATCTGCATGCCACGCAGCCACAGCACGACGAACGCACCGAACAGTGCGAGCGGCACCGCCAGCAGCACCATGAACGGCATCGCCCAGCTCTCATATTGCGCGGCGAGGATCAGGAAGACGAAGACGATCGCGAGACCAAAGACGACGGATGCGATCGATCCCGCCTTGAGCTCCTGATAGGTGATGCCGGTCCATTCATAGCCGAAATCTCTCGGCAACGCCGTGGCAGCGGCACGTTCCATCGCCGCCACCGCCTGGCCGGACGAAAAGCCGGGCGCGGCGCCGCCATTGATCAGGGCCGACGCATTGTTGTTGTAATGCGGCACGGTCTCGGGGCCGACGATCGGCACAAGCTTGCCCAGCGTGCTCAGCGGCACCATCCCACCCGAGGCATTGCGGACATAGAGCCGCGATATGTCGGCCGGACCGGCACGAGAATCCTTGTCGGCCTGGATCGTCACCCGGAAGGTGCGGCCGAACAGGTTGAAATCGTTCACATAGAGCGAGCCGAGATAGATCTGCAGCGTATTGAACACGTCCGGCAGGTTGAGCCCGAGCAGCTTCGCCTTGGCGCGATCGAGATCGTAGTTGAACTGCGGCGTCGAGGTCGAGAACGACGAGAACAATTGCTGTGGGTTGAGCTCGGGCTGCTTGCGCGCCTCGGCAATCACGGCTTGCGTCGCATCGTTGAGCGCCACGCTGCCGCGGCCGGTCAGGTCCTCGACCTGGAACTCGAAGCCACCGGTGGTGCCGATGCCCGGGATCGACGGCGGGTCGAAACTCAGCGCAAAAGCCTCCGGAATTTGCAGCAGCTTGTTGCGCACATCGGCGACGAGCTTCGAGGCGCTCTGGTCGGGGCCGCGTTCGTCCCATGGCTTCAGGATGGCGAATTCGACCGCCGAGTTCGACTGCGCGGCGCTGGTCAGGAAGTTCAAGCCGCTGATCGAGCCGACGATGTCGACGCCGGGCGTGTTCTGCAGGATGTCGCGTGCCTTTTGCGCCACCGCGTCGGTGCGTTCCAGCGAGGCCCCGTCGGGGAGCTGGATGACGACGAAGAAATAGCCCTGGTCCTCGACCGGAAGGAAGGTCGAGGGCAGGCGCTGCCAGACGAAATAGGTCGCGACAAGTCCGGCCGCGAACACGCCGAGCATGATCCAGCGCAGGCGGATGAGAATGCGCACACCATTCGCATAGGCATGCGCCAGCCGTTCGAAGCCCATGTTGAACCAGCGGAACAGCACGAACTGCGTTTCCGGCCGGTGGCGCAGGAAGGCGGCGCTGAGCGACGGGGTAAGCGTCAGCGAGACGAAGGCCGAGATGCCGAAGGAGATCGCCACAGTCAGGGCGAACTGGTTGTAGAGCCGGCCGGACACGCCGGGAATGAAGGCAACCGGCACGAACACAGCCATCAGCACGGCGGTCGTGGCGATGATCGGGCCGGTAACCTCCGCCATCGCGGTACGCGTGGCAGCCAGCGGTTTGAGGCCGGCCTCAAGTTGGCGTTCGACATTCTCGACGACGACGATGGCGTCGTCGACGACGAGGCCGATCGCCAGCACCATGCCGAGCAGGCTGAGCATGTTCAGCGAGAAGCCAAGCATATGCATGACGGCCAGCGTCGCCACCAGCGACACCGGAATTGCGATCGTCGGGATGATCGTGGTGCGCCAGCTTTGCAGGAAGATGAACACCACGGCGACGACCAGGACCAGCGCTTCGCCGAGCGTGATCAGCACGTCGTGCATTGAGGCCGAAACGAAACGTGTCGTATCGTAATGCATGGCGTAGCTGACGCCCTTCGGGAAACGGGCCGACAGCTCCTGCATCTTGTCCTTGACACGCTGCTGCAGATCGAGCGCGTTGGAGCCCGGCATCTGGTAAACCGCGAGCACCACCGTCGGGTCCTTGCCGAAGAAGGCCGACGACGAATATTGCAGCGCACCGAGTTCGATGCGCGCAACGTCGCGCAGCCTGACCAGCGAGCCGTTGGCGGTATTGGCCCGCACGACGATGTCGCCGAACTCCTTGGGATCGCTCAGCCTGCCGACGGCGTTGACCTGCATCTCGAAGGCGGTGCCGGCCGGAGCCGGTGATTGCCCGATCTTGCCGGCCGCCACCTGGACGTTCTGCTCGGCGACGGCGTTCTGCACGTCGACGGCAGTAATGCCGAGATTGGCGAGCTTGTCGGGGTCGAGCCAGATGCGCATCGAATAGCGCCGCTCGCCGAAGATCTGCACGTCGCCGACGCCGGGCAGGCGCTTCAGCGGATCGACCACCTGCAGATAGGCGAGGTTGCTCAGCGCGACCGGGTTGACGGAACCGTCCGGCGAGGTGAGGTCGACGATCAGGACGAAGTTCGGGTTCTGCTTCTTGATCGTCACGCCGCCCTGATTGACGATGGCCGGCAACGAGGAAGCCGCCTGCGAAACGCGGTTCTGGACGTCGACGGCCGCCGTGCTCAGGTCGTAGCCAACGTCGAAGGTGATGGTGATCGTCGAGGAGCCGTCATTGGAGCTCGACGACGACATATAGGTCATCCCCTGGACGCCGTTGATCTGCTGTTCGAGCGGCGTCGTCACCGTGTCGGCGACGACCTGCGCGCTGGCGCCCGGGTAATGGGCGCTGACCACGACCTGGGGCGGCGTGATGTCGGGAAACTGCGAGACGGGCAGGAGGAAATAACAGATCGCTCCGGCGAGCACCATGATGATGGCGATCGCCGACGCAAAGATCGGACGATGAATGAAGAAGTTTACCATGAGATGCACGCCTCGCCCGATGCTCTGGCCCGGCCAAACGCCCTGGCCACCCTGGACAGCCGCCGGCTGCGCGTTGAGCCGGAATCTTCGAGAAAGCCGAAATCTTCCACAAGGCGGCGCGGCGCATTGCGGCGCTCGGCCTGCTCATCCGCCAGCGCACGCAGCATCGCCTCGAACGACCGCGGGTCGACGCGGTCGGCCTTCATCAGCATGCGGATCATCGGATCCCTCACGACTTCATCGATCGTCAGATCATTGCGCTGCGACATCGAAGCGGCTCCTGGTTTTTGGCGATCCGCGGCAAGCCCCGGATCGGGTGTTTTCTTGCTCGCCGGCCGAGGCCGTAAGGTGCGGTTCGTCCCCTTGCCGATCGGGGCGGGGCTGGTGGCCGGCACTTGCGAGTTTGACATGATGCAATGCGGGTGTTACAGGTAAGTAACATCTCTAACGTTACAGACCGGTAACACCCTAGTCAAGAGGTGCACCGAGGGAATTTCGGGAAACGCAATCACGGAGGTTTTGATGACAGACGGTGTTGTGGAGCGTGTTCGCCCCCGGGACAGGATCCTGGAGACGGCACGGGACATGTTTCACAAGCATGGCATTCGCGGCGTCGGCATCGACGCCATCACCGAGGCCGCCGGCACCAACAAGATGACGCTCTACCGGCATTTCGAGTCCAAGGACGACCTGATCATCGAATGTCTGCGGGCGACCGCTTGCAGCGCCAACGCGATGTGGGAAAAGTTCGAGGCCGAGAATCCGGGCGACAAGCTGGCGCAGCTGCATGCCTGGGTCCGGATGGCGGCCGATTGCCTGATGTCGGATCGTCGCGGTTGCGACATGGCCAACGCCGCCATCGAGCTGAGCGAGGCCGATCATCCGGCAAGGCAAGTGATCAAGGAACTCAAGGAAGCGCAGCGCGAGCGGCTGGTCTCGCTGTGTCGCGATGCCGGCATCGGCCAGGCCGAGCTTCTTGCGGACACGCTGTCGCTGTTGCTCGAGGGCGCCCGCGTCAGCCTGCAAAGCGTTGGCGCCGAGGGCCCGAGCGCGCAGTTCGTCCGCATGGCGGAAGGCCTGATCACGTCTTTCAGGGCAAGATAATCTCGCAAGCGGCGAAACGACACGTGGCGTTTCGATTGCGGGCCGCGCCGCCGGGTGATGTCTCGTCCCATCGCGATGTGCCATCTCGCGTCTTCTGTGCCGATCCTCCGCATCATGGCCGGCGCGGCGTTGATTGCTGGTCGTGAGGCAGGATAGGGCCGCCGGCGAACCGGTGAGAGTGACAAGTGTGACAGGATTCTGCCCGACAAGCCGCGGCGGTCGCAGCGAAGCTCATCGATCCGCGGATCAGCAATCGTGTCCGGTGCCAGTCACGATCCCAGCATCGCCCGCTATCCCGGAGCCGGAACAAAAAAAGCCCGCTGCCGGGAGGAGGTGGCAGCGGGCTCGATTTCGAATACGGCACGGGAGGAGGTGTACCGCACTCAGCGTCGGCATCGCATCTGGGAGGAGTAGATGGCCGACACCTGCAAAACTATCGATTGCCCAATGATTCGGCAACCACAAAAGTTGCATAGGTGATGTGCAGATTTGCGGTATCAACCGAATTTTAACGATCGAGGCCCGAGCGACCATCGCCCTCGCGTGGCATCACTGCACCGGGACATTTTCCTTGAAGATCAGACGCGGCTCGATGAATTTCCGCGTCAGATAGGGCGCCGACGAGGCGATCGAGCCGAGCAGGCAAATGACCGACTGTTCGGCGATCAGCCGCGCATTCTGGTCGATGACGACGTCGAGCAGATCGTCGACGAGATAGCCGCGCGTCTCGCGCGTCAGATCATGGCAGATGAACACCGGCTTCGTCTGCGGCCTGACTTCGAGCAATGCTTTTGCCACGCCCGAGCGCCCGGCGCCGATACAGTAGATGCCGAGCAGCTCCGGCTCGTTGTGCAGCGCCTTCATGGTCGCGGTATAACTGGCCTCCGGCTCGTCGTTGATCTCGACGGCGCTGGTGACGGTTAGGTTGGGGAACTCCTCGCCGAGCACGGAGCGAAAGCCCATCTCGCGTTCCTCATGGCCGCGATAGGAGCGTGAGCCGACGACCATCGCCAGATGGCCCTGGCGGCCGCCGAGGAACCGTCCCATCAGCAGCGCCGCGGTGCGGCCGGCCACCCGGTTGTCGATGCCGACATAGGCCGAGCGGGGCGCACCCGGAACATCGGACACCAGCGTGACCAGGCGGATGCCGGCCTCGACGATCTCGCGCAAGATGTTGCGCGTTCTCGGATGATCGATGGCGATGACGCCGACGCCGTTCGCCTTGAGCGAGAGGTTTTCGACGGCCGCCTGCAAGGCGCTCGGCGAGATGCCGGCGAGCTTGTGGATGCGGCAGGAGGCGACCAGCGGCAGGCGCGCCGCATAATCCTCGATGTGCCTGGCCAGATCGGCCATGAAGGCATTGCTGCCGATCGGCAGGAAGAATTCGAGATGCGCCGGCCGCGACGGCAACGCGACCTGGTCGACGACCGGCAGATAGCCGAGCTGCTTGGCCGCCTCCATAACGCGCTGCCGGTTGGCGGCACTGGCCCCCGGCCGGTTGTTGAGCACGCGGTCGACCGTCGCGGTCGACAGGCCGCAGCTCCTGGCAATATCCGAAACGGTGGCTTTCATGTCGCAACCATGTGGCGATGCGATCCAGTGCCTTGACGATCAGGCCGACCCCCGGCTGCTCAGCCGGGCCGTTGCGTGCCCTCGACCAGCGCGTCATGGATCTCCTTGTCCGACATGCCGGTGATGACGCGTTCGACTTCGGCGACGCTGGTCTTCTTCGGGTCGATATCGTCGGCGACCACCTTGCCGCGGCGCATGACGACGATGCGGTCGACCACCTGGAAGACATGATGGATGTTGTGGGCGATGAAGATGCACGAATGGCCGGAATCGCGGGCGCTGCGCACGAAGCTCAGCACGCCTTGCGTTTCGGCGACGCCGAGATTGTTGGTCGGCTCGTCGAGGATGATGAGGTCGCTGTCGAAATGCATGGCGCGCGCAATCGCCACCGCCTGCCGCTCGCCACCGGAGAGCGAGCCGATCGGCGTCGTCGGCGGGATGTTCTTCGAGATGCCGACCTGCTTGAGCAGGTCGCGGGCAACCACGTTCATTGCCTCCTGGTCCATCCGATTGAGGAAGCGCGGCGGCTTGATCGGCTCGCGCCCGAGAAACAGGTTGCGGGCGATCGACAGCTGCGTCACCAGCGCCGAATCCTGGTAGATCGTCTCGATGCCATGCGCGATGGCGTCGCTGGTACTGCGCAAATTCACCTTCTTGCCGCGGATGAAGATGTCGCCGCTGGTCAGCGGGACCGCGCCCGACAGCACCTTGATCAGCGTCGACTTGCCGGCGCCGTTGTCGCCGAGCAGGCCGACGATCTCCCTTTCGTTGACATGGAAATTGGCATCAACCAGCGCCTGCACGCGGCCATAGGACTTGCGGATATTTTCCATTCGGACAAGCGGTTCGGCCATGGTTCAAGTCCCTGCCTGATGCCGGCGTTCCAGCCATGAATGGAGCGCCATCATGCCGAGGATGATGGCGCCGATGAAAATATTATAGGCAAGGCCCGGCACACCGATCAGCACGATGCCGTTGCGCATCACGCGCAGGATCAGGATACCGAGCACCGTGCCGATGATTGTGCCGCGCCCGCCTGTCAGCGCCGTGCCGCCGATCACCACCATGGCGATGACTTCGAGCTCGTAGCCGGTGCCACTGTTGGGGTTGGCCGCCGAGGTGCGCAGCGAGGAGATGACGCCGGCAAGCGAGGCCAGGATCGACGACAGGATGAACAGGCCGATCTTGACACCGCTGACATTGACGCCGCGCGCCCTTGCAGCACTCGGGTTGCCGCCGGCTGCCTGGATCCAGTTGCCTGTCCGGCTCTGCGTCAGCACGTAACCGAGCGCGATTGCGGCGGCGATGAACCAGAACAGCGACATGTAGATACGGAACGGCCCGATGAAGAAATCGCCGACCAGCGCTTCCGCCAGCCAGCTGCCCTCGGCGCTCCAGGTCCGCTGCGGAAACCCGTTGGTGACGAACAAAGCGGTGCCGCGCACCACCAGCAGCATGCCCAGCGTCACCAGGAAGGACGGGATCTTGAGCTGCGTCACGAACCAGCCATTGACCAGTCCAATGAACGCAGCGATCACCAGCGCAATGACGAAGGCGGCTTCCAGCGAGGCGACGCCGCTGTTGAACAACGTCCACATCAGGACCGGCGAGAAACCGAACACCGAGCCGACCGAGAGATCGAATTCGCCTGATGTCATCAACAGCGTCATCGCCAGCGCGATCAGCCCGAGCTCGACCGTGAAGGCCAGCGTGTTCGAGATGTTTTGCGGCGACAGGAAGTCGTGGTTGATGCCCCAGAACACGGCGATCTCGACGACGAGCAGCACAAACGGCCCGAACTCGGGCCGCGCGATCGAGCGTTGGATAAGAGAACGATTTTCCACCTTGGACCCGCGATAGGATTGGATTTGGCCGCGACCGCAACCGGCTTCGGCGGAATGCTGAGACGGTCACGGCCGCAGAAGCGGCCGTGACCAACTCGATCGCGGATTTATTTGCCGGACAGGATCTTGTCGTAGACTGCCGCGGTGTCCTTCTCGTAGAGCGCGCCGGTGATCACGTCGAAGCCGGGCGGAATACCGCTCGCCGCCATGTTGGCGAGCGAGAGCGCGACGTAGCTGGTCGCCTGCGGATCCTGCCATTGCGCGGCATTGACGTAGCCGTTCAGCACTTCCTGGGTGGTGTCGAGCGAGTTACCCCAGCCGACGACCGGGATTTCGCCCGGCTTGACGCCGACCTGGTCGAACACCCGCTTGATCGAACCCGTGACAAGGTCGCCGAGGCCGATAACCGCCTTGACCTTGGCCCTGTTGGCAGTGAGGTAATCGACCATGCGGTTGATCACTTCGGCCTGGTCGAGCGTCGCTTCGGTGATTTCGTAGGTGATGCCGAGCGGCTCGAACACGCTCTTGATGCCTTCCTCTTCCTGGACGCCATAGGTGGCGCCGGGAATCTCGACCGGCATCCAGACGAAGTCGCCCTTCTTCACAAGGCCCTTGTCGACCAGATACTGCGCCCAATGTTTGCCGAAGGTGACGTTGTCGCCGCCGACATAGGCGTTGAAGTCCGCCTTCGGGTCGGGCGTGTTGAAGTTGATGATCGGGATGTTCGCCGCCCGCGCTTCCTTGGCGATCTCGACAAGGCTGCCCGGATCAGGGCTGGTCGTGGTGATGCCGTCGGCCTTGGCGGAAATCGCGGCGCGAACAGCCTCCTGCTGCGACGCCACGTCGCCATTGTGGAACGACGTGTTGACGGTGTTGCCGGTGTCCGCCGCCCATTGCTTGGCGCCGGCAAGGAAGTAGGTCCAGACCGGATCGGCCGGGCCGCCATGCGAAATCCAGTAGAACGTCTTGGCCTGTGCCGCGGCCGGAATGGCCAGGGCCACCACCAAGCCAAGTACAAGCAGTCTTAGCCTCGTCAGCATTTGATTTCCTCCCATTTGAACCGAACTCCTCCTCCGACGACGATCGCGGCCAAAAACCGTGCGCGGCCAAAGCCGTGATCGCATTTGCCAGCGTCGACCTGGGCGCATTAGAGCATTCCCTTTTTTGATCGATGGCAAGCCTCGATTGCCAATGGACGTTGGCGCAAGGCACCGCGCCATCAGCAATCCCATCAGATTGCATCAGTTTGGCTGATATTTTCCAGGCGGCCGACGATCGGCCTTGCGACCGTCATGCAATCCCGCGCGGCGGCGCGCCGAGCACGTATTGCTCCAGGTCGATAAGCGTCCCGGTCATCAGCCCGGAGGCGTCGCTGAGCAGGAACAGCGTTAGCTGGGCGACTTCGTCCATGGTCAGCAATCGACCAAGCGGCAGGCCGGCGGCGGCAATCTTTTCCCAGTTTTCGCCCTTGCCCAGCGTGCGCGCCTGCATCTCTTGTTCGGCCGGCGTCGCTACCCAGCCCATGTTGATGCCGTTGACGCGGATGCGATCGGAAAGATGCGCGTTGGCAATGTTTCTGGTCAGCGTCGAAAGCGCGCCCTTGGTTGCGGAATAGATGGCAAGGTCCGGCGCACCGCAATGCGCATTCACCGACAGTATGTTGACGATAGCCCCCGCCGCCCGCCGTGTCTTCATGTCGGCTACGGCCGCCTGCATGAGGAAGAACGGCGCGCGCGCATTGACGGAAAACAACCTGTCCCAGTCGTCGATTGTGCCAGTTTCCAGCGAGGCCCGGTCGGTGAGGGCCGCGGCGTTCACCAGACAATCGATGCGGCCGAGTCTTTTGATCGCTTCCGCCATGACAGCTGCAGGCGCGGCCGGATCTCCAAGGTCGGCCTGGATGAAGACGACGGGCCGGCTTGGTCGTGAAAGCTCTTCGGCGATGCGTCTGCCACGCTCGGCATTGCGGCCGACAATGGCGATCCCTTCGCCGCCGTCGGCTGAGGCCAGCCGGGCGATGGTCTCGCCAAGCCCTTGCGTTCCGCCGGTAACGACAAGGGTCTTGCCCTCAAGAGCGACGATCAATGGACTCTCCCGAATGCCGACGAGCAGGTAATTTCCAATCAGAGAATTCTAGAATCTATCGGATGTTAGGCTGGGGGACTAGATGAGGTCGGCCCTGGCGAGGTCGCGCATCAGGTGGCTGGCGCCGTAGGTCCAGTGTGGGCAGTCGGGTGACAGCCGCACGCGGTTGACCAAGGCGCCGAATTTCTCCGACGAGATGGTGACGATGTCGCCGACTTTGTGGGTAAAGCCCTTGCCTGTTTCGCCGCGATCCTTCGACGGCACGAACATCGTGCCGAGATAGAGCGCCAGCCCGTCGGGGTATTGATGATGCGGCCCCATGGCGGCGGCGACCAACTCTTCCGGCGAGCGGCTGATCTCGGCCATCGAACTGGCGCCCTCCAGCGAGAACCCATCCTCGCCCTCGACCTTCAGGCGTACGATCGCCTGTTTTACGTCGCCAATGGAAAATGTCTCATCGAACAGCCGGATAAAGGGGCCAAGTGCTGCCGAAGCGTTGTTGTCCTTGGCTTTGCCGAGCAGCAGCGCCGAGCGCCCCTCGACGTCGCGCAGATTGACGTCGTTGCCGATCGTCGCCCCGACAATCCTGCCGCTGCTGGCGGCAATCATGGCGATCTCCGGCTCCGGATTGTTCCATGTCGAAACCGGATGCAGGCCGACATCGGCGCCGAAGCCGACCGAGGCCATCGGCTGGCACTTGGTGAAGATCTCGGCATCGGGGCCGATGCCGACTTCCAGATATTGCGACCAGGCGCCGCGCGCTATCAGCTTGGCCTTGATCTCCATCGCTTCCGGCGAGCCGGGCTTGAGCTTCGACAGATCGTGGCCGATCAGCCCGGCGATGTCGGCGCGAATGGCGTCGGCCTTTTCCGCCGAACCGCGCGCCTGCTCCTCGATCACCCGTTCGAGCAGACTGACGACAAAGGTGACGCCAGACGCTTTGATCGCCTGCAGGTCGACGGGGGACAGCAGGTACGGTTTCCCCGGATCGCGCGCTGTCTCGAAACTGTTGGCGGCAATGGCACCGAGCGGGCCGATCGGCCGCCCCTTGGCCGAGCGGACGTGCCCTGCCGGATCCGGCAATTCGCAAACGTCGCGTACGGTCGGTGCCACATCTGACGTGATGTCGAAGACTGTGCCGTCACGCACCGTGACCACCAGCGGATGGGAAGCATCGCTCGCCCGGGCGCGGCCCACGAAGAGGCCTTCGGCGGGCAAATGTGTGGCGTTCGTCATGGCTTACATTTCCTGTTGTCTTGTCCTTCGGCCGCGGCACTTTCAACAAATTCCCGCCAAAGGTCTATCCCGCTTGCAGGGCGAGCTTTGTCAATTCTTTCAAGCGGTCTTCACATCGCTGGACCTTGATCGAGCCCGACGTGCGCCAACGGCGACGGAAAACGCTCTTTCAAAATAATGAAACCGTCGCTAGGGTTTTCACCTACTGAAATCTCCAGGTGACGCTTGCCCGTACGGTTTTCCGATCCAATCTGGCAGAAGCCGCGGACAGCCACCGCGTTCCAGTCGCTTTTTCCCGCCGGCCAATGCGTGGATGTCGTTATCGTCGGCGGCGGTATCATGGGGCTATCGACAGCCTTGCACGCTGCCCGGCTCGGCCTTGCCGTCCAGGTGCTGGAGGCCGGCGAAATTGGCAATGGCGCATCCGGCCTGAACGGCGGTCAGGTCATTCCCGGCCTGAAATACGATCCGGACTGGCTGCTGGAGCATTTTGGTCTCGAACGCGGCGAAGCGCTCGTCAACTTTGCCGCCTCGACCGCTGACACCGTCTTCGAATTGATCCGCGACGAAAGACTGGCGGTGCCGTTCGTCCGCAATGGCTGGATCCAGGCCGCGCATACCGAGACCGCGCTGAAAGCGGCGGCGAACCGGGACCGGCAGTGGCGCGCCCGCGGCGCCGATGTCCGGCTGCTGAGCGCGACGGAGATCGCGACGATGACCGGCGCGCAAGGCTATCTCGGCGGCTGGCTCGATCGCCGCGCCGGTGTCATCGATCCGCTCGCCTACACGTCGGAACTGGCGCGCGTCGCTGTAGCGGCGGGCGTGAAAATCGCCGAACGCCAGAACGTGATGCAGATCAGCCAGAATGCTGGCATTTGGCACGTTTCTACAGAAAGCGGCGCCGAACTCAAGGCCAAGGCGATTGTCCTGGCGACCAACGCCTATACCGGCGGCCTGCTTCCCGGCCTCGCCGAGACGATCGTCCCGCTGCATTCCTTCCAGATCGCGACAGCACCGCTATCGTCCAATCTCGCGGCGGCTATCCTGCCGGAAGGGCAGGCAGTGTCGGATTCGCGCCGCATCCTCGTCTATTACCGCAAGAGTGCCGATGGCCGGCTGGTGCTCGGCGGACGCGGCCGCATGGCGTTGCCGAACGGCCCGGCCGACTGGGCGCATCTGGAGCGCGCGCTGCTGCGGCTTTATCCGGCGCTGTCAGACATTGCCATTGAAAAGCGGTGGTTCGGCCGGGTGGCAATGACGCCGGACCATCTCCCGCATATCCACGAGCCAGAGAAGGGTCTGCTGGCGGTCGTCGGTTGCCAGGGCCGCGGCATCGGCCTGATGACCGCGCTTGGCGAGCGCATCGCCTCCTACCTGTCGAGCGGCGACACCAGGCAATTGCCGTTCCCGGTCTCGCCGATCCGGCCGATTCCGTTTCATGCGTTTCGGCAGGTCGGCGTCGCCGCGACGATCGCCTGGTACCGGATGCTGGACGCGTTCGAACGCTGACGTTCATGCCCAAGCATGAAATAGCTTGACAATTTCACAAATATGAAAAAAGCTTAATCGATTTCAAATTTCGATGGACAGCCGATGTCGACCATCGTCGTAACGCAGTTGCTGCCGGAAACCCGGTCTTCGCCGGCCTTCCGCTTCGCCATGCTGCTGCCCGGCGGGCTGGTCACCTTCTTGCTGATCCTTTTCGCCCTTGGCCTGGTGTTCTTTCTCGCCTTTCGCGGCAATGACGGCTCGCTGCTGGGGGCTGGTTTCACCCTTGCGAATTTCGTCACTGTGGCCACCGATCCGCTGTACTGGACGGTGACGCTGCGCTCGCTGGGTATCGCCGGCCTGGTGACGCTGGCAACCGTCGTCACCGCCTATCCCGTTGCCTACTATCTGGCTTTCCATGCCGGGCGGCGGCGCGGGCTGCTGTTGTTCCTGCTGACCCTGCCGTTCTGGACCAGCTATCTCCTGCGCGTCTTCGCCTGGAAGATCGTGCTTGCCTATAATGGCGTGCTGAACTCGGCGCTGATCGAAAGCGGCATCTGGTCGGAGCCGACATTGGCCTTCCTTAATACGCCGGCAGCGGTCGTCGTCACGCTTGCCCACGCTTATGCGCCGTTCGCGATCCTGCCCATCTATGTGGCGCTGGACACGATCCCGAAATCGCTGCTCGAAGCTGCTTCCGATCTCGGCGCAAAACCGTTCACCAGCTTCCGTCGCATCGTGCTGCCCAATTCGATGCCGGGCGTGCTGGCGGCTGCTCTCGTCGTCTTCGTGCCGACCGTCGGCGATTATGTGACGCCGGCGCTGGTCGGCGGCCCTGCCAGTACAATGATCGGCACACTGATCCAGGCCGAGTTCGGCAAGGCCAATGACTGGCCGTTCGGCGCTGCACTCGCCGTCGCCGTCATGCTGGTCATTCTCGCCGTGGTGCTGGTGGTGCGCTTCGCCGACCGCCGATACGGCAGCCGCACATGAACACGGCGCGCCTGGACGCAAAGCAAGGCGGCGGCTGGCTGGGTGTCTATGTCCTTGCCTATCTGGTGTTCCTGTATCTGCCGATACTGCTGATCCCGCTGTTTTCATTCAACAATTCGATCCAGGCGGCATTTCCGCTGCAAGGCTTCACGCTGGAGTGGTACGGCACACTTTACGGCAATTCGGCGCTGTCCGGTGCGCTTGCCACCAGCCTCGTCATCGGCGCCATTGCCGCCACCGGCGCAACACTCTGCGGCATCACCGTGTCCTATATGGACCTCTACGGTCGCTCGCCGCTGGCCGCCACGATCAGTGCCATTGCGCGGCTGCCGATCCTGATCCCCGGCGTCATCGTCGGCATCTCGCTGTTGATCCTGGTCAATCTCGCCGGTCTCGGGCCGTCGCGCATTGCCATTGTGCTCGGCCACGTATTGGTGGCGCTGCCGACGACGGTGGTGGTCATGCGCAGCCGCTTCGCCGCCATCCCGAAGACCATCCGTGAGGCAGCGCTCGACCTCGGCGCCTCGGACTGGACGACCTTCAGACGGGTGATGCTGCCGCTCAGCCTGCCCGCCATTATTTCGGCGTTCATGCTGGCCTTCCTGACCTCGTTCGACGAGTTCATCGTCGCCTTCTTCCTTGCCGGCACCGAGCCGACGCTGCCGCTTTATATCTGGAGCCAGCTGCGCTTCCCGAAATCGCTGCCGACCGTCATGGCGCTCGGCACGGCGATCCTGGCCGTGTCGTTCGTCATCGCCGCACTCGCCGAAATCCTGCGCCATCGCGGGCTTGCCGCCACCCGGCGGCCAGCGCCCGCCAGCCTGTCAAAACCAGAAGAAACTGAAAGAGGAGAACTGCAATGGCATTCGACCTGAAATCGATAACGGCAAAGACAGCGAAAACCGGACTGGCTGCCTTCGCGCTGGCGCTTGCATCGACTGCCGCCTTTGCCGGCGACAAGCTGCAATATTTCACCTGGTCGGGCTATGAACTGCCCGACTTCAACAAGAGCTTCCTCGCCGCGCACCCCGATGGTGTCGAAGCCTCGATGTTCGGCGACGACGATGACGCCTTCACCAAGGTCAAGGCCGGCTTCCGCCCCGATGTCGCGCACCCTTGCTATGACAAGGTGGCGCGCTGGAACAAGGAAGGCCTGCTGCAGCCGATCGACACCAAGCGCATCAAAAACTGGGATTCGATCTTCCCGGTCTTCAAGAACCTGCCCGACCTGCAGGCCGGCGACGGCAAGGTCTGGATGGTGCCGTGGGACTGGGGCAATACCTCGATCCTCTACCGCACTGATCTGGTGAAGAACCCCGAAGCCAGTTGGAACCTGCTCTGGGACAAGCAGTATGCCGGGCGCATGGCGACCATCGATGCCGTCCACGACACACCGGTGGTGGCGGCCCTTCTGGCCGGCGTCAATCCATTCGACATGACATCGGAACAGATGGACAAGGTGGCGGAGAAACTGCGCGAGCAGCGCCCGCTGCTCTCGAACTACACCACCGACATGACCTCGGTCGAACAGGCACTGGCGAGCGGCCAGCTGGTCGCGGCCATGACCTGGAACGCCTCGGCCACCTCGCTGAAGAAGCAGGGCGTGCCTGTAGAGTTCATGAAGCCGAAGGAAGGCATGCTGACCTGGGCTTGCGGCTTCGTCATGCTCAAGGACGCCAAGAACGTCGATCTTGCTTATGACTTCATCAACAGCCGGCTGGAAACGGATTCCGGAAAGTATCTGATCCAGGCCTACGGCTATGGCAGCTCGACCAGCTCGGCTTTCGCCGCTGTGCCGAAGGAGGAGTTGGAGAAACTGCAGCTGCCTTCCGATCCCGAGGTGATGCTGAAGACCACGATCTTCACCGGACCGATGAAGCAGAATGACGAACTCGCCAAGATGTTCGAGAAGGTCAAGGCAGGCGGCTGAGTTCGCTCTTGCCTTCTCCCCTTGTGGGAGAAGGTGGATTGGCGCGCAGCGCCAAGACGGTTGAGGGGTGTTGGAAGGAATGAGGCGTTGGTGTTTTCTGGAACACCCCTCATCCGACCGAGCTTCGCTCGGCCACCTTCTCCCACAAGGAGAGAAGGGAAGACCGCGCGGCGCCGGCCAAAAATACTGTAACAAGGACGAACGAATGGACATGCTGGACGAAGCGGCTGAGAAGCCGAAGGACGACGCCGACGTCAGGGTCGGCCGGCGCGTGCGAGCGCTCAGGCTGGAGCGCAATCTCTCGCTGGCCGAACTTGCCGCCAAGGCAGGTGTCTCGATAGGTGCGCTAAGCCAGATCGAGCGCGGCATGTCGTCATTGCGGGTCCGCGTGATCTGGCCGCTTGCCGCCGCCCTCGATATAGAGCCGTCAGCGCTGATCGCTGACGGCAAGGATGTCGGCAACGATCTCTATTGTGTGCGCGCCAACAGCCGGCGTCAGATCCCGGTCAAGTCGGAAGGCATCGCCAAGGCGCTGCTGTCGCCGCCTGCCGCCACGCTGACCGGCATGCTGGTGACCGTTGACGCCGGTGGCGGCACCGCCGAAGCTTACTCCCATGCCGGCCATGAATTCGGCTTCGTCCTGTCGGGCGAGGTCGAGCTGGTGGTCGATTCGACCAGATACGGGCTGAAGGCCGGCGACAGCTTCGCCTTCAAGAGCACGTTGCTGCATGCCTTCCGCAATCCGGGCAGCGAGCGCTGCCAGATCCTGTGGGTCAACACGACCAAACCGTCCGAGGTTCGCGATGGCGCCTGATCCGCTCGTCCGGCTGGACAAGGTCTCCAAGATATTCCCCGGCGGCATCGTCGGGCTCGACGCCGTCGATCTTGACATTGCCCGCGGCGAGTTCCTGACCTTGCTCGGACCGTCCGGCTGCGGCAAGACCACCAGCCTGCGTGTCATCGCCGGCTTCGAGAGCCCGTCGAACGGCAAGGTCCTGCTCGAAGGCCGCGACATCACGGCGCTCAGGCCCTTCGACCGTCCTGTCAATACCGTGTTCCAGGACTACGCGCTGTTCCCACACATGAACGTTGCCGAAAATGTCGGCTTCGGTCTGTCGCTGCGCAAGCTCTCCGGTGCCGAACAGACAAAGCGCGTCGGCGCAGCGCTCGACATGGTCGGCCTTGCCGAGAAGCTCGGCGCCCGCGTGTCCGAATTGTCGGGTGGCCAGCGCCAGCGCGTCGCACTTGCCCGCGCCATCGTCTGCGAGCCGCGTGTGCTGCTGCTCGACGAGCCGCTGTCGGCGCTCGACGCGCATCTGCGCGAGCAGATGCAGGTCGAACTGAAGCGGCTGCAGTCACGGCTTGGCACCACTTTCGTCATGGTCACGCACGACCAGACCGAGGCGCTGTCGATCTCAGACCGCATCGTCGTCATGAACAAGGGCCGCATAGAGCAGATTGCGCCGCCGGCGACCCTTTACGACCGGCCCGCCACCAAATTCGTCGCCAGCTTCATCGGCACCATGAACCTTCTGCAGTCGCGCTTTGTCGGCCGCGATGGCGAGCGCTTGCGGTTCGCCGCCGGCGCCCTGCCGCTGGAAGCGGTTTCGGAGACGGGCGAACTGCCTGGCGAGGGCACGGTGCGCACCATCGGCGTGCGTCCGGAGGATCTTTTGGCGACGACCGAGGCCACGGCCGGCACTGTACCGGTGCGGGTGAACAGCATCGTCTTTCACGGCCGCACCTTGCGCCTTCATGCAGAGTTGGGGCAGGGGACACAGGTGGTGATCGACGCGCCGCGCCGGACAGAGGGTTTTCAATTCAGCGTCGGCGACGTGGCGCATATCAGCCTGCGCCGTGGTGCCAACTGCCCTATGCTGCCTAGCTAGTCTCACTCATTTCCAGAAAACCGGAGCACGGCCCATGAGCAATCATCTCAATTTTTTCATCGGCGGCAAATGGGTCGGCCCCGTGGTTCCGGCAACGCTGGATGTGATCGATCCGTCCACTGAAGAGGCCTACACCAAAATCTCGGTCGGCTCGAAAGCCGATGTCGACAAGGCCGTGGCTGCAGCCAAGGCGGCATTCCCGGCCTTTTCGCAAACGACCAAGGCCGAGCGCCTGAAGCTGCTGAAGCGTATCCTCGAAGTCTACAATGAGCGCTACGAGGACATCGCCCAGGCGGTCAGCCAGGAAATGGGCGCGCCGATCAGGTGGGCGCGCGAGGCGCAGGCCTGGGCGGGCAGGGCGCATATGGAAGCCACTATCAAGGCGCTGGAGGATTACGAATTCAGCGAGAAGCGCGGCACCACCATGGTGGTCAAGGAGCCGATCGGCGTCTGCGCGCTGATTACACCGTGGAACTGGCCGCTCAACCAGATAGCCTGCAAGGTGGCGCCGGCCATCGCCGCCGGCTGCACCGTCGTTTTAAAGCCTTCCGAAATCGCGCCGATCAGCGGCATCATCTTTTCCGAGGTGATGGACGCCGCCGGCACGCCGAAGGGCGTCTACAATATGGTGAATGGCACTGGTCCGGATGTCGGCCAGGTCATGGCTGGCCATCCCGACGTAGACATGGTCTCGTTCACCGGGTCGACCCGGGCCGGCATCATCGTCGCCAAGACGGCGGCCGAGACCGTCAAGCGTGTCGCGCAGGAGCTGGGCGGCAAATCGGCCAACATCGTGCTGCCCGACGCTGACTTCGAGACGGCGGTGCGCAAGGGTGTCAACGCCTGCTTCGGCAATAGCGGCCAGTCTTGCGATGCGCCGACCCGCATGCTGGTACCGGCCGCCCGTCACGACGAGGCGCTGACGATCGCCAGGAAGGCCGCCGAACGGTACAAGGTCGGCGACCCGCGCTCGGAGGAGACGAAGCTCGGGCCGGTGGTCAGCAACGTCCAGTTCGACAAGATCCAGCGGTTGATCGAGGCCGGTATCGCCGAGGGTGCGACGCTGGTCACCGGCGGCCCCGGCCGGCCGGAACACCTCAACCGTGGCTATTATGTGCGACCGACCGTTTTCGGCCACGTCAGGCCTGGCATGACCATCGAGAAGGAGGAGATTTTCGGGCCGGTCCTGTCGGTCATCTCCTACGATGACGATGATGATGCGGTGAAGATCGCCAACGACACCGTCTATGGCCTGGCTGCCTATGTGCAGTCCGGGGATATCGACCACGCCCGCAAGATTGCCAGCCGGCTACGCGCCGGGCAGGTCTCGATCAACTATCCGGAATGGGACACGTTCGCGCCCTTCGGCGGCTACAAGCAGTCCGGCAACGGCCGCGAATACGCCGACTGGGCCATCCACGACTTCCTCGAGATCAAGGGCATCATCGGCTACGGCGCCTGAGCGTTCAACATTGGCATTACGCCAACCGTCAAGTTTGTTGCGAGCGTTGGTGCCTCGGCACCGGCGTTCGGTTGAACGGCCACGACGGCTCCGTGGCCACAATGTGAGTGCGAAGCAGGGTCGCCTCAGATCGTCTTGAGATAGCCGGCCAACTGATCCGCCACCGTGCCCCAGCCGTCGTGAAAGCCCATCTCCTCGTGGCAAGCGTGAAAATCGCCGACGGCCGGCGAGGCCGCTGGAAAAGTCAGAGGCGCGGTTTTACGGTGCCGCTAGAATCGACCGGTCCGAGGATCCGTTTTGACGATCACCATGTACGGCATTACCAATTGCGATACGGTCAAGAAGGCGCGTTCCTGGCTGGCGAGCCATGATGTTGCCTATCGCTTTCACGACTACAGGGCAGACGGGCTTGAAGCGGATCGGCTGAACGGCTGGTCAGGCAAGGTCGGCTGGGAAATCCTGCTCAACAAGGCGAGCACAACGTTCCGTGAACTGTCGGAGGAGGACAGACTGGGCTTGGACGAGAACAAGGCCAAGGCGCTTATGCTGGCCAAACCGACGATGATCAAGCGTCCGGTGCTGGAACTTGGCGACAGGGTTCTCGTTGGCTTCAAGCCTGATGTTTATCAGCAGGCGGTGAGTGGGAAATAGAACCGACCCGCCATGATCCGTCGCGCGCCCCTCTGTCCTGCCGGACATCTCCCCCACAAGGGTGGAGATTGGCAGCTTAGGCGCTCCGCTCGCCACTGCGACCTTGGAGATTGGCGAAAGCCGGCGACATCCGATCTCCCCCCTGTTTGGACCGGAGACATCGCGCTCGTGTCCTCGAATGGCATCCGGAACCTCCCGGCGCAAAGCGCGCCAAACTGTTCGCGATGTCCTCGCACACCTGTTCGCGATGTCTCCGGTCCAAACACTCCCAAGTGGGGGAGATGGCCGGCAGGCCAGAGGGGGGCTGTCCCGCCGGCGTGACTAATTGATCCCACGTAAATAGCTCGCCAGTGCCACCGCATTGTTGTGCGCCTCGTCATGGGCGCCGTAGAGCAGCGTCACCTTGCCTTCACGGAGCAAGGCACGTAGTTCCGCCACCGCCTCGCCGTTCCGGTCGAGCTCATCGCGGTATCGCCGCTGGAACTCCGCATAGCGCGCCGGCTCATGGCCGAACCATTTGCGCAACCCATTGCTTGGCGCGATGTCCTTTAGCCATAACGTCAGCGCCGCGTCCTCTTTGCGGACGCCGCGAGGCCATATGCGGTCGACGAGCACCCGCTGCCCGTCATCGGGCGCCGGCGGCTCATAGATGCGCTTTACCGCGAGCCCCATTGCCAACTCCGCATGGGCCAGCAGGCGCCGCTGCTTGCTGGCCTTCGTTTAGAGATCCCGGGCCTAAACCCACTCGCCCTTGCACATCACCGGCACGCGGCTGCCGTCCTTATGGACGCCGTCTATGTCGATCTTGTCCGAGCCGATCATCCAGTCGATGTGGATGAAACTCTTGTTGCCGCCGCGCGCCGCGATCTCGTCCTGGCTGAGCGAGGCGCCGTCGACGAAGCACTTCGAATAGCACTGGCCGAGCGCGATGTGGCAGGCGGCGTTCTCGTCGAACAGCGTGTTGAAAAACAGCAGCCCGCTCTTGGCGATCGGCGAGGAATGCGGCACCAGCGCCACCTCGCCGAGACGGCGCGAGCCTTCGTCGGTGTCGAGCACCTTTTGCAGCACATCCTCGCCCTTCGTGGCCTTGGCCTCGACAATGCGGCCCGCCTCGAAACGCACCGCAATGCCGTCGATCAGGGTACCCTGATAGGACAGCGGCTTGGTGCTGGTGACATGGCCTTCGACTCGCCTTGCATGCGGCGTGGTGAAAACCTCTTCGGTCGGGATGTTGGGGTTGCAGGTGATGCCGTTCTTGGCGGTCGAGGCGCCGCCCATCCACTCGTGGCCGTCGGCCAGCCCGACGGTCAGGTCGGTGCCGGGGCCGGTGAAATGAAGCGCGTGGAAATTGTGGCCGTTCAGCCATTCGGTGCGGCTCTTCAACGCCGCATTGTGCGCCGTCCAGTTGCCGATCGGGTCTTCGACATCCACCCGCGAGGCGGCAAAGATGGCGTCGGCAAGCTTGGCCACCGCGACGTCGTCGGCGTCGTCCGGGAATACCTGCTTGGCCCAGGCCTGATCGGGATAGGCGACGATGTTCCAGTTGATGTCGAAGCCGGTGATCTTCTCCAGCGCCGGCTGGTAGGCCATCGAATTCGCCTTGTTGGCACGCGCTACCTTTGCCGGGTCCTGAGAAGAAAGCAGCGACGGATCCTCGCCGCGCACGGCGAGCCTCGCCGCATTGTTGGCGAAGGCTTTTGCCATGCCTTCGTAGAGCCAGCCGGCGGCGCGGTCGAAACCGGCGTCGGCGCCGTAGCGGAAGCGCGCGAGCGTGATCTCATCGTCGTTGAAGATCGGCGTCACCAGGCCGGCACCTGCCTTGTAGGCGTGCTCGACGATCCGCCGCGTCAAAGGCAGCGCGGCAATAGACGAGGTCAGCACCAGATCCTGCCCCGGCTGCAGTTGCAGCCCGACCTTGACGGCGACCTCCGCCAGCCTGTCGAGCTTCACCGGGTCGATGCTTGCGGAAACGCCGCGCGAATGTGTGGTCATGATCCTGCCTGCCGTGATTGGGGACTGTTTCTTACATAGACCGGCGCTGCCGACCTTTCCACCGTGATGTGCTGGCAGGCTCAGCTGGCGCTCTCGAGCGACCTGAACTGCGCCATCGTCGCCTCGATCTCTTCGCGCATCCAGGTCTTGAAATCCCTGACCTTGCGGCTTTCGCTCTTGCTGGCCGAGGTCACCAGCCAATAGCCGAGCCCGCTCTGGGCGCGTATGCCGAACCGCGCGACGAGACGTCCGTCGGCCAGTGCGTCGGCGGCCAGCAACTGCCAGCCGAGCATGACGCCGTGACCGGCAATCGCCGATTCCAGGCACAGCATCGGATCGGTGAAGCGCGCGCCCTTCATGAAGGTGACCGGCTCCACTCCGGCCGCTTCGAACCAGCTCTCCCAACTGATCATCGACCTTTCGTCCGTGATCGCACAGGTCAAAGCAAGGTCCTCGATCGATTTCAGCTTGCTGGCGATCACCGGTGCGCAGACCGGAAACACCTCCTGCGCCAGCAGCAATTCGGCCCGCCCGCCCGGCCATTTGCCGTCGCCGAGCCGGATGGCGACGTCGATGTCCGAACGATCGAGATCGGCAAGCCGCACCGAGGCATCGATGCGCAGGAGCACGTTCGGATGGCGGGCAAAATGCCGCGACAGCCGCGGCAGCAGCCATTTCGAGGCGAAAGCCGGCGCCACCGAAACCACCAGCGTGCACTCCGAGCTTTCGTCGGCAAGCGCCACCGCCTGTGCGAGTTCGCGGAAGCCTGCGCTGAGCCGCACGCTAAAGACGGTGCCGAATTCGGTCGCCACCAGGCCAGCTGGCGTTCGTTCGAACAGCGCCCGGCCGAGCTGCTTTTCTGTCCGGTTGATCTGCTGGCTGACGGCGCTGACCGAGACGTTGAGCTCGCTGGCCGCCGCCGCAAGCGAGCCCAGGCGGGCAACGGTTTCCACGGCGCGCAAGCCGTTGAGATGGACGCGGTTCAGAGTAGCCATACAGTTTTTCTAAACTGGAGCGGCGGAAATCTCAATTGCCAGACGCTAACGAACGGCAGATTCTAAGTGGGTTACGCAGAGTGAGGAGGCAAATCCGATGAAGATTTTATCATGGCTCGGCGCCTTTTCCCCGATCGGAACGCAGCCGCACCGGCATGACAGCGAGGCCATCAATTGGGTGACCGATCCGCTGTCGCATCCGGTGCTCGACACCATGTCGGAGCGCGAACTCGCCGACATGCCGTTCAGGCTGACCGCGCGTCGTACCCGCTTCGAGACGGCCCCGCCAAGGACCTGCTGCGGCTGAACAAGGACTTGCTGGCACTTCAGGTGAGCCGGCCGCCGACGCGGCTGCGCAGCCCTTCTGGCCCAATAAAAGGCGGATTGTCTCGCCGGCAGGCGCACCTATGGTGCACCGCGATGAACATCGCTTCGCCCTTGCGCCTGGCAATCGCCGGCATGATCGCCCTGGCCGTCGCCATGGGCATCGGCCGTTTCGTCTATACGCCGATCCTGCCCGGCATGATGGAAGAGCTCGGCCTGTCGCCGGCCGATGCCGGCTGGATCGCATCGGCCAATTATCTCGGCTACCTCGTCGGCGCGCTTGCCGCCACCGGCGGCTGGGCGCAAGGCCGCGAGCGCCAGCTGATGCTGGCCGGCCTTGCCGCCACCGCGATCCTCGCCGGCCTGATGGGCCTGACCGGTACCATGCCCGGCTTTCTCCTCATCCGCTTTCTTGCCGGCGTTGCAAGCGCCTTTGTCCTGGTCTTCATGACCAGCATCGTTTTCGGTCATCTCGCCGCGGCCGGTCGAAACGACCTGCAGGCGCTGTATTTCGGCGGTGTCGGCCTCGGCATCGCGGCGTCCTCGGCGCTATTGGCGCTCCTCGTCACCGAACATGCGGGCTGGGCGGCGGGCTGGCTGTGGTCGGCGGTGATTTCTGCCTGCGGCTTTGCCGCCGTCGCCTTGCTGGCCGGCGGCACCTCGGCCGCGAACAGCACCACCGGGAGCGAGCCGGCCTTGCCGAAGCACCGGTCGCTGGTGAAGATCATCGTCGCCTACGGCCTGTTCGGCTTCGGCTACATCGTCACGGCAACGTTCCTGGTCGCCATCGTCCGCCAGGGCGGCGGCGGCCGCGTCTTCGAGGCCGTGGTCTGGATGGTCACCGGCCTTGCCGGTTCCCCCTCGGTCTGGCTGTGGCAGAAGCTTACGGCCAGGATCGGGCTCTATGCCACCTATGCCCTGGGGTGCCTGGTCGAGGTGGTCGGCGTCAGCGCCAGTGTCGTCATGGGCGGGCGCACCGGGCCGCTGCTCGGCGGCCTTCTTGTCGGCGGCACCTTCATCGCCATCACCGCGCTTGGCCTGCAGGCCGGCAGGCAGCTTGCTCCGCAAGCACCACGCCGGATGCTGGCGCTGATGACGGCCGCCTTCGGCCTTGGCCAGATCATCGGCCCGATCGTCGCCGGGCTGCTCGCGCAGGCCTCGGGCAACTTTTTCCTTGCCTCGATCGTGGCGGCCGCCGTCCTGCTCGCTTCCGGCGCGATCGCCTGGTCGGCTGCGCCAAAATCGCCATGATTATGGTCTTGCTCGGTTGCGGGCATCGGGCACGGGCATTTTCTTTCCCACTAATGTGTGACTTTATGCCCGCTGACCAACGCCGCTGATTTGCGCCGACCGAGGATTTCGCCACAGTGTTCGTATCGTTTTTTCCGCAGCCGAAGCTCTTTTTCACCTCGGCCGCCGTCTGGAGTGCGGTCATGGTGGCCGTGTGGTTTCTCGGCGGCGACCAGCTAGGCGCTTTGGTCGGATTTCCCCTCCCTGCAGCGGACGCGGCGCCGATCATTGGCGTTTCCGTTTTCTGGTCGCCTCCGTTCCTTTGGTTCTACATCTATTTTACACTTGGTGTGCTGCTCTTTTACGCCTTCTGGCATTGGTATTCCCCGCACCCGTGGGACCGCTGGTCGATCCTTGGCAGTTCGCTGATCTTGTTCACGACCTATTTTCAGGTTCAGGTGAGTGTAGCGATCAATGCCTGGTACGGGCCGTTCTGGGATCTGATCCAGGGCATTGTGAGCAAAAGTGTGAAGGCGACAGAGTATGATGTTTATGCGCAGTTAATAACTTTCCTCGGCATCGCTCTGGTGGCTGTTACTGTTTACGTTCTGACAAATTTCTTTGTCAGCCATTGGGTGTTTCGCTGGCGGACAGCGATGAACGACTACTACATGTCCTATTGGCCTAGGGTGCGGAGCATCGAGGGAGCTTCCCAGCGCGTGCAGGAAGACACGATGCGCTTTTCAAAGATCATGGAAGATCTTGGGACCAGCTTTATTGATTCGATAATGACTTTGATCGCCTTCATGCCGATTTTGCTTGCCTACTCAAAGCACATTACGGCATTGCCTTTCATCGGTCAGGTGCCGCAGCCGTTGGTTTTGGCTGCGATCTTCTGGGCGATGTTTGGGACGGTATGCATTGCCACCGCCGGCATAAAGCTGCCCGGCTTGCAGTTTCGCAACCAGCGCGTCGAAGCCGCTTACCGCAAGGAACTTGTTTATGGTGAGGACGATCAGTCCCGAGCGCAGCCGCCGACCGTTTCCGAATTGTTCGGAAATGTGCGCCAGAACTACTTCCGGCTCTATTTCCACTACGTCTATTTCAATGTGGTCCGCTATCTCTACTTGCAACTAAATACCATATTCCCTCTTTTTTTGATGACTCCTTCGTTGGTCGCCGGAACCTTGACGTTGGGTCTCGTCAACCAGGTCAATTCCGCGTTCAGCCAAGTGACCAGCTCGTTCCAATATCTTGTTAATTCCTGGTCAACGATCGTTGAGCTCTTGTCAGTCCACAAGCGGCTGCGAGCGTTCGAAGCCACGATCAAGGGCGAGCCGCTGCCGGTGATCGATCAGCACTATCTGGAACGTGAGCAAGCCGGGCTGCGTCCTGAGGACCAGCCGGCAAGCTAAGACTGGCGGGCGGCGGGCGCTTGCGGCTCAGCCGCCCACCGCCGCCTGCCTTTCGCCTCGCCGCGAAACATAATCGTGAAAACTGATGCACTCGACGTCCGCTTTGATGCAGACCTCGCCGGCAAAGCGTTCCAGCGCGTTCCAGTAGGCGCCGTCATTCATCAGCGTGAAGTGGAAGCCGAGCTCAAGCGGAATGCGCTTGCCCTGGTATTGCGCATCGAAGGCGGCGCGGAACGCGTTATAGGTCCGGTCAGCGAACTCTTCCGCCATGCTCGGCCGCTCGAAGCCGCCGGAATGTCTGACATAGAGATTGTAATCCATGGCGATCACCCGCCTTGAGCTCGGCCCTTCCGGGATCTGCGGCAGCGAAAAGCGCGTGATGCCGTTGACGGTCGGTGGCTCAACCGGCCCACGCGAAACGCCGCTTGCGTCGAGCAGGAAACCGGCCGCGGGCAGCGCCTCGTAGAGCGCCTTGTTTGCCGACAGATAAGGCGCGCGAAACCCGACCACCGATTTGCGGGCAAAATCGCGCCAGCCCTTCGGTTCAGGAGCAATGCCGTTGATCGAATAGGCGTTTTGGAGAATATGCTTGAACGAGCCGAACTCGCTCAGCCAGTCGGCCTTGCTCCAGTCCTTGCCGTCGAAATGACCGCAGCCATGGCTGCCGATGTCGTGGCCTTCCGAGGCGGCGAGGTTGATCTGCTCGAGCCGCTCGGCGACTTCCTGTTTGGAGGCGGCAAAGCCGATGTTCGATTTGCCTTCCGTCTTGCCGGGCGCGGTGTATTCCTTGCGTGTCTCGGGCGACAGCAGGAACACGCAGGAGACAAAATAGGTGAAGTGCGCACCTGTGCGCTCGGCCAGCGCCCGGCTGCGCTGCCACTGCGAAATGTCGCGGGCGCTGTCGAATGAGATAATGACGATCTGCTTCGGTTTTGCCGGCGGCGCCGGCGGGTCGGCAAAAGCCGCGCCGGCAGCAAACACGGCAATGGAAAACGCAATAACGCGGGACAAACGGGGCAAAGGCATCTGACTTGATTTAGGGAATGTAGAAGCGACGCCTACCGATGAAATATGGCACGGGTAGGATCGACCTGTACGGCCGCCGTTGACGGCGACTGCCTCGTGAATAGGCGATTTTCCTGCCGAACCCCTTCCATGCCGGCAAAATTTCGCTAAAACGCGGGCTCATCAACCGCCCCGCCCGGGGCAGGAAATGGTTTTGATCCATGTCGGACGACAGTTTTATCCGCGAAGTCAACGAAGAGATTCGTCGCGACCAGGCGCATGCGCTGTGGGACCGTTTCGGTCCCGCCTTGCTCGTGCTGGCCGTGCTGGTGGTGCTCGGCACTGCTGCTTTCGTCGGCTACCGCTATTGGGACGAGACCCGCGCCAACCGCTCCGGCGATGCCTTCTCGCAGGCGCTGAAGCTTGCCAATGACGGCAAGAACGACGAGGCGCTTGCCGCTCTGGAGGCGTTGGAGAAGGACGGCTACGGCGCCTATCCGCTGCTCGCCCGCATGCGCGCGGCAACCGTCAAGGCGGACAAGGGCGACGTCGACGCCGCCGTCAAGGATTTCGACGAGGTCGCCGCCGACACCAAGATCCCCTCCGGCATTCGCGACATGGCGCGCCTCAGGGCAGCGCTGCTTCTGGTCGATCACGGCTCTTTCGCCGATGTCTCCAGCCGCGTCGAGGCGCTCACCGCCGACACCAACACGCTGCGCCATACGGCGCGCGAGGCGCTTGGCCTTGCCGCCTGGAAGGAAGGCAAGGCGGCGGATGCATTGAAGCTGTTCGACCAGATCGCCGCGGACGACGGCGCCCCGCGCAACACACGCGAGCGGGCGACTTTGATGTCCGAGCTGATCCGCGGCTCGGGCGGCGTGTCGTAATGCATGTCGCCCAAAAGTGCGCAGCGGTTTTGGGATAACGACATGCATAGCAGATGTAGGGTCGGATGACCTTCAAAGTCGCCATCATCGGCCGGCCTAACGTCGGCAAATCGACCCTTTTCAATCGGCTGGTGGGAAGGAAGCTGGCGCTTGTCGACGATACGCCCGGCGTCACACGCGATCGCCGCGTCCATGCCGCAAAGCTCTACGACCTGCATTTCGACGTCATCGACACCGCCGGCTTCGAGGATGCGGCTGCCTCGACGCTGCCCGGCCGCATGCGCGCCCAGACCGAGATCGCCATCCGCGAGGCCGACCTGATCTTTTTTACGATCGATGCCAAGTCCGGGCTGATGCCCGACGACAAGACGTTCGCCGAGATCGTGCGCAAGTCCGGCAAGCCGGTTGTCGTCGTTGCCAACAAGGCTGAGGCGCGCGGCGCCCAGGGCGGCATGCTGGAGGCCTGGGAGCTCGGCCTTGGCGAACCGATCCCGGTCTCGGCCGAACACGGCCAGGGCCTGCCCGATTTGCGCGACGCGGTGATCGTGGCACTTGGCGAGGCGCGCGCCTTCGGCGAGGACGAAGAGGCCGGCGAGGATGAGGTCGCCGCCAGCGAGGTACTGATCGGCGAGGACATCACCGACCCGGACGCCGAGCCGAGCTATGACGACACCAAGCCGATGCGCATCGCCGTCGTCGGCCGCCCCAACGCCGGCAAGTCGACGCTGATCAACGCGCTGATCGGCGAGGAGCGGCTGTTGACCGGCCCTGAGGCCGGCATCACTCGCGATTCCATTTCGGTCGACTGGGACTGGCATGGCCGCCGTTTAAAATTGTTCGACACCGCCGGCATGCGCCGCAAGGCCAGGATCCACGAAAAGCTCGAAGTGATGTCGGTGCAGGACGGCTTGCGCGCCATCCGCTTTGCCGAGATCGTCATCATCGTGCTCGACGCCACCATTCCCTTCGAGAAGCAGGATCTGCAGATCGCCGATCTGATCATCCGCGAGGGCCGTGCCCCGGTGATCGCCTTCAACAAATGGGATCTTGTCGACCATCCCCAGGAGCTGCTGGCCGAGCTGCGCGAAAAAACCGAGCGGCTGCTGCCGCAGGCGCGCGGCATGCAGGCGGTGCCGGTGTCGGCCGAGACCGGGCGTGGCCTCGACAAGCTGATGGATGCCGTCATCCGGACGCATCGAGTTTGGAACAGCCGTGTGTCGACCGGCAAGCTCAACCGCTGGCTGGAAGGCATCCTGGCGCATCATCCGCCGCCCGCTGTCGCCGGGCGTCGGCTGAAGATCAAATATGTCACGCAGGCCAAGACGCGGCCGCCGGGCTTCGTCGTCTCCTGCTCACGGCCGGATGCGATGCCGCAATCCTACGTCCGCTATCTCTCGAACAGCCTGCGCGAGGCTTTCGACATGCCCGGCGTGCCGATCCGCATCGCCTTGCGCACCTCGGACAATCCTTTCGCCGGCAAGGCAAAGAAGCGCCACTGAACCTCTGCCTTTACGCTACGTTGCGCAGAACGGGCGCCGGTTGCGTCTGCGGCAAGGCTTCCAACGCTGCCTGCAGCAGGATGTCGCCAAGCCGCGCTGCCACGGGCTCGGGCTCGGCCTCCTTGCGATGCAGGAACAGCGCCATCTTGGGCAAGGCGGGCAGCCCGGCGATCTCAGGCGTCATCGCCCTGACGCTGGCCGGCAGGCCGATATCGGTGCGGATCGTCAGTCCGAGCCCGGCGGCGACGGCTGCCCAGATGCCGCCAAGGCTCGGGCTGGAGAAGGCCATCCGCCATGCCAGGCCGGCGCGGTCGAGCGTTTCGGTCGCCACGCTGCGCAGCAGGCACGGCGCTTCGAGCGCCACCAGCGGCAACGCCTCGCCATCGCGCAGGCTGGTCTCGATCTGTTTTGCCGGGCCGATCCAGCGCATCTGGACGTCGGCGACATGCCGGCTGTAGGGCAGCGTCGCGCCACTGTGCCAGGCAAGCGCGATATCGAGGCTGCCCGAAATGATCCGTTCGGCAAGCTCATGGCTACGTGCGATCCTGGCCTCGATCTTGACCTTGGGATGGGCGCGGGCGAAGCGCCCGAGCACCTCCGGCAGCACCGCCTCGCCGAAATCCTCCTGTAGTCCAAGCCGCACCCAACCCTCCAGCTCGACATCGTGGATGGCGGAGGCGGCCTCGTCATTGAGCTCGATCAGCCGCCGCGCGTAGCCGAGCATGGTCTCGCCCGCGTCCGTCAGCGCCAGGCCACGCCCAGATTTGCGGAAAATCGGCGTCGCCGCCTGCTCCTCCAGCTTCTTCAATTGCGCACTGATTGCCGAGGTCGAGCGGCCGAGCCGGTCGGCGGCCTTGGCGAAGCTGCCCAGCTCCATGCCGGTAACGAAGCTGCGCAGAACGTCGAGATCGAATGTCACGCGTCGCATGCCAATAATCCTGATATTCGGGACATTACGTCAAAAACTTCCTGATATTCAGTACGAAGCTATGGCGGTAGAGAGAGCGCGTCAAGACCGAATGCAGCCGACCGATGCAGGAGCTGAACCATGTCCGCTGTCGCCACACGAGCAGATTGCAAACCGCTTCGCCCGGCCGCCGTTGCCGCCCCGTCAGAAGCGGCGGCACTTCGAGCCAGTCATCGCTGGAAGGTGCTGGGCATCGGCGTCGCCGCCAATGCCTGCTTTTCCGCGACCTTCTCCGGCATTCCGGCCACGGCGGTGTTCCTGCGCTCGGGCTATCATCTCTCCAACGGCGAACTCGGCCTGGCGCTTGGCCTTCTCGGCCTGGGTGTGGCGCTGAGCGAATTGCCGTGGGGGCTGCTGACCGATCGCTGGGGCGACCGCCGCGTGCTGCTGACCGGGCTCGGCGCAACCGCGGTCTGGCTGCTCGTCATGGCCGCGCTGGTCGTGCCGTCACCGGCCCATATTCCCGGCATCGCGCTTCTCGCCGCTGCCCTGCTGGTCACCGGATTGCTCGGCGGCAGCGTCAACGGCTCCAGCGGCCGCGCCATCATGGCCTGGTTCGGCGAAGGCGAGCGCGGCTTTGCCATGAGCATCAGGCAGACGGCGGTGCCGCTTGGCGGCGGGCTTGGCGCGCTGGTGCTGCCATCGCTCGCTTCGGCCCATGGCTTCACGGCGGTCTTCGGACTGCTGGCGGCTGCATCCGCGGTCTCGACCTCGCTCGCCTGGCGCTGGCTGCATCAGCCGCCGGCGCATGACGACGCCCGTTCGAGCAGCGCGGCAAAGCCTGCCGGCCCGGCGCCGCTGCGCAACCCGGCCGTCTGGCGCATCGCGACAGCCATCGGCCTGCTTTGCTTTCCGCAGGTGGCGGTGCTCACCTTTGCTTCCGTGTTTCTCCATGATTTCGCCGGCATGGGAACAGCCGTGATCAGCGCTAGCCTGGCTGCCGTGCAGGTCGGCGCCATGGTCATGCGCGTCTGGAGTGGCCGCTACACCGACCGTCACGGCAACCGCCGGTCGTTCCTGCGTTTGTGCAGCATGCTGAGCGTGGCCGCCTTCACCGTGCTTGCGGCGCTCGTCTTGTTTTCGGCCCAATTCTTGTCAGGCCAAGCGCCGATGCTGTCGCCGGCGATCGTCGCGGTGCTGGTCGTGGCCGGCATCTGCGTCTCCTCCTGGCACGGCGTTGCCTACACCGAGCTTGCGACGCTGGCCGGCGCCAGCCAGGCCGGGACGGCGCTCGGCCTCGCCAACAGTCTGGTCTTCATCGCCTTCTTCCTGGTGCCGATCGCCATTCCCGGGCTTCTCGTCCTCTGCTCGTGGGCAGGCGTCTGGCTGGGTGCGGCTATTTGCGCGCTGATCGCCTGGCCGATCTTTCTTCCGTCAAGCGATGGCCGCAAAAGCGCCTGACTTCGACACGAGATGGGAAACAACGTTCTAAGCTGTTAACGCCCCATCAAGGTTAATGCATCATTGTAGCTCTCCAGTGGGGTCCGTCGCGTTTCTGGAGAGTTCCGTGCATCGACGTGTTTTGACGCGGCTTGTCGCCGCCGCCGGTGAGAAAAAGCGTTCCTTCCTGTCTCCCCTCGTTATTGGCCTTGGCATCTGGATCGGCTTTCCGACGGTCGCTGCCTATCAGGACATGACCAGCCTGGTCTCCGGCCTGGAGGCGCCGAGCGTCCGCTGGAACGCCTATGTCGAGAAATCCGTCGCCGGCTCCGTTCACGCCGCCGAAATGCCCTTCCTCGATTCCATCAGCACCGGCCCGCTCTCCGGCTCCGGCGTTCAACTGCCCGGCATCGGCGCCGTTTCGTTTCGCGGCAAGGGCAGCATCGCCGGCACGACGCCGGACGAGGACCGCATCACGCGCGCCGACAAGAAGGGCCGCATCATCCAGGTCTCGCCCGTCTCGCCGCCGAAGAACTTCAACGCCGGCTCGATCTTCGAGCGCACCTCTTCGCTGCTCCGCCCAAGCATGGACAGCGGCCTGAGGATGGCCTTCGCCAAACCCGAGATCAAAGGCAAGGAAATCCAGATCGCCGCCGCCTTCCATACGCGCATCGACAAGAAGCCGGATCCCGGCGTGCCGGCGATGCTTGCCGCGCTGGTCAACAATGATCATCCTGACGTGCTGGCGACCGCCTACGCCTCGTCCGCTCCCGATTATGCACAGGCGTCGCCCTTCGAAGCCTTGCTGCAGGACGAGGACCCGAACGACGGCCGCTTCATTCCGCCGCTGAGCAAGGGCGACCATTCCTGGATGCAGACGCCGCTGCCGGCGAGCGTCTTTTCCAAGCCGGAGCAGGCATGTCTCGCCAACGGCATCTATTTCGAAGCGCGCGGCGAATCCGTGCGCGGCCAGGCCGCCGTTGCCCAGGTCATCCTCAACCGCGTCCGCAACCCGGCCTATCCGAACTCGATCTGCGGCGTCGTCTACCAGAACGACAACTGGTTCAACCGCTGCCAGTTTTCCTTCGCCTGCGACGGCCGGAAGAAGCGCATCGACAACCCCGCTGCCTACAAGACCGCCCAGGATGTCGCCATGGCCGTCACAGCCGGCAAGATCTTCATTCCGGAAGTCGGCTCGTCGACCCATTATTACGCCAACTACGTCCATCCGGGCTGGGCGCGGACGATGCAGAAAATGACCAGGATCGGCCTGCACATCTTCTACCGCACCTATGGCGGCGGCTGGAGCTGAGCGCTCGGGCAGCCCTGCATCTTTCGCGCGAGAGCGGCCGATCGAAGACGCATCGCCGCGGGGGATTCGGCCACGGCCCGCCTGAGACTGTGTCGGGCACGATGTCGCACCCAGGCAAGTAACTGATTTATAATGGAAAAATACTTGAGCTTGAACGTCCGCCCGTGGCTTGACGGGCGCGGACCCTCTAACTATGTTGCCGGCGACTTTAAGAAGCGGACGGACGGTGACGGTCTGACCGGGCAGGGGGGTTGCGTGGCCGACAAGAATGGGCCAGACGGAACCGGCAAAACCGGCCGCGGCAAGCAGCATGAAGCCGACATTCGCGACGACGATCTTGAGCGCCGCCGGCGCGACCTTGAAGCATCGCTTGCGACAAGGCGGCCGGACCGGCTCGAGGGGAAAGACGACGCGAAAGCGGGCAGTGCGGCCGGGTACGGCCAGGCGCTCAAGCTGTCCAGCGAGTTCATCGCCGGGATAGTGGTTGGTGCCGGCATCGGCTGGATCATCGACCGTCTGGCGGGGACAACGCCATGGGGTCTGATCGTTTTTTTGCTGCTGGGTTTTGGCGCCGGCGTGCTCAATGTCATGCGCTCAGCAGGGCTTATGGCAGAATTCGGACAAAGCGATAAACCGCGCGATCCGAAAGAATGAATTAGCGCGCCACTCACCGGCGCAATGAACGCATAGTAGAGTCGCGTGCGACTTTGATGGGGATTAAAAGTGGCTGCTGACAAGGTCGATCCAATCCACCAGTTCCAGATACATCCGCTTGTTCCGATTCACATCGGCGGCTATGACCTGTCCTTCACCAATTCGGCGCTGTTCATGGTCGCGACGGTGGCTGTCGCGGCGGCGTTTCTCTACCTCAGCACATCGAGCCGCAGCCTCATTCC
The DNA here is from genome assembly GCF_040319815.1 of Mesorhizobium sp. M0854. Classification (NCBI taxonomy): domain Bacteria; kingdom Pseudomonadati; phylum Pseudomonadota; class Alphaproteobacteria; order Hyphomicrobiales; family Phyllobacteriaceae; genus Mesorhizobium; species Mesorhizobium sp. M0854. The sequence goes on from NZ_JAMYOL010000029.1 coordinate 62,545, forward strand.
CGGCCGCCTGCAGTCAGTTTCCGAGATGGCATATGAATTCGTCGGCAACATGCTGCGCGATTCAGCCGGAACCCAAGGCATGAAGTTCTTCCCCTTGGTGTTTTCGCTGTTCATGTTCGTGCTCGTCGCCAATTTGCTCGGGCTTTTTCCTTATTTCTTCACCGTCACCAGCCACATCATCGTCACCTTCGGCCTGGCTGCGCTGGTGATCGGAACCGTCATCGTCTACGGCTTCATGAAGCACGGCTTCGGCTTTCTAAAGCTGTTCGTACCGCAGGGCGTGCCTTTAGTGATGATGTTCCTCGTCGTACCGATCGAGGTCATCTCGTTTTTGTCGCGACCAATCAGCCTTTCTGTCCGCTTGTTCGCGAACATGCTGGCTGGTCACATCACCCTCAAGGTCTTTTCCGGCTTCGTCGTTTCGCTGAGCGCGCTTGGCGCGGCTGGCGTGGCGGGTTCGATCCTGCCATTGGCTATGGCGGTAGCGCTGACGGCCTTGGAAGTGCTGGTGTCTTTCCTGCAAGCCTACGTCTTTGCGGTTCTGACCTGCATGTATCTCAACGACGCTTTGCATCCCAGTCACTAGGGAATTTCACCGGCGGATTTACCGTCATTACAAACTGCAACGACAATGGAACCACAAGGAGTTTGACATGGAAGTAAATGCAGCAGCTGCAATCGGCGCGGGCATCGCTTGCCTCGGCATGGGTGGCGCCGGCATCGGCCTCGGCAACATCTTCGGCAGCTATCTGGCGGGCGCGCTGCGCAATCCGTCGGCCGCCGATGGCCAGTTCGGCCGTCTGATCTTCGGCTTCGCCGTGACCGAAGCGCTGGGCATCTTCTCCCTTCTCATCGCCTTCCTGCTGGTGTTCAAGTAAGAAACACCGGGCCGACGAAGAGGGGGCGCAAGGTGCGCCCTGACTGTATGGACAGGGGAATGCGATGTTCGTGACATCTGCCTTTGCGCAAGAGTCCGCGCCCGCCGTCGAAGGTGGCAGCGCTGGCACCGGCGTGCCCGCCGAGGCGCACGGCACGTTTCCGCCATTCAATCCGGAGACATTCCCCTCGCAGCTTCTATGGCTGGCGATCACCTTCGGGCTGTTTTATCTCTTCTTGAAACGGGTGGTGATGCCGCGCGTTGGCGGCATCATCGACGTGCGCAACGACCGCATCACGCAGGATCTCGATCATGCTGCCCGGCTGAAAGGCGAAGCCGATGCCGCCGTTGCCGCCTATGAGCAGGAATTGGCGGAAGCCAAGGGCAAGGCCAATGCGATCGGCCAGCAGGCCAACGATGCGGCCAAGGCGGAAGCCGAAGCTGCCCGCAAGACGATCGAGGCAGCGCTTGACCAGAAGCTTGGCGAGGCCGAGGCGCGCATATCTTCCATCAAGGCCAATGCCATGAAGGAAGTCGGCACGATCGCCGAGGACACCGCTTCGGCCATCGTCGAGGCGCTTGTCGGCGGCAAGGCCAGCAAGGCCGAAATCGCGGCCGCGGTCAAATCCGTGGCCGGGTGAGGAGCGCATCATGGACGCCACATCTCTCGCGACGCTTTGGGCAACGGTTGCCCTCGTAATCTTCCTCGGCATCGCCATCTACATCAAGGTGCCGGGCATGATCGCCAAAGCGCTCGATGCGCGTGCCGACAAGATCAGCTCCGAGCTCGAGGAGGCGCGGCGGTTGCGCGAAGAAGCCCAGCAATTGCTCGGGCAATACCAGCGCAAGCGCAAGGAAGCCGAGCAGGAGGCCGCGGCCATCGTCGCCGCGGCCAAGCGCGAAGCCGACATGCTTGCCGCCGAGGCGCACAAGAAGACCGAGGACTATGTCGCCCGGCGTACCGCTTTGGCCGAGCAGAAGATCGGCCAGGCCGAGCGCGAAGCAATCGGCGAAGTGCGTGCCAGCGCCGTCGATATCGCGGTGGAAGCCGCGCGCGCGCTGCTGGCCGGCAAGATCGACGCCAAGGCCGGCGCCGACCTGTTCAATGCCTCGCTGCAGGATTTGAAATCGAAGCTGAACTGAACGGCTGCATCAACAAGTCATCGAAGCCGCCCGGGAAACCTGGCGGCTTTTTCTGTGGGCGAAAGCGGCTGAGCGCGTAATCTCCCCCCTTGAGGGGGAGATGTCGCCAAAGGCGACAGAGGGGGTCGGTACGTCCTGGCGCGACGCCCTATGGAACGAAAGAGAACGTTGGCGCTTCACGGATAGTGTGCTGAAGGTTCTGCAAAAAGTTTTGGAGAGAGAACGGGGCTTGCTCTGAGGGGCGAGCGGCCATGGCACGGTGGTG
>NZ_JAMYOL010000030.1:0-63636 GCF_040319815.1 Mesorhizobium sp. M0854
TGCTCCGTCGTCGGGGAGGCCGTGTGTACGGGCGTAGTGGAGTCGGGCCGTAGGCCTGTAGGGCAGTAGGGCAGTAGGTGTCTATTCAGCCGACAGCTTGCGGATCAGAAGCCGCAAGAGCTTTCCTACGCTCTCGCTGTGGGGCATCAATGACTCGACCACCTCGCGAGAGGTAATTCCAACCCTTTGCGCGATTAAAAGGTGTGTCTCCAGTTCCTTGAGTGATCCCTGGGCGATCCTGAGAAACTGCTGGTAGGAAGCTCGGCTTTCTCGGCCGTAACCCTCGGCGATGTTGGCGGGCACCGACGTTGCTGCCCGACGCACCTGACCCGTCAGCCCGTAGATCTCGTCTTTCGGCCAAGTCCTTGTCACCTGGTAGATTGCAACTGTTAGGTCCATGGCTTGCTGCCAAACGATCAGATCCCTGTACGATGCGATCTTGTCCGTCATCCTTGCCCTACTGCCCTACTGCCCTACTGCCATATTGCCCTACTCCCCTACTCCCCTACTCCCCTACTACACATTCAGCAGCAAATACTCCCTCTCCCACGGGCTGATCACTTCCATGAAGGTCTCGAATTCCGCTCGCTTGATCGCCGCATACGTGGCGGCAAATGACTTGCCGAGCAGCGCGCCGAGTTCTTCGTCTGCCTCGAACAGGTCGACGGCTTCGAGCAGGCTGCGCGGCAGGTCGATCTGGTCCTCGTTGGCGGTCGTCAGAACCGGCGGCTCGGCCTTGATCTTGTTGGTCATGCCGATCAGTCCGCAGGCAAGCGATGCCGCCAGCGCCAGATAGGGGTTGGCGTCGGAGGAGGGGATGCGGTTTTCGACGCGCCGCGCCGCCGGGTCGGAGCGGGGCACGCGGAAGGCCGTGGTGCGGTTGTCGTAGCCCCATTTGTTGTTGACCGGCGCCGAGGCCGACTGCGTCAGCCGCCGGTAGGAATTGACATAGGGCGCAAACATTACCAGCGCGTTGGGCACATGTTTCTGCATGCCGCCGATGAAATGGAAGAAGGCCTCGGTCTCCGAGCCGTCCTCCGCCGAAAAGACGTTCTTGCCGGTCTTCTTGTCGATGATCGACTGATGGATATGCATGGCCGAACCGGGCTGCCCTTGGATCGGCTTGGCCATAAACGTGGCGTAGATCTCGTGCTTGAGCGCCGCCTCGCGGATGGTTCGCTTGAACATGAACACCTGGTCGGCGAGCTCGATCGGATCGCCGTGACGCAGATTGATTTCGAGCTGGCCGGCGCCCTCCTCGTGGATCAGCGTGTCGATCTCCAGGCCCTGGCTTTCGGAGAAATGGTAGATGTCGTCGATCAATTCGTCGAATTCGTTAACCCCGGCGATCGAATAGCCGGCGCCGCCGCCGATCGGCCGCCCCGATCGACCTACCGGCGGGGTCAGCGGATAGTCCGGATCGGGGTTCTTGCGCACCAGGTAGAACTCGATCTCGGGTGCCACGACCGGCCTCAGTCCACGCTTGTCATAGGCGGCAAGCACGCGCTTCAGCACGTTGCGCGGCGTGAACTCGACCGAGCGGCCGTCCTGATGGACGAGGTCGCAGATAACCGCCGCAGTAGGGTCCTCCTCCCACGGCACCACCGTCAGCGTCGAGAGGTCAGGCATCAGCTTGAGGTCGCCGTCGTCCTCCGGATAGTGGAAGCCGTTGCCGTCCTCCGGATAGCCGCCGGAAATCGTTGTCATGAACACCGCCGAAGGCAGCGCCAGCGAGGTGTTGGAGGTGAACTTCTTCGATGGCATCATCTTGCCGCGCGCAACCCCGGCCTGGTCGGGTGTGATGCATTCGATATCTTCGATGCCGCGCCATTCCAGCCAGGCGCTGACTTCCTTCCAGTTCTTGACGCCACGTTGGTTTTTCACGAAGGCAGGCGTGCGGGCGCGTCCTCCGCGGCTCGACGGACGGACTTCCTTTTTTGCAGGCGGCATCAATCACCAGATTTGTTGCAGATTGTGGAGTATAGCCGTTGCCGGCGACGAAAGGGAAGGGGAGCCGGCTGGCGTCCGCCTCGACTAGCCGGGGAAACACAACGACTTCCGGATAAAAACATCCTGGTCTAGGGTCGGCGTCCCGCAACGCCGCAATTGAAGACGTCGAATGCAACACAGCCGCAAACTGACAACGATCGGCTTCGATGCCGACGACACGCTGTGGCAGAACGAACAGTTCTTCCGCATGACCGAGCAGCGCCTCGCCGCGCTGCTCGCCGACCACGCCGAGGAGGATCGGATTTCGGCAAGATTGCTGGAGGCCGAGAAGCGCAACCTCGCGGTCTACGGCTTCGGCATCAAGGGATTTACGCTGTCGATGATCGAGACGGCGATCGAGGTCACCGAAGGCCAGGTGCCTGCCTCAACCATTGCTGAAATTCTCGCCGCGGGCCGCGAGATGCTCAGCCATCCGATCGAGCCGCTGCCCCATGCGCGCGAGACCGTGGAAAAGCTGGCCGGCGCTTACCGCCTGGTGCTGATCACCAAGGGCGATCTGTTCGACCAGGAACGCAAGCTCGCGCAATCCGGCCTGGGCGAGCTGTTTGATGCCGTCGAGATCGTCAGCGACAAGAGCGCGGCCACCTATAGCCGCATCTTCAGCCGCCACGGCGACGGCCCGGAAAAGGGCATGATGGTCGGCAACTCGCTCAAATCGGACGTCGTGCCGGCCATCGAAGCCGGCAGTTGGGGCATCCACGTTCCGCATGAGCTGACCTGGGTGCTGGAACATGTCGAGCCGCCGGTCTCGGCACCACGCTTTCGCCAGATAGCCAATCTCGGTGAACTGCCGGGCTTGATCGAGCGTATCGGCGAGATTGATTGATCAGGTCTGCAGCCGAGGCATCGCGGTAGGCGTCAATTGCGGCTAATTGCGATCAGCCGGTCGATCACCGGCTGCAGCCGTTCGGTGGTGATCGGCTTGACGACCACTGCGTCGATGACGCTGGACAGGCCCAGGCTCTCCGGCGTGCCGGTCTTGACTGAAAGCAGGATCACCGACGGAAGCGATCTGCCTGACGCCCTTCGCAGTGCATCGATACCCGACAGCAAGGCGTCGCAGTCCCCGTTCTCCGCACCGCCGTCGAGAACGACAGTGCCGGGAATCAGCGCGTGCAAGGCCTTTGCCGCGGTTTCGGGAGTTTCCGAGATCGGTTTGAGGCCGGACCGCTCGACGATCTTTGAAACCACGACCCGGTTGATCGGTGATTTTCCGACCACCAGCACCCGCGAGAAATCCGGGAGCATCCGCGTCTCCACGTCCCGGCTAGCGAAAGGCAGCTGTTTTGCAGTCTCGATGTCGCGATTCGCAGGGCACATGGCGGGGCAGGCCGTTGTTCAATGTTTCAATGCAGGGTTGAAACTCGAGAGGTAATTGGCGTGAGATCACTGCTCATGTCAAGCTCAAATGGCGTATCAGGAGAATATCGCAAGAAACATTAAAATTAAAATTAAATGCTTTTCTTTGCCGCCGCTCGAAAGGAGAAGTCGCCACCACAAACGGGCAGGCTCAGCTAAGTTTGGCTGTGCAGCGCGAACGCGTCAACTAACAGCTATAGCCAGATTGACGAAAGGTTGGATGAAGTCGAGGCAAGTCTGTCGCGAGCTTGTCGCATCGCCTCGCCGGACTACCCTTCCTCGTTGGCTACACACGTCTCTTTGATCGACGGGAGATGACAATGGAACTCGTGACTCACAAGAAATTCAAAAATGGCCGGTTGATGCCATGGGGAAAGGGTACGGTCGTTACCGGCGCGAAGGGGTTTGTCTACCTTTCCGGAAACACCGCGACCGCCGAGGACTACGATCCGATCGGCAAAAGCGGCGGCGGCGCCATTGGCGGTGCAGCGGCACAGTGGCGCACAATTCTCACCAATATCAAATCAGACCTGGAGGAGCTTGGCAGTGCGCTCGAGCATCTGATCAGGCTGACCTTCTTCGTTAAGGGACCATTTCCCGATGGCGGCGTTCTGAGCTCTCCCAATTTTCGCCTGGACGTCTTGGACGAATTCTTTGCCGAGCACTGCCCGAAGCACTGCAGCTACAACAACCCGCCGCCCTCGGAAGTTATCGGCGTTGCAGCACTTGCGCAGCCTGATCTTGTTATTGAAATCGTTGCACTAGCGGCTCTGCCGGACTAGGCAGAGCCGCTGCCTGCGAGGTGCGATAGCCCGCGTTCAAAAAAGGCGCGGTGCGGTAGAATTCATTAGTCGTGGCTCCGCTGTGTGACGATAACCGGGATCAGCAGATCGCCCCAATTGCCGTCGCCGCCATGGTGCCGTGCCGAGCGCACCAGTTCGACCGAGACGCCGGCCTCGACCGCCTTCATTACCGACTGATTGAGCCTGTGCAGATCGTTCGCCAGCATGCGGATGGTCGCCTGCTGGTCGACATTCATGCTGGTGGCCTGCTCTTCGGCCCGTTCCTTGACGCGGCTTATCGATGCCATTGGTCTTCTCCCTGTGTTGCCTTCCCTGTTGTGTTGCCATGCCCGCTTGGGCGTTCCCTCTGTTTGTCTGCTGTTCCGCTATTCCGCCGCCGGCCTGAATTGGGCGTGCTCGGTCGATCCATGCATGGCCGTGGTCGAAGACTGGCCACCGGTGATCGCCATTGAGACGGCGTCGAAATAGCCGGTGCCAACCTCGCGCTGGTGCTTGGTGGCGGTATAGCCATTGGCTTCCGCGGCGAATTCCGCCTCCTGCAGTTCCGAATAGGCTGCCATCTGCCGCTCCTTGTAGCCGCGGGCGAGCTCGAACATGCCGAAATTGAGCTGGTGGAAACCGGCCAGCGTAATGAACTGGAACTTGTAACCCATGGCGCCGAGTTCCTTCTGGAATTTCGCAATCGTCGCGTCATCGAGATTCTTCTTCCAGTTGAAAGACGGCGAGCAATTATAGGCAAGCAGCTTGCCCGGATGGTGCTTGCGCACGCCTTCGGCAAACGTCCTGGCCTGCGCCAGATCGGGCCTGGAAGTCTCGCACCAGATCAGGTCCGCATAGGGCGCATAGGCGACGGCGCGGGCGATGCAGGGCTCGATGCCGTTGCTGACATGGTAGAAGCCCTCCGCCGTGCGGCCGGCGCCATAATCGACGAAGGGTCGGTCGCGTTCGTCGATGTCGGAGGTCAAGAGCTTTGCCGCTTCAGCGTCGGTGCGCGCCACGACCAGCGTCGGCGTGCCCATGACGTCGGCGGCAAGCCGCGCGGCGTTGAGGTTGCGGATGTGTGCGGCGGTCGGGATCAGTACCTTGCCGCCGAGATGGCCGCATTTCTTCTCCGAAGCCAGCTGGTCCTCGTAATGGACGCCGGCCGCACCCGCCTCGATGAACGCCTTCATGATCTCGAAGGCGTTGAGCGGCCCGCCGAAGCCGGCTTCCGCGTCGGCGACGATCGGCGCGAACCAGGTGTCGACCGACAGCCCGTTGCCTTCCGAAGTCTCGATCTGGTCGGCGCGCTGTAAGGTGCGGTTTATGCGCTTGACCAGTTCGGGCGCGGCATTTGCGGGATAAAGCGACTGGTCCGGGTACATGGCGGAAGCGGTGTTGGCATCGGCGGCGACCTGCCATCCTGACAGATAGATCGCTTTCAGCCCGGCCCGCACCTGCTGCATCGCCTGGTTGCCCGACATGGCACCCAGCGCGTTGACGAAATCCTCTTCATGGATGAGCTGCCACAGCCGGTTTGCCCCCATTTCGGCGAGGCTCTGCCGGATCTGCACCGAGCCGCGCAGCCGCTTCACCTCCTCCGGCGAATAGGGCCTTTCGATGCCATCAAAGCGGCCTTGCGGCGCCGACGGGACGAGGTTGTAAAAGTCGGTCATTGATCACTCCAGGCGGTTTTGATGCCGGTTTAGGAAGGCGTCGCAGAGGGAAAATATGTGCGCCATATGTGTGACACCATTTACACGTTGGCACGACGCAAGCGAGGTAAACCTCCTGATCAGTCATAAAATAAGGGAAAACCTGTGTTGTGTTTGACTGATGAGAGCTGTAAATCTGTCATGATTGTAAAGACAGCCATGCCATCGGCGGATGTAAATTTCTGTCAAGGAAACTCGATTGGCCGACCACAAAATCTTTGCCGGGCCGCGCATTCGTCGCATCCGCAACGCCAAGGGGCTGACCCAGACGGCGATGGCCGAAGGGCTCGGCATCTCGCCGTCCTATCTCAATCTCATCGAGCGCAACCAGCGGCCGCTGACGGTGCAACTGATCCTGAGGCTGGCAACCGTCTACAAGGTCGACCCACATGAATTGCAGGGCGAGGCGAGGGGGTCGGTCGCCGATTTGAAGGAAGTGTTTTCAGATCCGTTGCTGGCCGGCGAACTGCCGGGCGACCAGGAACTCATCGAGCTTGCCGAGGCGGCGCCAAATGCTTCCGCCGCTGTCATAAAGCTGTTTCGCGCCTATCGCGAGCAGGCCGAGCGATTGTCGGATATCAATGAGCTGCTCGCGCGTGAGGGCAAGGCCACCGCCCTCTCCGGTGCCAGGCTGCCGATCGACGAGGTGCATGAGATTTTCGAACGCCGGCCGAACCATTTTGCCGCGCTCGAAGAGGAAGCCGAGGCATTCACGTCGGTGCTCGATCCCGGCGACGATCTGTTCAGTGCGTTGAAGGCTTGGCTGCGGCGTGAATTCGGCATCGTCGTCAAGGTACTGCCGGTCGCCACCATGCCCAACTGGCGGCGTCGCTATGACCGTCACTCGCAGCGCCTGTTCCTGTCCGAGCGGCTGTCGCCATTCGATCAACTGCGCGAGGTGGCGATGGAGGCCTGCCTGATCCGCATGAGCGTCGCTGTCGCCGCCGAGATCCAGGTGCTGAAGCTGACCACCGACGAAGCCCGCCGGCTGGCGCGTTTCGAGCTCGGCCGCTATGCCGCGCACGCGCTGATGATGCCCTATCAGCCTTTTCACGCGGCGGCGGTCCGCGCCCGCTATGACATCGACATGTTGCGGTCGCGCTTCGGCGTTTCGTTCGAGCAGGCGGCCAACCGGCTGACCACCCTGCAGCGGCCGGGTGCGCTGGCTGTGCCGTTCTTCATGCTCGAGGTCGACAATGCCGGCAATCGCTTCCGCAAGGCGGGCAGCCACGGCTTTCCGCAAAGCCGCTTCGGCGGCGGCTGTCCGAAGCTGCCGGTCCATGCCGCCTTCGCTCAGCCCGGCCAGATCCTGGTCGAGGCAGTGGAAATGCCAGATGGCGCAGCGTTTCTCTGCATTGCCCGCACGCTCGAGGGGCCGCAGGGCTCGTTTGCCGAGCGCCCGCGGCGCACGGCGCTGTTGCTCGGCTGCGACATCGGTTTTCGCGACGAGGTCGTCTATGGAGCGGCATTGCCGGGGCCGGCCGCCATCGGCAAGACCGGACAGAGCGCCGCTGCGCTGGCTACGCCGGTCGGCCCTGCCTGCCGGCTGTGCGAACGCATCGGCTGCCTCGCCCGCGCCGAGCCACCCGTTACACGTCCGCTCGGCCTCGACGAGATGGTCACGGGACTGTCGGCGTTCGATTTCCAGTGATTCGGCTCCAGCAATATTGCGGCTGAATCTTCGACCAAAAGGACCTCATCTGTTCCTGCGGCGGCAACCAGTAAGCTGGTTCGCGGTTGCCGGCCAAAATATTGGTTCGGCCAAAATATTGATTCAGCCGAATATTGATTCAGCATTGACGGTACGGTATCAAAAAAAAGAACTGCGCAACGGTCGGGGGATCAATGATGGGCAGGACAGTTTTTTGGCTTGGCTTGGCGCTCGCGTTTTCCGCCGATCCCGCATTGGCTGAAAAGTCCTCGGATTTCTTCAAGTCCTATCAACAGTATAATGATGCCGGCAAGGCGTTCCTGGACAATATCGATCCGAAGACCGGCGCGATAAATCTTGCCGAAGGCATCCATCTCGACCTCAAGGACAAGTTTTATTTTCTGGACAAGAAGGACACGCTCTCCGTCCTCACCGAAGCCTGGGGCAATCCGCCCGACTCTGGTTCCGATGCCCTCGGCATGATCTTTCCAGTCTCCCATGATCCCATTGCCGACAACAATTGGGGGATAGAGCTGCGCTGGGAAAAGATCGGTTACGTCGACGACAGCGACGCCGCGTCCATCGATTACAATGAACTGCTGCGCAACATGCAGTCAGACACTCTGTCCGGCAACGATCAGAGGGTAAAGGATGGCTATGCGCCCATTACGCTGATCGGCTGGGCGTCGCCGCCGGTTTATGACGCGGCCCACAAGCGCCTGCACTGGGCCAAGGAGCTGCAATTTGGCAACGATGCCGCCCATACGCTCAACTACGACGTCCGTTTCCTTGGCAGGGAGGGCGTCTTCGTGATGAGCTATATCGCGACGGTGGAACAATTGCCGGAGATAAGGCAAAGCCTGGATGAAGTGCTTGGCCTCGCGGACTTCAATACCGGCAAGACATACGCTGATTTCGTGCCGGGCGTCGATACGGTTGCGGCGATTGGCGTCGGTGGCCTGATTGCCGGCAAGCTGGCGGCGAAAGCAGGTTTTCTGGTCGTGGCGCTGATCGCGCTGAAAAAGTTTGGGCTGCTCCTGCTGGTTCCGCTGGCCGGTCTCTGGCGCTTTATCCGCGGCAATAGGGGCACGTCGTAAAGCCATCGTCGACAGGTCGCCTCGGATCATCGCCGGGCGAGGGCGATGCGCCCTCATCAGTGCGCCAAACGGAACATCGAACTGGATCACGCCCGGCCTTCTGCTTTGCGTTACGCGAATGAGGCACGTCTCTGTCGTCCATTGCACATCGTGCTGCTCCGAATTCGCCGACAGTCATACCCATGACCGATACCGCATCATCTCCGGTTGCCGCTTCGCCGATCGTGTCGCCGCAAGGCGAACGCGTCGGCTTCCTGCTGGTATTCCTGTCGGCGTTGATGTGGAGCTTCGGCGGCAGCATTGCGCGCTTCATCGACAACGCCGACAGCTGGACGGTGGTGTTCTGGCGCTCGGTCTGGGCCGCCGCCTTCCTGCTCTGCTTCATGGTCTGGCGCGATGGCTGGCGTGGCACGCTGAAGCTGTTTCGCGGCATGGGCCTGGCCGGCCTTGCGGTGGCGTTCTGCTTCGCCACGGCGTCGACCTCTTTCGTCGTGGCGCTTGCCTATACCACCGTCGCCAACATCCTGTTGATGCAGGCCGGTGTGCCGCTTCTGGCGGCGCTGTTTGCCTGGGCGCTGTTTCGCGAACGGGTGGCGGTGGCGACCTGGGTGGCGATCGCCGCCGTTATTGTCGGCGTCGCCATCATGGTGTCGGAATCGCTCGATGGCGCGGTGTCGCCAATCGGCGACGGGCTGGCGCTGCTCATCGCTGTCATGTTCTCGATCGCCACCGTCATCACGCGCCGCTTTGCCCATGTGCGCATGACGCCGGCGACCTGCCTCGGCACGATGCTGGCGGCCGCCTTTGCGGCATCGCAGGCGTCGGCGCTGGGCGTCTCCAGCCACGATATGGGCTTCCTCTTTGCCTTTGGCGTGATCAATCTGGGACTCGGTCTCGCCTTCTTCGCCACCGGTGCCCGGCTTGTTCCGGCCGCTGTGGCGGCGCTGCTCGGCACGTTCGAACCGATCCTTGGCCCGATCTGGGTCTGGCTCATTCATTCCGAGGTGCCGTCGGCGCGTACCATCGTCGGCGGTGCCGTCGTCGTCACCGCGCTCCTCGTCCATATCGGGCTCGAGTTCAAGCGCCAGACGCGGCCCGCGCGAGCGGGCGTCATCGGTGTGCCGTCACCTAATTGATGCAGTGCGCGCGTCAAAGCGAGATGAACCATTGACAACGTCGCAGCCGCGCGGGCAGGCTGCGATCACGGCAACAACAAGACAGGCGTATCTTGCCAAGTCTCCATGCCGGCCGCATTGAGGCCGGACAATATCGTCGTCTCCCTGCCCGCGCCGTAGCGAAAGCTTCCGACGGCGTCGGAACACCACCAACGCCACGCCAGGTCTTCGCTGTCGGCTCGCCGCCGAACCATAATGGCGCCGGCAATTCGCGCTTGTCGCCTGCCTGCAAGCCCAATACCTTGAAGCAAATGCCCAGCCGCGCGGACGCCGCGACGAGCTGGCGATGGAACACTCATCAAAGGAGAATAGCATGACCCGCAAAGCGCTCTGGCTTTCGGCGACTTCGGCGTTTCTGGCAGTTTTTACCTTTGGCGCGCATGCCGAGGATCGCGTCGTCAACGTCTTCAACTGGTCGGACTATATCGACAGTTCGATCATCGACGACTTCACCAAGGAAACCGGCATCAAGGTCGTCTACGACACTTTCGATTCCAACGAGATCCTGGAAACGAAACTGCTCGCCGGCGGCAGCGGCTACGATGTCGTCGTGCCCAGCGGCAATTTCCTTGCACGCCAGATCCAGGCGGGTGTGTTCCAGAAGCTCGACAAGTCGAAACTGCCGAACATTTCAAATATGTGGGACACGGTCATGGAACGGACCGCCAAATATGATCCCAGCAACGAATATTCGATCAACTACATGTGGGGTACGGTTGGCATCGGCTACAACATCAAGAAGGTGCAGGCAGCGCTCGGCACCGACAAGATCGACAGCTGGGACGTGTTCTTCAATCCCGAAAGCCTGGCCAAATTGAAGGACTGCGGCGTCTATGTGCTGGATTCGCCGGCCGACATCATACCGGCGGCACTGAAATATCTGGGCCTCGATCCGAACAGCACGTCGCCCGATGAGATTGCCAAGGCCGAAGAAACCTTGCTGAAGGTCCGGCCCTATATCCGCAAGTTCCACTCCTCCGAATACATCAACGCCCTGGCCAATGGCGACATCTGCCTGGCGGTCGGCTGGTCGGGTGACGTCTTCCAGGCCCGCAACCGCGCGGACGAAGCCAAGCAGGGTGTCGAGATCGGCTACTCCGTGCCGAAGGAAGGTGCCCAGATGTGGTTCGACCAGATGGCGATCCCGGCCGGTGCAGTGCATGTCGCCGAAGCGCATGAGTTCCTGAACTACATGATGAAGCCCGAAGTGATCGCCAAATCGTCGAACTATGTGCTCTATGCCAACGGCAACAAGGCTTCGCAGCAGTTCATCGACAAGGCGATCCTGGAAGATCCGGCGATCTATCCGGATGCAGCCACCTTGCAGAAGCTCTACACCGTATCGCCTTACGATCCCAAGACCCAGCGCATCATCACCCGCACCTGGACCAAGATCGTCACCGGCCAATAGCAATCTGACCAGGCTCCGGCAGCCGTTGCCGGAGCCGCTTTCTCATGGGGCAAGCAGCAGGACGGAGTGGGACATGAAATCGCTTGGCAGCATCCGCAGGGATTTTGCGCCATGGAACGATCCGAACGCCAAGCCATACATCCAGTTCGACAACGTCACCAAGAAATTCGGTGAGTTCACAGCGGTCAACAACCTGTCGCTGACCATTTTCGAACGCGAATTCTTTGCCTTGCTGGGGGCCTCAGGCTGCGGGAAATCGACACTGCTCAGGATGCTTGCGGGCTTCGAGGAGCCGACCGCCGGCCGCATCCTGCTCGACGGCCAGGATCTGCGCGGCATTCCGCCCTACCGGCGGCCGGTCAACATGATGTTCCAGTCCTACGCCTTGTTTCCGCACATGACGGTCGAGAACAATATCGCCTTCGGCCTCAAGCAGGAAGGCATGGCCAAGGCCGACATCGACAAGCGCGTCGCCGAGATGCTGAAGCTGGTCAAGCTCGAGCAGTTCGCCAAGCGCAAACCGCACCAATTGTCGGGCGGCCAGCGCCAGCGCGTTGCACTCGCCCGCTCGGTGGCCAAGCGGCCGAAAGTCCTGCTGCTCGACGAGCCGCTTGGTGCGCTGGACAAGAAGCTGCGCGAGGAGACCCAGTTCGAGCTGATGGACCTGCAGCAGAACCTCGGCCTCACCTTCGTCGTTGTCACCCATGATCAGGAAGAGGCGATGACGATGGCCGACCGCATCGCCATCATCGACAAGGGCGAGGTGATGCAGGTGGCGACGCCGGCCGAGGTCTACGAGGCGCCGGGTTCCCGCTTCGTCGCCGGCTTCGTCGGCAATGTGAATATGTTCGACGGCAAGATCGCGGCTGGCGAGGCCGGCAGCGCGAGCATCGATGCCGGCAACGGCATCACCATCCGGACCGAAAATGCCGGCAGTGCCGCGGCCGGGACATCCGTCACCTTCGCCATCAGGCCGGAGAAGATCAAGGTGTCCTCCATAAAACCGGCCGGTGCCGTCAACGCCATCGAGGGCGAGGTCTACGACATAGCCTATCTCGGCGACATGACCGTCTATCACGTCAGGCTGAACGACGGTCAGGTGGTGCGGGCGAGCACCATGAACGCGGCACGTCTCACCGAGGACCCATTGACCTGGAACGACCGCGCCTGGGTTTCTTTCCGCCCCGACGCCGGCGTCGTCCTGACACGGTAGAGACTGATCATGTCCGCTGTCACTGCCGCAACAAGCTCTCCGGCAAGCGCTGCCGGCAAATCCGCCTTGGTCAGGCTGGGAGCGGCTTTCGTTAGCCGGCTCGTCATCATCATCCCCTACCTCTGGCTGCTGTTCTTCTTTCTCGTCCCTTTCATCATTGTCTTCAAGATTTCGCTGTCGCAGACGGCGATCGCCATGCCGCCCTACACGCCGGTACTTGATTTCCGCGGCGGCATTTCCGGGGTTATCGCGTGGTTTGGCACCCTCAATTTCGACAACTACATCTTGCTGACGCAGGATGCGCTCTACTTCAACGCCTATGTGACGAGCGTCATCGTCGCCGCCATTTCGACCGTCCTGACATTGCTGATCGGCTATCCCATAGCCTATGGCATGGCACGCGCCCCGGCGACGATCCGTCCGACCTTGCTGATGCTGGTGATCCTGCCGTTCTGGACCTCGTTCCTGATCCGTGTCTATGCCTGGATCGGCATTCTCAAGCCCGAGGGCCTGCTCAACGAGCTGCTGCTCGCCACCGGCATCATCAGCCATCGGCTGATCATCCTCAACACCTACACGGCGATCTTCATCGGCATCGTCTACTCCTATCTGCCGTTCATGGTGCTGCCGCTCTATTCGGCCTTGGAGAAGATGGACAATTCGCTGATCGAGGCCGCCAAGGATCTCGGCTGTCCGCCGACCAGCGCCTTCTGGAAGATCACCTTCCCGCTGTCGCTGCCCGGCGTCATCGCCGGCTGCCTGCTGGTGTTCATTCCCGCCGTCGGCGAGTTCGTCATTCCCGACCTGCTCGGCGGCTCGCAGACGCTGATGATCGGCAGGACGCTGTGGAACGAGTTCTTCGGCAACCGCGACTGGCCGGTGTCGTCCGCCGTCGCCGTCATCCTGTTGCTGCTGCTGATCGTGCCGATCATGCTCTTCCAGCGAGCCCAGGCGCGTGCCCAGGAGCAGGACCAATGAACGCGACCTGGAGCCGCTTCAACATCACATCGATCGTGCTCGGCTTTGCCTTTCTTTACCTGCCGATCGTCCTGCTCGTCGTGTTCTCTTTCAACGAGTCGAAGCTGGTCACCGTCTGGGGCGGCTTCTCGACGAAATGGTACGTGTCGCTGTTCCACAACCGGGGTCTGATGGACGCGACCTGGGTGACGGCCCGCGTCGGCGTCATCTCGGCCACGGTGGCGACCGTGCTCGGCACGCTGGCGGCGCTCACCTTGACACGCTACACGCGCTTTCGCGGCCGGCTTCTGTTTTCCGGCATGGTGTTTGCGCCGCTGGTCATGCCGGAAGTCATCACCGGCCTGTCGCTGCTGCTGCTCTTCGTCGCCGTCGGCCTCGACCGCGGCTTTCTGACGGTGACGCTTGCCCACACCACGCTGACCATGTGCTTCGTCGCGGTGGTGGTTCAGTCGCGCCTGATCACTTTCGATCGTTCGCTGGAAGAGGCCGCGATGGACCTCGGTGCGCCACCGGTGAAGACCTTCTTCCAGATCACGCTGCCGGTCATCATGCCGGCTATCGTCTCCGGCTGGATGCTGGCCTTCACGCTGTCGCTCGACGATTTGGTTATTGCCAGCTTCACCTCGGGACCCGGCGCCACGACGCTGCCGATGAAGATCTACAGCCAGGTCCGCCTTGGCGTGACGCCGGAAATCAACGCAGCCTGCACCATCTTGATCGCGGTCGTCGCAGTTGGCGTGATCATCGCTTCGCTCGCAAACAAACGCCGCGAGGTGCAGCGCCAGCGCGACGAGCAGGCCGCGCAGCGCGGTTGAAGCTGCTGCTGCTGCTGCTTACTCTCCCGAAACGCCGCGGCTTATCGGCGAGATGAACGGCGTGTTCCACGTTCCGCCGACGAAGAAGGACGACTGATTGGGTCCCTGGCCGTTCGTCTGCGTGGCAGCCTGGCTCGGCTGGACGATGCCGCCGGACAGCGCCAGCCCGCGTCCGGCATAGGATGCGATGCCGGAAAGCCAGATCTTGTATTGCGCGGAATTCACCTCGGCCTTGTCGATGCGCGCCACGCCGTTCGAAATGCTCGCCTTGAGCTCGGCCCCGTCGATCGGCAGCGTTCCGTCCGAGACGTCGTCCAGCGCGAAGAATCCGCCCTGTTCGGTGTGCTTGAGGAACGCCGGCAGGTTAAGCCGGCTCAGCGCACCCGCGCCGAACGTCGCCGACAGCGAGCCATTGGCGTTTTCGAAAATCGAGTCCCAGGTTCTGCCAGGCCCCTTGAGGATGACCGAAACGGTTCCAGTGCCGATCGGCACCAGCCGCGTCATTCCGGCCGCGGTGCCGAAAGCGCCGCCGTCGATATCGGAAGCAAGCAGCCGGATCTCGACTTCCGTGCCGGCGGGCTTGCGGTCGAAACGGACGCTGCTCTGGACGTTGCCGCCAAAGGCGGATGCATCCGAGATGTCGAAGACGGCAAGGCCGTTCTTGACCTGGGCAGTGGCGGCGACGTCGGCAAGCTGGATGGCGCCGGCGGTGGCATGCGCCGCCGACAGCCTGAGATCGAGATTGATCCGGTCGGCGAAGCTCGTATCGATTTCGCCCGGGCCGGTGCCGCCGGCGGATGGTACCGGCGTAAAGGCGGAGAGAAATGATCTGAGGTCGAGCGTATCGAAGGCAAGTGTGCCGGAGATCACCGGCAGTGCCTCACCATAGGTGAAGTCCAGCGCACCCATTCCCGGGTTGTTGTCGAGGGTCAGGGCCGTGTTTTCAAATTTGACGCGCCCGGCCGTTGCCGTGATCTTGCTTGAAACCGAGATCGAGCCGATTGCGGCACCGGGCGCGATGCCGGCCTGCGACCATTCGAGCACGCGTCGGAGCGAAGGTGCGGCGAATTTCGCCTGGCCGTCGAAATAGCCGTTTTCCGACATGCTGGCGCGGCCGTCGAACGAAAAACTGGCCGGTGCCGCCTTGAAGGAAAATGTGGCCGGTGCTGTGCCGCCACCAAACAGCACGAGCGGGTTCGGCGATGCGGCGTCGATGGCAACGCTTTCGCCGCGCCATATCCCGGTCGCCGACAGCGTCGCATTGCTGTTCATCGCGGCCCAGTTCGCCTGGCCGCTCAGGCTGCTCAATATCTCCTGTTCCTTGCCACCGATGGCAGCCACTACGCGGCCGTCCCTGAACTCGACTGTGCCGAACGGATCTGTCGGCAGCTTGCCGAGATCCGGCTTGGCGGGATTTGTGTTGATCACCGCGCGGGCAGCATCGATCGAACGCGTAATGCGCCCACCGCTGGGAATCGCAGGCAGGAAAAACCCGCTAGCGGTACGCTGAACCCGGATCGTCGGTCGTACCAGCCGCGCCGTCGAAAACACCACATCGCCACGCAGCGCCGCCATCGCTGAGAGGTCGACCTCGACTCGTTCGGCCTCGACCACGGGCGGCGCATCCGTCTCTGTCCATTGCGACAGCGTCACGTCGCTCAGGATCGCCCGGAAATTCGGCCAGACCTCGATACGCGGCGCGCCGTCGATGGTGACCCGGAAACCGCTCCACGCGCTCATTTCCCACGCGATACGGTCGCGTACGATGCGGGTCGAGGCGATCAACGGCAAGGCTGCGACAACCAGCGCGATGACGATGACGGCTGCGCCGATCGCCCATATTCCGCGTCGGATCAAAGGTGATGGCATATCGCCCCGTATGCTTCCATTCCGACAAAATCGCCCGACGGGTGTAACCGACGGCTGACGCATTTCAAGTCTTTATGGCCCGCCGATGGCATTTGCGCACACCCTGACCGGCGCGGTCCAACAAAATCTTGCTCTGCTGCATCGCGATATGCATAAGCGATGCCAATGCATGTCGCCCAAACGTGCGCAGCGGTTTTGGGATAAACGACATGCATAAAGACAAAAGTTTAAAGCGCGTCGCGTGAATCTCTTCAAACGTGACGTGTTTTAAGGAGAAACAATGATGGCTGACGACGCACCGCTCTGGATCCCGACGCAAGAGCAGATCGATGCAGCGCCGATGACCGCCTTCATGAACGCCGCGGCGAACATGGCCGGCAAGGTTTTCTCCTCCTATGCCGACCTGCATCGCTGGTCGATCGATGATCGCGAGACCTTCTGGAGCCTGGTCTGGGACTTTTGTGGCATCGTCGGCGACAAGGGCGAACGCGTGCTGGTCGATGGCGACAAGATGCCCGGCGCGACCTTCTTTCCTGAGGCAAAGCTGAACTTCGCCGAGAATCTCCTCAAGAAAACCGGGCTTGGCGACGCAATCGTCTTTCGCGGCGAGGACAAGGTCGAGCGGCGGCTGTCCTGGAACGAGCTGCATGCGCTGACCTCGCGGCTGCAGCAGCTTTTGCTGTCGCTCAAGGTGAAGAAGGGCGACCGCATCGCCGCGATGATGCCCAACATGCCGGAGACCGTTGCTGCGATGCTGGCGGCCGCCTCGATCGGCGCGGTCTGGTCGTCCTGCTCCCCAGATTTCGGCGAGCAGGGGGTTCTCGACCGGTTCGGCCAGATCGAGCCTGTCGTGTTCATCGCGCCGGACGGCTACTGGTACAATGGCAAGGCGATCGAAGTCGCCGACAAGATCGCGGCCGTGGCGGGCAAGCTCGCCACCGTCCGCAAAGTCCTCATTGTCGACTATCTCGGCACCTCGCTCGACGTCGCCGCGACCATCGGCAAGGCGGCTGCGCTGGAAGAGGCGCTGTCACCCTTTGCCGCAAGGCCTGTCGCCTACGAAAGGCTGCCGTTTTCGCATCCGCTGTACATCCTGTTTTCATCGGGCACGACCGGCATTCCCAAATGCATTGTCCATTCGGCCGGCGGAACGCTGATCCAGCACGTCAAGGAAGAACGGCTGCATGCCGGCCTGCTCGACGGCGACCGCTTCTTCTACTTCACCACCTGCGGCTGGATGATGTGGAACTGGCTGGTGTCGGGCCTGGCATCGGGCGCCACCTTGCTGCTCTACGACGGCTCGCCGTTCTACCCGGACGGCAATGCGCTGTTCGACTTCGCCGATGCCGAAAAGATGACCTATTTCGGCACCTCGGCCAAATTCATCGATTCCGTGCGCAAGGCCGGCCTGAAGCCGATCCGCACGCATGATCTTTCCAGCGTGCGCACCATCTCATCGACCGGCTCGCCGCTATCGCCGGAAGATTTCCGCTTCGTCTATGAAGGCATCAAGAAGGACGTGCATCTGGCTTCGATTTCCGGCGGCACCGATATCGTTTCCTGCTTCGTGCTCGGCGTGCCGATCGAACCGGTATGGACCGGCGAGATCCAAGGGCCCGGGCTCGGCCTTGCCGTCGATGTCTGGGACGATGACGGCCGCCCGCTCCGCCAGGAGAAGGGCGAGCTCGTCTGCACCAAGGCGTTTCCGGCAATGCCGATCGGCTTCTGGAACGACCCTGACGGCAGGAAATACAAAGCCGCCTATTTCGAACGTTTCGACGATGTCTGGTGCCACGGCGATTTCGCCGAATGGACCGTCCATGGCGGCCTGATCATCCATGGCCGTTCCGACGCCACGCTCAATCCGGGCGGTGTCAGGATCGGCACGGCGGAGATCTACAATCAGGTCGAGCAGATGCCGGAAATCCTCGAAGCGCTATGCATCGGCCAGGATTTCGACAATGACGTGCGCGTCGTGCTGTTCGTGCGGCTGGCGGCCGGCGTTGAGCTCGACGCCGAGCTGGAAAAACGCATCCGCGCGAAAATCCGCAGCGGGGCGAGCCCGCGCCATGTGCCGGCCAAGATCGTCGCCGTCAGCGATATTCCGCGAACCAAATCGGGCAAGATCACCGAGCTCGCGGTACGCGACATGGTGCACGGCCGCGCCATCAAGAACAAGGAAGCGCTCGCCAATCCCGAAGCGCTCGAGCTGTTCCGCAGCCTGCCGCAGCTTGCCGACTGACCCCGGGATCCAAGGTGGCGCTGTTTTGAGGTCTCAGGTATCGTTAACAAATTATCTCTTCGGAATTTACCTAGATTTCATGAGTGGTACACATTGGTAAATTTTCCGGCGTGCCGGTAAGGATTTGTTAAGGCCCGGCATCAATAGTCGTGCGTAACTTGAGGGAGAAATCCCGTTCCTCTTAGCCCCGAGAGGATCTGATTCGCTCAAGCCCCGTTGTGACAGCAATTCCAATTTCTCAAGGCGTCCTGTTGGACGCCTTTTTTCTTGCGCAACCATAGCTAACCGGCGAGCACGCGGGTCGAGGGAAAGGCGACTTCGACCAGGGTTCCCTCGCCGGGCGTCGAGTTGATGGTGAACCGGGCCCGGTTCGCTTCGACCATCGCCTTGGTCAGCGGCAGCCCAAGACCCGTGCCGTCGCCACGGCCGCGCTTCAGCGCGTTGATCTGCTTGAACGGCTTCAGCGCCTGCTCGATCTCGGACTGGCTCATGCCGATGCCGGTATCGCGCACGCGCATGACGACATCGCCGGAGATCTCGTAAGCCGTCGACACGATCACCTGGCCGCCAGCCTGCGTGTAGCGGACGGCGTTCGACAGGATGTTGAGCGCGATCTGCCGCACGCTGCGCAGATCGGCCACCACTTCCGGCAGCCGCGAGGCGAAGCTGGAGCGGATGATGACGCGTTCCCGGTTCGCTTGCGGCTGCATCATCGCCACGGTTTCGGCCAGTGTGTCGTTAAGCGACACCGCCTCATAGGCCATCTCCTGCTGGCCGGCCTCGATTTTCGAAATGTCGAGCAGGTCGTTGACCAGGTCGAGAACGTGGTTGCCCGAACGGTTGATGTCGCGCAGATAGTCGCGATAACGGTCATTGGCCACCGGCCCGAATTTCTCGTCGACCATCAGCTCGGAAAAGCCGATTATGGCGTTGAGCGGCGTGCGGATCTCGTGGCTGATGCGGGCCAGAAAATCGGTCTTCTGCGACGAAGCGCGTTCGGCGACTGCGCGCGCCTGGGTCAAGTCCTCTTCGGCCCGCTTCCACTGGGTGATATCGCGCACCACCGCACAGAAGCCGCTGTCGTTGGGCAGCCTGCCGATGGTCATGAACAGCGGAATGAAACGCCCCTGCGCCTCGCGCCCGATCACCTCGCGGCCATCGTTCATCACGCTTGCAACGCCGGGCTCCGACAACCCCTCGAGATAGTCACGCGCCGCGCGCTGGCTTTCGATCGCAAACAGCGAGACGAACGGTTTGCCGGTCACCTCGTCGCTGTCGAAGCCGAACAGCGCTTCCGCCGGACGGCTAATTGAACGGATCGTTCCGTTGCGGCCGATCAGCACGACGCCGTCGGTGGCGGTGTCGATGATAGTGCGCATTTCGGCAATACGTGCCTTGAGCTCGGAAACATCCGGCTGCGTTTGGTCTTCGGCGGCGCCATGTGGAATGGCTGCTGCCTCGTCGTCGCCGGAACGACGTACGACCAGCATCAGCGCCTTGCCGTTTCCCCAGGGCACGGAGCGTAAAATCGCATCGATCGGAAACTCCTGACCTTCGCGCGTTTTCAGCCGCAGAGCGCGGTCGCCGCCATCCGAACTGCCGTCGTCGGCATAAGGGTCGGCAAACAGCGCGCCGAGCCCGCCAGCCTCGTCCAGGGCATTGAGCGTCGCATAGCCGGTCAAGCCGAGGAATTCGTCGTTCGCGTAATGCAGCTGGTCGCCGGAATGGATAAGCACCGGCACTGGCAGCTTGCCGAGGATCGAGGTATCCGGCCCCGTGTTGTCCTCTCCGGCAAACGCCGACGGCACGAAGCCGTCGAGTTTGAGCGGTGGTGCCTGCGGCCGCTCGACGGGCGGCACCTGGCCGGCAGCGTCGGCTGCGGCTGCGCTGTCCTCGGACCAATCCTCGCTGTCCTCGGCGTCACGGAAGTCTTCGGCTGTCATGCTGTCGTCGTCGCCATCCCGCGGCGCTTCGGCGACGATCGTTCGACGGTTCGTGCTGGGCTCAACGCCTTCCTGCGCCTCATCGCTGGGTTCGCGGTCGGCATAGTCGAGCAGCGATCCGGAAACAGGGCGTGTGACGGGTTCGCCGGCTTGCGCCTCTGCTTCCACCTCATCCGGCTGCTCGCCGTCAAGTCGGGCGAGGTCCTTCTGGTCCTCGGCATCGGCCTCGGGCGGTTCGGCGGCAGCCGCCTCGCTTTCCGGACCTGGTTCCGGCATCTCACCCTTGTCCGCCAGCCCGGCTTCTTTCAGCTTTGGCTCGTCGGCCTTGCCGGCTGCCTCGACTTTCGCAACCGGCTTCTGCTTTCCGGCGCTGGGCTGTTCTTCGGCCGGGGTGCTGTCCTTCTTGAGACGCTCGCCAATCTCGCGAAACGCGCTGCGTTCCAGCGTCGACAGGCCCTTGTCGTTGGCCGGCTGCCGGTGCTCGGCCAGCCGGATCACCTTGTCGGCAAAGCGCCGCTCGGGTTTTGGCACGATGGTCAATGCCGGCACTTCGCCCCTGAACGGATCGGCGGGTTTAGGTGTCTCGGGGAGAGGTTCGACGGCTTTCGGCCCGATGGTCGCGGCAGGTTTCTCCTCGGCGACAAGGGCCATGCCGACGGCATCCGGATCGACCACCGCATCGCCGCTCCTGGCCACGCCGAAACCGCGAAAACCTTCGAAAACGCGGCTGCGGCTGTAAACCGGGAGCGCCGCCAGATCGACGGGTATCTTCAGATCGGTGCCGGCGACCGGCCACAGCACGGAGCGGCCGGACCAGGTGTCGCGCCGTTCGAGCAGGCCGGCAATCTCGCCAGAAGCATCGAGGCCATAGGCGGCCGAAACATCCTCGAAGCGGCGGCCGATCACGTCGGCGGCAGGCTTGCCGACGAGCTCGGCAAATTCCGGCGACAGGGCACTGAACCGGCCCTCCGCGTCGGTACGCCAGACGAAACGCATGGGCGCGGCGGTGCGATCGATCGCCGAAGCGCGGTGTTCGGCCGGGGAGGCGGCTTTGGTGGCTTTTGCGGCGCTTTCCGGCGAAGTATCCGCGCCGGCCTGCGAAGCGTCCGGGCTGGTCTCGACTTTGCCGGACGCAGCTGCCCCGGGCGGGACGTGCGCGTCGTCGCCGGCATTGAAGTACCAATGGTCATGCTGCGTCGGCGCGTTGCCAACCGTGCGGTGATCGTCGGTCGCGTCGGCAGGTTCGTGCTCCGCCGATGCCGAGGTGCCTTGCATCGCTGCAAGGTCGATCTCCGCCGCGCCGCTGCTGGCGATTGGCTGCTCGTTGTCCTGGTCCGCTGGCTGGGGGAGATCGCCACCGCTCAGTGCCGTTGCCGCCTCGGTTTCCCCGCCGGCGCGCTCGCCACCGGGAGCCTCGCCGTCAAGCCGGTCCTCGTCGATCATCACCAGCAGGTGCCGCTCGTCCGTCAGCCGGGCAAGGCCCGCGGGATAGGAGCTGGACCCACCCGGAACCAGGCGCTTGACGATGCGGTCGCTCTCGTTCGCCACGTCGGCGACAAGCGCGGCCAGCGTCTCAGGCCGGATGCCGAGCGCCGAAAAGCCGTCCGATGCGGCGTCGATATTGCCCTTGGCATCGACAAAGGCGATGTAGTGGCCGTCTTCCGTAAAGCCACCGATGGCGCGGTCGGCGATCTCGGCGGCGCTTCGCGAGCCGGTCTGCGCCGCCGGCAAGGCCAGCATGATGGCTTCCTCGCCATCAGGCATGGTCACTGCGCTGGCCAGGAAACCGACGGCGCGGCTGGTCAGGCCGGTCGCCAGCCGGACCGTGATGGCACGGTCGCGGCCGATCTGCGGAAAACCGCTGGTTGCCATGATCTGGCGCCGGGCGATCAGCGGCAACCCTGCCGAGGCGCCGATGATAGCGCCGATGTCCGGATAGCCGAATACCGCCGCGCCGGGCCCGTTGGCCCAGATCACCTGCTCGAGATCTGCCGACAGAATGGCGATCGCGTCGCCTGCGGCGAAGCGCAGGCGGACGGCGTCGAGCACGGCGACGTCAAGGAAGGAGTAGTTTTCAGCCGGCATGCGCTTGGCGACCCTCACAGAGCGGGCAATTTGCGGTTAACGCTTTGTTAATAAAAGCCGACGGCGCGAAGGTCCACAAGTCATAGCGTGCAACCAGCGGAATCTCTAGGCGCGTGGTTAACGCTGCGAACCAAATATTTTATGGTGCGATGCAACAAACATGTTGCAATGCACAAAATTTGCCTTTATATTGCCATGATAGATGAACGAGACGGCATTTTGTCAAAGCCGCTGCCGCTGAAAAGGATGGAAAATGTCCAGGACCAAGACCGCTGAAACGATCGAAAACGTTGAATTCCCGAGCTTCGACGCTTCGAAGGCCACCGACCAGATCCGTGCCTTCGCCGAAAAGGGCGTTGAGCAGTCGAAAGAGGCCTATGCCAAGCTGAAGACCGGCGCCGAGGAGACCCAGAAGGCTCTGGAGTCGACCTACGAGACCGCCAAGTCCGTTTCCAGCGACCTGTCGCTCAAGACCATCGCCGCCCTGCGCGCCAATGCCGAAGCCGGCTTCTCGCATTTCGAAGCGCTGATCGGCGCCAAGTCGCTGTCGGAAGTCGTCGAGTTGCAGACCGCTTTCCTGCGCAAGCGCGTCGAAATGACCGTCGAGCAGGCTAAGGACTTCCAGGCGGTTGCTGCCAAGGCGGCCGAGGACGTATCCAAGCCGATCAAGACCGCCTTCGAGAAGGCCGTGAAAGAAATCAAGATCGCCTAATATTTGCGCACAGTTTGACGATGCATCAAAAGGTCGCATTTCGTCAGACAAATAGATGTGCGATATAGTGGTTTAAGTGAATACCCGGCGGGTGGAACCTCCTCCCTCTGCCCACCGGGGTGACCAGCCAGCACCTCCTCCCGCTGGCTCGTAACAGGAAAAGGCCGGCACCTCCTCCCGCCGGCCTTTTCTTTTGTCCGGCGGAAAATGACTCGATGCCGGAGCGAGCTTTTGCCTTGCCAAAAGCCTTGAATTAAACTCCGATAGCCCGTATGGACGCATCGCCGAACGACAGAGCGGGTCCCGAACGTTTCATCTCGATCCCGCTCAGGCAAACGTGCCGTTGTAGCTCAGATGGTTAGAGCGCCGGATTGTGGATCCGGAGGTCGCTGGTTCGATCCCAGCCAACGGTACCATTCAGCTTTCAGCCAGGTTTCTGACCAATAGCGCCGAGCGTTCACTACGATCCCGTAGCGCTCACCCGCGGTCCCGCGCCTGACGCGCGCCGCGCAGGTGATCCACGAGGGCTCTCAGCTTCGGCGCGATATTTCGTCGGCTTGGGAAATAGAGATAGAAACCCGCAAACGGCGGAAGATAGCCGTCGAGGATTGGCACGAGCTCGCCGCGGTCGAGCCAGGGGCGGAATGTATCGGCCATGCCGAACGTGATTCCGGCGCCTGCAACGGCCAGCCGGATCATCAGCCACATGTCGTTGGTAGTGATCTCGGGCGCAACCGCCACGTCGAACTCGCGCCCGTCCTCGCCGAACTCCCAGCGATAGGGCGAAACTCCCGGCGCCGGCCGCCAGCCGATGCATCGACGTGCCACAAGCTCGCGCGGATGGGCGGGTGCTCCGAACTTTTCGAGATAGCGCGGGGCGCAGACGGCCATCTGTCGCTGATCGCCCGATACCGGCACGGCAATCATGTCCTGCTCGATCACTTCGCCGAGCCTCACTCCCGCATCATAGCCTTCGGCAACGATGTCGAATTCCTCGTCGGTGACCACAATATCCAGATGCACCTCGGGAAATCTTTCTGCAAAGGACGCCAGCAATGGTCCTGACAGAAAGGCCTCTGCGATAGACGAAACCGCGATCCGCAGGCGGCCGCGCGGGCGGTCCAGCAACTCCGTGGTGGCTTCGATTGCCGCGTTCACGTCGGCGATCGCCGGTGCGACGCTCGCCAGCAGGCGCTCGCCCGCTTCGGTCAGGTTGACGCTGCGTGTCGTGCGCTGCAGCAATGCGATGCCAAGGCGCTGTTCAAGCCTGAGGATGCTCTGGCTGACCGCTGAGCGCGTCACGCCCAACCGGTCTGCCGCAGCGCGAAAATTGCGTTCCTCGGCCACGGTGACGAAGACGGCAATTGCATTGAGATCGATGTCCATTGGTTAGCCAAACTTACCATATAGGTTAACGGCGGGCGGGTTATCGCGACAATGCCATGGCTCTATCTCTGTCGCAACGGCAAGAAAGGCTTGATCCCCCGATCCAGGTCGATGCCGGCTGACCAAGGAGATACCCCATGACATCACTGCCTTCCTCCTGGAACCTGGATGGAAAGGTCGCCCTCGTGACCGGCGCGGCACGTGGCATCGGCCGTTGCGCGGCGGAACTGCTGCGGGCGCGGGGTGCCCGGATCGTGGCAAGCGATCTCAGCGACAGCGTACGCGAATTGGAAGCCGAGGATGTGGCAACGCTGGCCGGCGATGTCGCCGATGAGGACCTGGCCAGACGCTCGGTCGAACTCGCCGCGAAGCGCTTCGGACGACTGGATATCGTCGTGAACAATGCCGGTCGCACGCTCAACAAACGACTGACTGAGACCTCGGTCGACGACTATGACCGCATTCTGCAGATCAACGCGCGCGGCAGCTTCGTCACTGCCCGTGCCGCTGTGGAACTGATGGCCGCCGGCGGTGGCGGCGCGATCGTCAATGTCTCGTCGATCTCGGCCGTCGCGGCCTTCGAGACGCAGGCGGCCTATGCCTCCTCCAAGGCGGCTGTCGCACAGCTGACCAAGGTGATCGCGATCGAATACGGGCGCATGGGCATTCGCTGCAACGCCGTTGCCCCTGGCGTGATCGAAACCGACATCATGGAAGGCGTGGTGGAGAATGGCCGGGAGATGCTGCGCAGCTTCGGCGGCGCGCATCCAATCGGCCGGATCGGCCAGCCGCAAGAAGTTGCCGAGGCCATCGCCTTTCTTGCCTCGCCGGCGTCCAGCTTCATCACCGGGGCCTTGCTTCTGGTCGATGGCGGCTACACCGCCCAGTGAGCCCCCCAATAGGGCCGGCGCGCCGCGGGAGCTCACCCGCACCCAATCCCTTCACATCGTGAAAATAATCACAGACCAAAAGGATCATCTCGATGACCATGAACAGAGTTGTTCTGATCACCGGTGCCTCCAGCGGCATCGGCGCTGGCATTGCCCGCGAGCTTGGCGCGGCAGGTGCGAAGCTGATGCTCGGCGCACGCCGCACCGACCGCCTTGAAGCGCTTGCGGCCGAAATCGAGGCAGCTGGTGGAACGGTTCGCGTGCGAGCGCTCGACGTCACCAGGAGGGCGGATGTCGCAGCATTCGCCGAGGCAGCCCGGGCCGAATGGGGCCAGGTCGATGTCATCGTCAACAATGCGGGCGTCATGCCGCTGTCGGCCATGGCAGCCATGAAGGTCGACGAGTGGGAGCTGATGGTGGACGTCAACATCAAGGGTGTTCTGTACGGCGTCGCGGCGGTTCTGCCCGAGATGACGGCACGCGGCTCCGGTCACATCATCAATATCGGTTCCATTGGCGCACTGGCCGTCTCGCCCACGGCTGCCGTCTATTGCGCAACGAAATACGCTGTCCGCGCGATTTCCGATGGGCTCCGCCAGGAGAGTGACGATATCCGCGTAACCTGCATTCATCCTGGCGTGGTGGAAAGCGAGCTGGCGAACACGATCTCCGACGAAGCCGCTGCCGCCGCCATGAAAAGCTGGCGTGCTATTGCACTGAAACCCGATGCCATCGCCAGGGCAGTGCGCTATGCAATCGAACAGCCCGACGATGTCGACATCAACGAGATAGTCGTGCGTCCGACGAAGGCGGCGCATTGATGCGATCCACTTTGGCCGCAGTGCTTACGGGTATTGCCGTTGCTGTAGCTCCAACCGGCCTGACCCTTCCTGCAACTCCAATCCTTGCGGAGGAACCAATGACGCACCAAGCTCATCCCTATGTCGGAATGTGGGTCACCGAGGATCGCCATATCAGGCACGAACTCCTGGCGAACGGCCGTTATTACGAAGCGCGCGGTGACCGCGAAAGCGCCTACCGGGGACGCTATGAAGTGCACGGCAACCACATAGAATACTGGGACGATGAGGGCTTCACCGCGGATGGTGAGTTCGTCGAAGGCGTCCTCTATCATGCCGGCATGATCCTTTACCGCCAGCGGTAGAGAGCCACCCTGAGACAAGCACTTCAGGGTTTCCACAAGACGCTATTGCATGCCTTGCATGAGGCGCTCGGCAGCTTGCACGGCAAGGCCCGTCACACCACATATCTCCCAGCAAGCGCGGCGGAAAGAAGCAGGACCGCAAGCAGAGTCGACATTGCAAATGGTTATCACTATATAGCGGCGGCTTTGACGGCTCGCCTCTTACGTCGTGCCAGCGAGAGCGCGGTAAATGTGCTAGTCATTGTGACATCTATTGTGATCTAAAACGGCTTGAAAACCGAAAAAAAGCAAATAGAAACAATAGCGCGGGTCGAACGAGTTTCGTCGAGAGAATCAGTCCTCAAGAACTAGAACGTGCTCCTTGAACCCTCCATTCCCTTCAGCTCTGTGGACCTCGGACAAGTTCGGCTTGCCGGGCGAAGCCGACTCGGCTCGAATGGCAGCACGCATCTTTTCGAAGATGCCGACGTTTATGATTACCAACCGGCATAGCCGCTAGGGAAACAGCAGTATGAGTGAACACGCAATCGAGTTCTTGCGCGGGTGGATTGGCGAAAAAGTCCACTGCCAGCCCTCGCCAGCCAGGATCGAGAAGCAGGCCGAGACCCTCGCCAGGGAATGTGCGGCCAAGGCCGCCGAAGCCGGCATACCCCTGGAGGATATCCAGGAAGAGGTCGGCGACATTCAGGAGCTCATTGCTTCGAGGCTCGAAGAGGCGGCCGAGGCCGATCAGGACGAGCGGAATTCCAACAAGCCTGCCGGCTGACGGACCGCCCCCCGGCAAAACCTGCCGGGCGAACATTGCCTGTCTGATGCAGTTGCGCGGTCTTATCGCCGCGCAGCTTTGCCAAATCTCTCCTCGAGCCATGCTTCCGGCAACGCTGGCACGAAATTGTCGTCGCGCCCGGTCATGTCTTCATTGGCGACCAGAGCATTGAGGATTGCCTCTTCCACGCTCTGAACGACGGCGTCGAAGAACGGGTTGATGTCGGCATCCGGTATATAGCCGGCGCTGACCAGCTTGCCGGCCGCGCCGCGCGCCGCATCGGCATTGGCCGTGCTGAAGGCCAGAAAAATATCGCCAGATGAATTATATCCATAGCCGCCGGTCAGCGCGACGCCGAGCGGCACGCGTTTCGCCAGCCGTTTCAACTGGTGCGGCATGAATGGCGCATCGGTGGCGACGATCGCGATGATGGAGCTCTTTTCCGCTCGCGGCGTGTTGTCCCGGGTCGCCGGTTCGGCGAGTTCCGCTCCGGCTCTGATGCCACGGATCACGAGGTTTCGTCGTGCACCGAAATTCGACTGGACGAAGCAGCCGATCGTGAAACGCTCCCCATTCCAATCGACGCTGCGCGAGGATGTGCCGGACCCTGCCTTGAAGCCGAAGGTGATCATGCCTGTGCCGCCGCCGACGCTGCCCTCTTCGATCGGCCCGCTTTCAGCCGTTTCGAGCGCGGAAAACACCTGCTCGAAGCTCACATGGTGGCCGTTGATATCGTTCAGGAAGCCGTCGTAAGTCTCGCCCGCCACCGGCAGCGCCCAGGCGCTGTCGAGCGATTGCGGCAGCACCGTCTGCATCCAGCGCAACGTTGCGTCGCGGCTGACGCCGCAGGAATGCGTGTTGGTGATGGTGATGGGAAGATTGAACGCTCCGAGCTCCTCTATCAGATGCGAGCCGGTCAGTTCGCCATTGCCATTGGCACTGAACACGCCGGCAAACGCCGGGACGGCCAACTCGTCTCTGGGCCGTGGCAGGATCGCGGTCACGCCGGTGCGTACCGGACCCTTGCCGACGACGAGAGGCCCATCCCCTGAGATCAGCGTGATATAGCCGACCATCACGCCAGGCACATCGGTGATGGCATTGAAGCGGCCTGGCGCGCCCTCGAATGGGATCGCGAAGGCACGGGCGCGCAGTTTGCCCGAGGGCGTCGCAAGATGCGGGTCGGTCATTTCACCCTCAAAGAAGTCTTGGTCACCCTCAGAAAAGCGAACCTTGGCCGCCCGGCGCCTTGAGCTTGGCCGCGGGCTTGGCAACCGTCTTGGGCCGCGTCGTGCCACTGATGGCGACTGCATCGGCGGTGCCGTCGGCGAACTCCAGTGAAAGCGCCATCCCCGACACAACTTCTGCCGCGTGCTTGACCACGGCGCCGTCCACATCCTTGACCAGCGCAAAGCCTCGCGCCAGCACGGCCTTGTGCGAGAGCGTCGCCAGCAGCCGGTCGGCCTGCGTCAGTTTTCCACGCAGGCGGTCCAGCCGTCTTGAAATCGCCTGGTCCTGCCGCCGTGTCAGTGCCAGCAGTGCATCGCCTTGCAGTTTCTGCCGTCTGGCGATCGGCGCCGGTGACAGTCTGGTCGCCGTGCGTGAAAACCGCGCCCGACGCTCGCGCACGATGGCGAAGAACGCCGCTTGCGCTCGGGCGAGGTCGCGGCGGGTCAGAGTGCGGGCTTCGTTCATGCGCCGCGACAAGGTCGCCGGCGTCAGCCGCTGCCCCAGAAGCCTGGCTCGCTTGCGCTCGACGCTGACCGACAGCGCCCGGCCGAGCCGGCTCGTCGCCTCGTCGAAGCGCCGCCGCGGCAGCGCCAGCAACTGGTCGGGCGAGGGCAGCGCCCGGGCGGCCGCGCGTGCCGCCTGCCGCTTGCGTTCGAAATTGCGCGACAGTGCGGTCTTCAACCGCGCGCCAAGGCCGGCAAGCGTCGCTTCGAGGTCGACCTTGACCGGCACGGCGATCTCGGCGGCGCCTGTCGGCGTCGGCGCCCGCACATCCGCAGCCAGATCGATCAATGTCCAGTCGGTCTCGTGGCCGACCGCGGAAATCACCGGAATACCCGAAGCGGCGACGGCCCGGGCGAGCGCTTCGTCGTTGAAGCCCCACAGATCCTCCAGGCTGCCGCCGCCGCGTGCCACGATCAACAGATCGGGCCGCGCGATGGCGCCGTCCCATGGCAGTGCGTTGAAGCCGTTGACGGCAGCGGTCACTTCCGCACCCGCCGTCTCGCCCTGCACCCGCACCGGCCAGACCAACACGTGCAGTGGAAACCGATCCTTGATGCGGTGGATGATGTCGCGGATGACGGCGCCTGTCGGCGAGGTGACGACGCCGATGACGCAGGGCATGAACGGCAGCCTGCGCTTGCGCGCCGCGTCGAACAGGCCTTCGGCCTGCAGCCGGCGCTTGCGCTCGTCCAGCAGCGCCATCAGCGCACCGGCACCGGCGGGCTCGAGATTGTCGATGACGATCTGGTAGGTGGATTTTCCGGGATAGGTGGTGAGCCGGCCGGTGGCGATCACCTCCATGCCTTCCTCTGGACGGAATTTCAGCCGGCTCATCGTGGTCTTCCACACCACGGCGTCGAGCCGCGCGCGATCGTCCTTCAGGCAGAAATAGGCATGGCCGGAGGAATGCGGTCCGCGATAGCCGGAAATCTCGCCGCGCACCCGTACATTGCCGAAGACGTCCTCGACCGTACGCTTCAGCGCGCCGGAAATCTCGCTCACCGTATATTCGGTGGCGTTGGTGCGTGATTCGGATGCTGCGTCGCTCATCGGCCGATTGGGGGACGATTGCTGGCCGGCGTCAAGGCGGCCGTGTTCGATGTCCGCCCCAATCGCGCGATCACCAGCCCGGCAGGATCTGGTTCGGCTTGGTCCGCTTCATCTTGGCGAAGGCGAGGGCGGCGAAGTCGAACGTGCCGGTCTCCTCGCCGAGTGGCACGGAAATATTGTCGAGGCTCTCCGAAATGTGGCGCGCAAGCGCGTCGACGATCTCCGGCCGCGAGGTCTGACCGCGCATGATGCCGATGCGGCAATCGGGCAGGGCGCCGAAACCATCGGCCTCGCCCAGCACCCGCATGCCGGGCCGCAGGGCGCATTCCGGCAGCACCGAGATCGCCAGGCCGGAAAGCACCGCGGCGGCGATGACGGTGGCA
The DNA here is from genome assembly GCF_040319815.1 of Mesorhizobium sp. M0854. Taxonomy (NCBI): domain Bacteria; kingdom Pseudomonadati; phylum Pseudomonadota; class Alphaproteobacteria; order Hyphomicrobiales; family Phyllobacteriaceae; genus Mesorhizobium; species Mesorhizobium sp. M0854. Next base: position 30,432 of record NZ_JAMYOL010000030.1, read on the forward strand.
GAGAAGCTGGTGAACAGGATGCGATAGTCGCGGCTCTGCTGATCGAGCACGTCGGCGGCGGCCCGCCGCCAGATGCAGTTCGGCCGGCCGAAGGCCATCGGCAGGATCGGCTGCTCATGCGTCGCATGGTTGGCCGAGGTAACCCACAGCAGCGGTTCGCGCCGCACCACTTCCGACTGGCCGCGCGCGTCGTTGTGCGTCACCAGCGCCAGGTCGAGATTGCCGCGCTTGATGTGTTCGACCAGTCCCGGCGTCGGTTCGCAGATAACGGTCAGTTCGACATGCGGGTTGGAACGGGCAAACCGCGCCATGATCTCTGGCAGGAAGCGATCGGCATAATCGTCCGGCGTGCCGATGCGGATGGTGCCTTCGAGCCGGCGGTCGTCGAAGGCGGCCAGTGTTTCCTTGTTGAGATAGAGCAGCCGCCTTGCGTAGGAGAGCAGTCTGTCGCCTTCCTCGGTCAGCCTGTTGGTGCGGCCGTCTTTTTCGAACAGCGGCTTGCCGATCCGTTCCTCCAGCCGCCGCATCTGCATCGACACCGCAGACTGGGTCCGATGCACCGCTTCCGCCGCGCGGGTAAAGCTGCCGGTGTCGACAATCGAGATGAAGGTCTGCAACTGATCGAGATCGAGCGGCGCTTTCATTGGCTTAATCCATCATTGATGCTGATGCTAAAGATTAGAAACATTCGTTGGATTAATCAATCGGGCCATGGCAAATTCCGATTGTCCATATGAGCTAATGCATGTCGCCCAAAAGTGGTCACCGGTTTTGGGCCAACGACATGCATCATCTTAGATGAATCGAAGCCGGAACGGCCGCTGTCGCCAGCGCCCGATCGACCGGTTTCGCCCGTTCGAATGTGAAGGAGACCGACATGGCTACGTTTGATTTCGCTACCGAGACCTCGCGCATCACCTCGCGTCCGGCCGTTGCGACGCGCGTGGCCAATGCCGCTGCCAATGTTTACCGCGCCTGGAAAAACCGCCGCGCCTTTTATCGCCTCGGCGAGATGTCGGATGCCGAGCTCGCCGACATCGGCCTGACCCGCGCCGACCTGCACGTCGCTGTCGGTGTACCCTTTGGCCGCGATCCGACAGAGAGGCTTCGCGTCATCGCGGTCGAGCGCGCCGAAACGATCGGGGATATTGCCCGCAAGGTCGTGTGATCGCGTGGGTTTCGCCGTTCGGGCGCGTTGAACCTTTTTGCCGCACGACGCCACCAAGTTACGCAGGCTCCCCACTCCCTGCCGGATGCCCCCCGGCCAGCCTGCGCGCTGCCCGGTCCTCCCAGGACCGGGCTTTCTTTTTTGGGCGGCACTGATGATTGGTTGCCGGTATCTGGTCTAGCGCCGGCCCATGCCCTGCTTGAACTGGTCGAAGATCGACTCCATGCCTTTCTGGTAGTCGTCGCGCTGCTGGGCGCCTGTCTCGAACATCTTGCCGAACAGGTCGTCAAACGGATTTCTCGGCCTGCCGCTCGGATTGGCCTGCGGCTGCGGCGCCTGGGGTTGCTGCGGCGCCTGACGCGGCTGAGACTGTTGTGCGCCACCGCCGAACATGTCCTGCAGCACCTTGCCGAGCGGATTGTCACCATAAGGGTTCTGTGTCTGTTGGGGTTGGTTCTGCGGCTGCTGTGGCTGTGGTGCACCGCCGCCGAACATATCCTGCAGCACCTTGCCGAGCGGATTGTCACCATAAGGGTTCTGTGTCTGCTGCGGCTGGCTTTGTGGCTGCTGCCCGCCGCCGAACATGTCCTGCAGCACCTTGCCCAGCGGGTTGTCGCCGTAAGGGCTCTGCGTCTGTTGCGGCTGCTGTGCGCCGCCGAACATGTCCTGCAACACCTTGCCGAGCGGGTTATCCGTGGGGGCTGCAGGCTGAGGGGCCGGCGCCTGGCCGCCGCCGCCCGCCTGCCGCATCATCTGCTCGATGAGCTCGCCAAGCGGATTACCGCCACCGCCTGCCGCATGCATCTGCCCGCCTAGCTGGTTGGTGGTCTGCTTGAACAGCCCGCCCATCATCATCGAGGCGATTGCCGGCAGCATCTGCTGCAACACCTGCTGGCTGACGCCGCTCGCCTGCGCGGCCTGGTTGGCGACGGCCCGCGACAGGTCCTTCGAGCCGAACAAATGGCCGAGAATGCCGTTGCCTTCATCGAGGCCCTGCGGCGAGAAGGCCCGGCTTGCATCCTCGAAATATTTGGCGTGCTGGCCGCTGGCCATCGCCGTCATGAAGGAGCCGAGCCCATAAGGGTCGGAAGTGTTGCGCTTCAGCCCCTGCGAAAAGGCCGGCAGCAGCGCCGCGACCGCCGCCTGCGTCTGCTGCTGCGAAAGCCCGAACTGCTGGGCCAGCGCCTGCATGCCGTTGCCGTTCTGGGCCTGTGCCAGAATATCGAACAAGGAAGGCATTGTTTTCTCCTCCGGGAAAATCCTCGTTGGAGAAGCCTAATTCGTTTCCATCACTGATTGAAGCGAATTTGCCGGACCATCGGCCAAGCGGATAGCGAAGCGTTAATATGCGTATTCCATGAACACCGGCTCGATCGAGCCGCCCCAGCGTGTGTGGTAGGCCGAGAGCATCTCTTCGGCGCTGGTGGTGCCACGCGCGACGACCTCGTCCAGCGTGTTGAGGAACGAGGTCTCGTCATAGCCGTCGCGGTTCTTGCGGCCGCGGTTCTTCAGTCCCATGCGCGAGATGACAAGCACGTCGCGGGCGATCTCGCGCAATGTCGTGTTGCGGAAGGGCGCCGAAATGCCCTGTTCCGGCACCGCGTTGCGCATTGCCAGCACTTCGTCATAGCTCCAGCTCGAGGTCAGCGCCTCGGCCGCGTCGAGCGCAGCCGCATCATAGAGCAGCCCGACCCAGAAGGCCGGCAGCGCGCAGATGCGCCGCCACGGCCCGCCATCGGCGCCGCGCATTTCGAGAAAGCGCTTCAGCCGCACATCGGGGAACAGCGTCGACAGATGGTTCGCCCAGTCGCCCATCGTCGGCAGCCCGTCCGGCAGGTCGTTACGGGCAGCACCCGCCATGAACTGGCGGAAGGTGATGTGCGTCATGTCGTGGTACTGGCCGTCGCGGATGACGAAATACATCGGCACGTCGAGCGCCCATTCGACATAGTCGGCAAAGCCGAAATCGGGCGAGAAGCAGAACTCGAGCAGGCCGGAGCGCTGATTGTCGGTGTCGCGCCAGATCTCGCCGCGCCAGCTCTGCAAGCCGTTCGGCCGGCTTTCGGTGAAAGGCGAGTTGGCAAACAGCGCCGTCGACAGCGGCTGCAATTTCAGCGACACCTGCATCTTGCGGCGCATGTCGGCTTCGCTTTCGAAGTCGAGATTCACCTGGATCGTGCAGGTCCGGTACATCATGTCGAGGCCCTTGGTGCCGACCTTGGGCATGTAGCGGGTCATGATCTCGTAGCGCGATTTCGGCATCTTCGGCGTCTCGGCCAGTGACCATTTCGGGCTGCCGCCAAGGCCGAGAAAACGAATGCCCATCGGTTCGGCGATCTCGCGCACCTGCGCCAGATGCGCATTGCCTTCGCGGCAGGTCTGGTGGATCGTCTCCAGCGGCGCGCCGGACAGCTCGAATTGGCCGCCTGGCTCCAGCGAGATCGCGCCTTGGCCGGTCGGCTCGACCAGGCCGATGATGCGGCCGGCATCCATGATCGGGTCCCAGCCGAGTTTGTCCTGCATGCCTTCGAGGATGGCGCGGATGCCGCGCTCGCCGCCATAGGGCACCGGCGCATTGCCGTCGACATAGAACGGGAATTTCTCGTGCTCGGTGCCGATGCGCCATTTGTCGCGCGGCTTGTTGCCTTCGGCCAGATGCTCGACGAGTTCGTCGACGCTTTCTATCGGCCGGAAGTCGGTTGTATCGCGCGCCATAGGAGCCCTCCGCACATGACCCTGAAAATCGGCTTCGATTTTCGGAAGGGATCAGGTGCCTAATCAAATGCTACAGCGTCCTTTACGCGCCCGAAAGGACACGCGGCCACTGCCGGCGCTAGATGGACGAAATGTCAGTAGCCGATCAAGCGAAAAATCCTGAGCCAGCGGGTAATTGGAATTGATCACCAATCGCCGATTGTCGCCTGGATCAGCGCCAGTGCCGCCACCGCCGCCGTATCCGCTCGCAGGATGCGCGGCCCGAGCGGAATCGCGGTAACGAAAGGCAGCGCTCTCAGCATCTTACGTTCCTCGTCGGAAAAGCCGCCCTCCGGTCCGACCAGCAGACCGAGCTTTCTCTCCCGCACCACCTGCAGTGCCGGCAGGGGACTGTTGGTCGATGCATCCTCGTCGCAGAAGATCAGCCGCCGCTCGCGGTCCCAGCCCGCCAGCAGGCGCTCGAATTTTTCCGCTTCGCGCAGCTCTGGCACCGCCAATATGCCGCATTGCTCGGCCGCCTCGACGACATTGGCGCGCAGGCGCTCGATGCCGGGTTTTGCCACTTGCGTATGCTGGGTGATGACCGGCTGCAGGATGCCGGCGCCCATCTCCACCGCCTTTTGCACGAGGTAGTCGAGCCGCCCTTGCTTCAGCGGCGCGAAACAGTAGACGAGATCGGGCAACGGCGGCTGCGGCCGCTGCAATGCCAGCAACTTCAGGCGCAACGCCTTCTTCGATTTTGCCGCGATCGCAGCCGACCATTCGCCGTCGCGGCCGTTGAAGACCAGAATTTCGGCGCCTTCGCCGAGCCGCAGCACGTGCGAGAGATAATGGCTCTGCTGCGGGCCGACGTCGAACTCGATGTCCGGTCCAAGCCCGTCCGGCACGAACAGCCGCTGCATCTTGTAATTGGCGCGCATCGCCGAGGAATGGGCGAGGCCATCGCCGGCGTCAAGCCTCCGCGCTGGCGTGCCAGACAGGTCTGTAGCCACGCTTCAGCACGGAAACAGTTGTCGCCGGCGTGAGCAGGCCGATTGGACCGTCGGTAAAATCGCCGAATCCCACCGGTTCGCCATAACCGCCGAAACTCCAGGGCAGCGCGGCGCCGTCAAACAGGGCGTACGCCCTGTTTCCTGACGAGATCATCGTGCCGTCCGGCAAATCCGCAAGCGCTTCCGGTTTCAGTCTCGTCGCCCGCCCGCCCGATGCCAGGCGCTCCTTGTGCAGGCGCTTGTCGAGTTGCGGCGCGCGTGACTCGGCAATGCCGAAGGCGTCGCCGAAACGCCGGACAAAATCCCTGGCCCGCTCGCGCCGGCAGAAGAAGCAGGGACGGTGGCCGGCGGCAAGTGCCGTCACCTCGTCGAGGAAAAACAGCTCGGTCCAGCCGGCCTTGCCGCCAGCCCGGTTGCGTCCCATCGGCTCGCGCCGCACGTTGCCGAATTCGCAGACGCAGATGATCCAGGCTTGCAGCGCCCAGCGCTTCTTCAACAGCGTTCTCGTCTCGGGGTCGTGAATGATGCCGCGATTGCCCATGAACAGGCCGCGCTCCGGCACGGCATGGATGGTGCCGAACGGGTCGATCCGGTTTTGCAGTGGCATAGGCGTTCCCTGTTGGCTGCAATGCTGGCGCCATGATATCGCTCGTTGCATCAATTTCATGTCAGCAGGTTTCGATGCGGGTCTTGGTTGTCCAGAACTTCGACAATGAGGGCCTTGGCCAGATCGGCGCGGCGCTTGTCGAGGCGGGCGTCGATATCGACCTGCGCCGTCCCTACTGCGGCGACGCGCTGCCGCAAGATAGCGGCGGGCATGACGCCATGGTGGTGCTCGGCGGCGCCCAGAATGCGCTGGACGACGAGCTCTGTCCTTATTTTTCGGGCCTGCTCGACCTGACGCGCGACTTTGCCGAGAGGGATCGCGCGGTGCTTGGTATCTGCCTCGGCAGCCAGTTGGTCGCGCGCGCCTTTGGCGGCGAGAACCAGATCGGCGGCGCATCGGAGTTCGGCTGGCACGAAGTCGCGCTCACCGCGGCGGCGCAGGCCGATCCGGTGCTCGCCGCCTTGCCCGAAAAATTCCCGATCTTCGAATGGCACGACGACACCTTTGTCTTGCCCGAGACTGCCGTGCGGCTGGCCGGCAACGCCGTCGCCGAGAACCAGGCGTTCCGCATCGGCCGCGCCGTCTACGGCTTTCAGTTTCATTTCGAGGCCGACCGGCCGATGGTTCGCGACTGGAGCACGTCCTTTGCACCGTTGATCGCCGAACGCCATCCGGATTGGGCCGTCCGGCTCGACGACGAAATGGCCCGCAACGGACCGCAAGCCGATGCCGCCGGCCTGGCCATCGCCCGCGCCTGGGTGGCGACGATCTGACGGCCCATATAGTCAACGTATTTGGCGACGTTGCATATTTGGCACGCGGCGGCAAATCCGCCGGGGATAACGCGTTTCATCCTTGGCCTGTGTCTGTCCGCCAGCCTAAAAGGCGCGCGCTCTGCATCTTGCGTGCAACCGCGATGAACCTTTCCTGTGACCCGCGCGACACACCGCCGATACAGAACATGCCTAGAAGCGCGAAACCGTCCGACATTTGCGACGTATTTTGCGTTTCAACGCATTGGTAACCCGCTCGTGCATAGATGCAGGAAGCTCAACAAGAGATGACGTCCGTGAAAGCAGCCTTTTTGTCCTTTGTCATGTTGTCGGCTATCGTCTTGTGCGGCCTCGGCATTTATTCCGCCGACGCAGCCAACGACCACAATGCCGTTGACGGCTACGGCGTCACCGCCGCGCTTCGCTAGCCTCTCTGCTCATAATCCGACGCGTTTCCTACGCCCGCTCACCCGTCACTGTCAGGACATGCTTGTCCGCGCCGTCCACCACGAGCGCGGTGAGGTGTCCCGACTGCCAGGCGAGGGTGTCGACATTGACGCGGTTGCCGGTGATTTCGGCCTTGGGCACCGGCGTATGACCGTGCACCACGATCTTCGGATGAAGACCGGTGTGATCGTGGAAGACCTCGCGGATCCAGATCAGGTCCTGCCGGGTCTGGCTTTCCAGCGCAACGCCGGGCCGGATGCCGGCATGGCAGAAGAAGAAGTCGCCGAACGTCACTGAGAAGGGCAGCGAGCGCAGGAACTCGACATGGTTCTGCGGCACCGCCTCGACCAGCGCGGCGTGCCCTTGCCGCAGTGCCGCATCGGCGCGGCCAAACCAGGCGCTGCTCCCACCGAGCGACACGCCATAGGATAGCGCCGTCTGGATGCCGCCATAGCGCATGAACAGGCCGTCCGGGTCGGGGACGTCGAGAAAATCGAGAAAGCCGAGATCATGATTTCCGGCGAGCATCAGGTGACGCGGATCGCGTCTTTGCGCGTCGATCAGGAAATCGATGACGCCCCTGGAGTCCGGGCCGCGATCGACATAGTCGCCGAGATGGATCACGCGCCAATCGGCCGACGGCCTTTGACCGAGCTCCGCCTCGATCCGCCGGTGCATGGCGGTCAGCAAATCGAGCCGGCCGTGCACATCGCCGATCGCGTACAGGCGCATGCCTTGCGGTCCGCGCGCCTCGTAGAAACTGATGCCGGGCTCCGTCAATGCCTGCGTCGCCTCCGTGGTCATGCCGTCACGGGACTTTAGCGCCGAAGCTGATCCTTGCCCATGTCGGTGACCAGGCGCTTTCCGCACAGAGCCAGCGTTATGTCCATCTCCTTGCGGATGATTTCCAGCGCCTTGGTAACCCCTTCCTTGCCGAGTGCGCCGAGGCCGTACAGGAAAGGCCGGCCGATATAGGTGCCCTTGGCGCCGAGGCACAGTGCCTTGAGCACGTCCTGGCCGGAACGGATGCCGCCGTCCATATGCACCTCGATCGCGTCGCCGACGGCGTCGGCGATCTCTTCGAGCGCCATGATCGACGACGAGGCGCCGTCGAGCTGGCGGCCGCCATGGTTGGAAACGATGATCGCGTCGGCGCCTGTCCTGGCCGCCATCAGCGCATCCTCCTTGTCGAGTATGCCTTTCAGGATCAGCTTGCCGCCCCAGCGCTCCTTGATCCAGGCGACGTCCTTCCACGACAGATGCGGATCGAACTGCTCCTTCGTCCACGACGACAGCGAGGCGAGGTCGCCGACGCCCTTGGCATGGCCGACGATGTTGCGGAAGCTCCGGCGCTTGGTCCCGGCCATGCCGACGCACCAGCGTGGCCTGGTCGCCATCTGCCAGATGTGCTTCGGCGTCATCCGCGGCGGCGCCGAAAGCCCGTTGCGGATATCCTTGTGGCGCTGACCGAGGATCTGCAGGTCGAGCGTCAGCACCAGCGCCGAACATTTCGCCGCTTTTGCGCGATCGATCAAATCGAAGACGAAGTCCTTGTCGCGCAGCACATAGAGCTGGAACCAGAACGGCTTCCTGGTCACCGACGCGACATCCTCGATCGAGCAGATGCTCATTGTCGACAGCGTGAACGGCACACCGAATTCTTCCGCAGCCTGGGCCGCCAGCATCTCGCCGTCCGGATGCTGCATGCCGGTCATCCCGGTCGGCGCCAGCGCCACCGGCATCGTCACCTTCTCGCCGATCATGGTCGATTCCAGCGAGCGGTTGTCCATGTCGACAAGCACGCGCTGGCGAAACTTGATCTTCTGGAAATCCTCTTCGTTGGCGCGGTAGGTGCTTTCGGTCCAGGCGCCCGAATCGGCGTAGTCGAAGAACATCTTCGGCACGCGGCGGCGCGCCAGGTCCTTGAGGTCGGCGATGGTGAGAATGCTGCTCATGGATCTTTTTCCGCTGGTTCTTCGCTGGTTCGTCGTTGAATTTTCTGGGCGGGGCCTACGGCTGTTTTCTTGCCGGCTCACCGCCACCGGGCTCGGAGCGCTGCCTGAGCCTCAGCCGCGACACGCGCTGCCAGTCGCCGCTGCGCTCGGCCTCGGCCATCGATCGTTCGACGTAGGAGATGTGGTCCATCGCCGCCTGCCGCGCCGCAGCCGGATCGCCGGCCTTGACCGCCGTGTAGATTGCCCGGTGCTGCGAAAGCAGCGCCTCGCGCGCGCCCGGCACATTAAATACCAGCCGCCGGTTCTGGAACACGCCTTCCGACAGCAGCCGATAGCAGGAGCGCAGCGTGTGCAGCAGGATGATGTTGTGCGCGCATTCGCAGATCGCGTGATGGAACTCGACGTCGATTTCCGCCTCGTCGTCGAAATTGCCGGTCCGGTGCGCCTCGTCCATGCGTGCCATGATGCGGTCGAGCAGCGCCAGATCGTCCGATGTGGCACGCCGCGCCGCATATTCCGCCGCCACCGCCTCGATCTCGCGGCGGTACTCCAGATAGTCGGTCACCGCCTTGCGGTGCATCGAGATCAGGTCGGTCACCGGCTTGGTGAACAGCTGGCCGATGACATCGGCGACATGGGTGCCGCCGCCTGGCCGTGTCGTCAACAGCCCGCGCCCTTCCAAGGCTTTCAAGGCATCGCGCAGGATCGGCCGCGACACCTCGAACTGGCGCGCCAGTTCGCGCTCGCCCGGCAGCCGGTCGCCGGTGCGCAGGACGCCTTCGAGGATCAGGCTCTCGATCTGCTGCACCACCTCGTCGGCGGTGCGCGAATGCTCGATCCGGGAGAAAATGTCGCTCAAACGGGATGCCTGGGGGTTGAACCGATGTCGCGCAAGATAAAGCCGGCGTCGCCAACTGGTCAAATTATTTATCCAATTCGCCGGGGGTCGGGTCCGTTTCACAGCCGCGGCGCCATATCATCTTCAGCTAAATTGGGCGTTTGCGTCCCCTGGCGATTGCCTCTAGAGGGACATCATTGCCAAGGGCTCACAGAAGCCCGGGGGACCAGCCGTGCCAGACGCCGACCCTTCCAACCTCGAATTCCAGCTGCGCGCCAAAGCCGTGGGCGGCACCGTCATGGGCTTTCCGGCGCATGACGGTCGGCCGGGCGCGCTCGGCGAGGTCCACGCCCGGCCGCAGCCGCTGGTCGAAAAGCCGCGCGTGCTGGTGCAGCTTTCCTTCATGACCGAAGCTGGATCCGGGATCGATCAGGCCGTGCTTTCCGAATTGTCGCGACGCCTCGGCATCGCCGCGCCCGACCCTCACGCCCGCCACCACGCGATGAAATGGGGCAAGGGCTCGCTGCGCTGGGAACGCCACACGGAATTCTCGACCTATCTCTGGGAAGGCCCGCTCGCCGAAAACGGCAGGGGGCAAGAAGACACACCCTTCGGCAACGGGTTTTCGCCGCCGGGCACGGTGATTTCCGGCATCAGGCTGGAGATCCGCAAATGGACGCCGGCGAACGAAAAACTGATCGCCGGCTTCGACCCGACCAGCCTGTGCTATTCGCTGGTCGAGCGCGGCAACGCGGCCATCGTCACCGATTTCCGTCAGGATGGCGACGGCTTGACCCGCATGCTGGTGCTCGACCGCGGCCTGACCCCGGCGCGCACCGGGGCACTGTCGCAGCGGCTGATCGACATCGAGACCTACCGCACGCTGGCCATGCTCGGGCTGCCGCTGGCCCTGACGCTGTCCGGTCGGGCCCGCCGCATCGAAGACAGGCTGGCCCAGACCACGTTGGAAATGAAGGTCGCCGAGACCCGCGACAGCCAGACGCTGCTTGCCGACTTGACCGAACTGGCCGCCGAGCTGGAGGCCGATGCCGCCTCCAGCCTCTACCGCTTCGGCGCCAGCCGCGCCTATGACGGCATCGTGCGCGAACGGCTGGAGGCGCTCGACGAAGAGGCGGTGCCCGGCTACGACACCTGGGGCGGTTTTCTGCAGCGCCGCGTGGCGCCGGCGATGCGTACCTGCCGTTCGGTCGAGGAGCGCCAGGCCAACCTGTCGACGAAGCTCACCCGTGCCACCACACTGCTGCGCACCTGGGTCGACGTCGAGGTCGAGAAGCAGAACCGCGATCTTTTGGCATCGATGAACAATCGCGCCCGCCTGCAATTGCGGCTGCAGCAGACGGTGGAGGGGCTCTCGGTCGCCGCGGTTTCCTACTATGTCGTCGGCCTCATCGGCTACGTCGCCAAGGGCGCCTCGATCTTCGGCCATGCCTTCGCGCCGGAAATGGTCACCGCCGCCTCGGTGCCGCTCGCCGTCGTGCTCGTCTGGTGGGGCGTGCGCCGCGTCCGCCGCATGCACTCCGAACCAGGCAAGCAGCCGGGCGAGTAATGTGGGGCGCAGCGGCAGATTGCCGCTGCGGAAGGCTGTCTCGGCCATAGGCCTCTCATCCCGGCCAACGCGGCATTTGCAAGCGACCACTGCCGCTGGTAAATGATTTTTACCAGTCGATCGAAGGAGGCTGTCGATGTCCGGCCTTGCCATGCCGAAACCAGACGACGCCACGATGCGCCGGCGCGACGAGATCGTCGCCGATATGCGCATCATGGTGCCGGGCGAGGGCGTCGTCGACGCCGCCAATGCCATGCGCGCCTTCGAGAGCGACGGGCTCACCGCCTACCGGCAATTGCCGCTCGTCGTTGTACTGCCGCAAACCGTGGCCCAGGTGTCGCGGGTGCTGAAATATTGCAGCGACCGCAACATCCGCGTCGTGCCGCGCGGCTCCGGCACCTCGCTCTCCGGCGGTGCGCTGCCGCTCGAAGACGCGGTGCTGCTGGTGATGAGCCGCTTCAACCGCATCCTCGAGATCGATTTTCAGAACCGCGTCGTCGTCGCCCAGCCCGGCGTCACCAATCTCGGCATCACCACCGCCGTCGAGCAGGAGGGCTTCTATTACGCCCCCGATCCATCCTCCCAGATCGCCTGCTCGATCGGCGGCAATGTCGCGGAAAATTCCGGCGGTGTGCACTGCCTGAAATACGGTCTCACCGCCAACAATGTGCTCGGCATCGAGATGGTGCTGATGAATGGCGAGGTGGTGCGCCTCGGCGGCAGCCATCTCGACGCGGAAGGCTACGACCTGCTCGGCGTCATGACCGGCTCCGAAGGACTGCTCGGCGTCGTAACCGAGGTCACCGTACGCATCCTGAAGAAGCCGGAGACGGCGCGTGCCCTGCTGATCGGTTTCCCGACCAGCGAGCAGGCCGGCCAATGCGTTGCCGACATCATCGGCGCCGGCATCATTCCGGGCGGCATGGAGATGATGGACCGTCCGGCCATCCACGCCGCCGAGGATTTCGTCCAGGCCGGCTATCCGCTCGATGTCGAGGCGCTGCTGATCGTCGAGCTGGACGGGCCGGGTGTCGAGGTCGATCACCTGATCGGCCTGGTCGAAGCCATTGCTTTTAGGAACGGCTCGACCACATGCCGCACGTCGCAGTCGGAACCGGAGCGGCTGAGCTTCTGGGCCGGCCGCAAGGCGGCGTTCCCGGCGGTCGGCCGCATCTCGCCCGACTACTACTGCATGGACGGCACCATCCCGCGCAAGGAACTGCCGCGCGTGCTCGCCGGCATGCGCGAACTGTCGCAGAAATACGGGCTCGGCGTCGCCAATGTCTTCCACGCCGGCGACGGCAATCTGCACCCGCTCATCCTCTATGACGCCAACGTGCCGGGCGAACTCGACAAGGCGGAGAGTTTCGGCGCTGACATATTGCGGCTCTGCGTCAAGGTCGGTGGCGTGCTGACCGGAGAGCACGGGGTCGGCATCGAGAAGCGCGACCTGATGCCGGAAATGTTCAACCAGATCGACCTCGACCAGCAGATGCGCGTCAAATGCGCCTTCGACCCCAACCATCTGCTCAACCCGGGCAAGGTGTTTCCGCAATTGAGGCGATGCGCCGAGCTCGGGCGGATGCACGTGCATCGCGGCCAAGTGGCGTTTCCGGACATTCCGAGGTTTTGAGTGCGTATGTTAGCACTTGAACACCCCCCTCTGTCCTGCCGGACATCTCCCCCTCAAGGGGGGAGATTAGCAGCTTCGGCGCCTCGCCCTCCTGTTAACGCTGGAGATTGGCGAAGCCCGACGCAGCATCCTATCTCCCCCCTTGAGGGGGAGATGTCCGGCAGGACAGAGGGGGGCGCGAAGGAACGCGACGTTCCCCCATTTGCAAATGCCGCGTCCGTCCCATGACCACCTTCACCCCATCAACCGCCGCGGAAACGCTCTCCACCGTCGCTTGGGCAGCCGCAGAGGAATCCCCGCTCGAAATCCTCGGCCACGGCTCCAAGCGCGGTATCGGCCGGCCGCAGCAGAGCGAGCATACGCTCGACCTTTCCAAACTCTCCGGCGTCATGCTTTACGAGCCGGCCGAACTGGTGCTGTCGGCAAAAGCCGGCACGCCGCTGGCCGAAATCGAAAGCCTGCTTGCCGAAAACGGCCAGCAACTTGCCTTCGAACCGATGGATTACGGCCCGCTGCTCGGCGGTGAGCCAGCGCGAGGCACGATCGGCGGCGCGCTCGCCGCGAACCTTTCCGGCCCGCGCCGGCTGAAGGTGGGTGCTGCGCGCGACCATATCCTCGGCATAGCGGCCGTTTCCGGGCGCGGCGAGGCCTTCAAGTCCGGCGGCCGCGTCGTCAAGAACGTCACCGGCTACGATCTGTCCAAGCTGATGGCCAACAGCTGGGGCACGCTGGCGGTGCTCACCGACGTCACCTTCAAGGTGCTGCCTGCTGCCGAGACCGAAGTCACGCTCGCCATCCGCGGCCTGCTCGACGATCACGCCGCCGCCGCCATGGCGCTGGCGCTGGGTTCCAGCGCCGAAGTGTCGAGTGCTGCCCATCTTCCCGAACGGGTCGCAGCTAGGGTCGCCGGCGGCAGTCTCGGCAGCGATGCCGCGACGCTGCTGCGCATCGAGGGCTTCGGCCCGTCGGTCGTTTACCGCATTGCCGCGCTGAAAGACCTGCTGAAAAACGCTGGGCCGCTGCAGGAGATTTCCGGTTCGGTCTCGTACTCGGTCTGGCGCGATGTCCGCGACTGCGCGCCGTTCGCCGATGGCAGCGAAAGGCCGGTGTGGCGCGTCTCGATGGCGCCGTCGCGGGGCCACCAGATGGTGCTGGCGCTGCGCATGCAGGCCCCGGTCGATGCCTTCTATGATTGGCAGGGCGGGCTGATCTGGCTGCGCATGCAGCAGGACGATCCCGAGGCAGGCCTGTTGCGCAGCCTGATCAGAAAACACGGCGGCGGCCATGCGACGCTGGTGCGCGCAACCCCTTCGCACCGCGCCGCCGTACCGGTGTTCGAACCGCAAGCGCCGCAACTGGCAGCACTGTCGGCGCGGCTGAAGGCCGAATTCGACCCGAAGAATATCCTCAATCCTGGCCGTATGGCGCCGGGCGCAAGCTCTGCTACTCTCGCGCCGGCAACCGAGGGAGGAGCACAATGAGCGATCCAGGCCAAAACGGTACGTCACGCCAGACCGACCGCTGGCTGGAGCCCGGCCCGACCAACGCGCTGGTCATCTACATCCTCTATCTCGCCGGCCTGGCCATCGGCGTCAGCGGCATTGTCGGCATCGTCCTGGCCTATATCAATCGCGGCAAGGCCGGCGGCTTCGTCGAGAGCCACTACACATTCCTGATCCGCACCTTCTGGATCGGCCTGCTCTATGCACTGATCTCGGCGCTGCTGATGATCGTGGTCATCGGTGTCGTGCTGATGGTTGCCGTTGCCGTCTGGTTCATCGCCCGCTGCATTCTCGGCCTGCAGGCGCTGCAGCGCGGCGAGGCGGTCAAGAACCCGGAAAGCTGGTTTCTGGGATTATGAGCATGATCCCCAAAACTGGGTACCGGTTTTGGGAAAAGATCATGCTCAAACGGTAGGGATTCGTTTACGTGCAGACCAATTTCTCAGCTGCCCAGCTTGCCGATCCGCATGTCGCGGAATCGGAAAAGATCCTGCGCAAATGTGTGCATTGCGGCTTCTGCACCGCCACCTGCCCGACCTATGTGACGCTCGGCAACGAACTGGATTCGCCACGCGGGCGGATCTACCTGATCAAGGACATGCTGGAGAACGGTCGCCCCGCCGACAAGCAGATCGTCACTCATATCGACCGCTGCCTGTCCTGCCTCGCCTGCATGACTACCTGCCCGTCGGGCGTCAACTACATGCATCTGGTCGACCACGCCCGCGTCCATATCGAGGAGACCTACAAGCGTCCGCTGGCCGATCGCCTGACACGCGCCATGCTGGCCTTCGTGCTGCCCTACCCCTCGCGTTTCCGCGCGGCGCTCAAGCTGGCGAAGCTCGGCCAGCCATTCGCCGGCCTGTTTGAGAAAATCCAGGCATTGAAGCCTTTGGGCGCGATGTTGAAGCTGGCCCCGGCGTCGGTCCCGGCAGTCTCGCCGATGGCCTCGCCGGGCGTCCATGCCGGGCAGGGCGCGAAGAAAAATGGCCGCGTCGCCATCCTCACCGGCTGCGCGCAATCCGTGCTCGATCCCGGCATCAACGACACGACGATTTCGCTGCTGACCCGGCTTGGCGTTGAGGTCGTGGTGGCCGCGGGCGAGGGCTGCTGCGGCGCGCTGGTGCATCATATGGGGCGCGAAGACGCTGCCTTGGCGTCGGCCCGACGGAACGTCGACGCCTGGACGCGCGCCATCGAGCAGGGCGGACTCGACGCCATCGTCATCACCGCATCCGGGTGCGGCACCACCATCAAGGATTACGGCTTCATGCTGCGCCTCGATCCGGCCTATGCCGACAAGGCTGCGCGGGTCTCGGCGTTGGCCAGGGACATCACCGAATATCTGGCAAGCCTCGACCTGCCCGAGCCGGTCCGCAAGCCGGGCACCATCATCGCCTATCACTCAGCCTGCTCAATGCAGCACGGCCAGAAGATCACCCGCCAGCCGAAGGAGCTTCTGGTCCGTGCCGGTTTCGTCGTGCGCGAGCCGCGCGAAGGGCATTTGTGCTGCGGTTCGGCCGGCACCTACAACATCCTGCAGCCCGGGATTTCGGCAACGCTGCGCGACCGCAAAGTCAGGAATATCGAGGCGACCGGTGCTGAAATCGTCGCCACCGGCAATATCGGCTGCATCACCCAGATCGCTTCTGCCGCCAAGCTGCCGGTGGTGCATACGATAAAGCTGCTCGACTGGGCCTATGGCGGCGAGCCGCCAAAATTGGTTTGATTGCTGCGCACCCGCCGATGAGACTGCCGAGATGCCCAACCCAAAGTCCGAAGAGATTGGAACCGTCGTTCGGCTGCTGTCGGACAGATCGCCGGCGACGTTCCAGGCCAGCTATGGCGAATGCCAGACAATCATCGCTCGTCATCTCAAGGATGGGTCCGAATTCCTGTTTGCGCTCATAAAGGCAGCGGTAGAAGCCGACGTCCAGCAAGACAATCTGATTATCGACGCCGTTTCGTTTCTCGACGACGCGCATTTGGCTCGTTTGGCATTTTTCCTGCAAGAGGAAGTGAAACGCGGAATAGACGTGGAGGATCTGCTGGCTCACGTCGCCTTGCAGGTGCCGGAATTGTTTCCAGACGGTACCTTGGGCGACATTCCCGATTTCGCAGACTGGCTGACGCATGATGATCCTCGTTCGCCGCCGGCATGTCATCATTTCAGCTTTGAGGAAGGCGCTCCGAGCGACATGTCTTTTCCGACGCATCGCAATCATCCTACCTGGCATCTGCCGGCGACTGGCAGGCCACTTACGGTCGGCGGCGAAGGATCGGCAGTGTGCCCGACCTGTCGAGAGCGACTGATACATCTGATTACGCTGGACGATCTTGGGAATGAGCTGACGATGCCTCTTCCCAGACTCCGTATCGAGACCTGTGCGAATTCTCTCGAACCGACCTATTAT
Organism: Mesorhizobium sp. M0854; assembly: GCF_040319815.1. NCBI lineage: Bacteria > Pseudomonadati > Pseudomonadota > Alphaproteobacteria > Hyphomicrobiales > Phyllobacteriaceae > Mesorhizobium > Mesorhizobium sp. M0854. Next base: position 47,043 of record NZ_JAMYOL010000030.1, read on the forward strand.
TCCCCGACGCTGCCGGTGTGCCGACGCCGATCGCGCCTCTGCATTCGCCCTACATTGAGAGGCCTGCAAAAGCCGCCGAGAAAAGAACTGTTCGGTTGGCACCGACCCCTAAACGGTGGCTCAGGCAGTCGTACGGGATAAGCAATTCAAGGCAAAACCTGTTTCGGCTTGGTGGGCTGCCGTCATGGATTCAGGGACCGCAGTTTCCAGTCATTCCCGGAACGGACCGGAAAATGAAATTTCTTCTTCAGTTCGATTCACTCGCCGGTTTCTTCTGGGGCAGCGGCGGCGTGCTCTACGTCTTCTGGGATGACGAGTCCCGGATCACCTGCCATGTGCCGCAATACACGTGACGAAGGCGCCTACTCCGCCGCCAGCCGGTCTGCCGTGCCGTAGGTTGCCTGATAGCGGGCACGCTGCCGGCTGAGGGCCACCATCGTGTTGCGCAGCAGGATCGCCACCGTGATCGGGCCGACGCCGCCCGGCACCGGCGTGATCCACGACGCGACATGCCTGACGCTCTCGGCATCGACGTCGCCGACGATGCGGCTCTCGCCGTCCGGCCCGATTTCCGAATTGATGCCGATATCGATGACGGCGGCGCCGGGCTTGACCATGTCGGCCTTGATCAGCCGCGGTTTGCCGACCGCGACGAACAGTGCGTCGGCGCGGCGTGCGTGTGCCGCCACCGAACGCGTCATGTGGTGACAGACGGTCACCGTCGCGCCTTCGCTCATCAAGAGGAACGCGATCGGCTTGCCGACGATCTCGGAATGGCCGACGACCACCACCTCGAGCCCCTTGAGGTCGAGGCCGGTTTCCCTGAGCAGTTCGACCGAAGCGGCGGCGGTGCAGGGCGCCAGGTCGAGCTGGTTGTAGACGATGTTGCCGATCGAGGCCGGATGCATGCCCTCGACATCTTTGAGCGGATGCACCGCCGCCTGCAGCGTCTTGATCGGAATGTGCACCGGCACCGGCCGCTGGATGATGATGCCGGTGACGCGCGGGTCGGCGTTAAGCCCGTGGATTGCCGCTTCCAGCTCGCCGGCGGTGATGTCGGCGCGAAAGCGCCTTTCCTCGAAGCCGATGCCGGCCACCCCGGCCTTGGCGCGCTGGTTGCGGACATAGACATCGACGGCGGCGGTATCGCCGACGGTGACCGACACCAGCTTGGGCGGAAAGCCTTCGGCGGTGGCGATCGCCGCGTCCTCGCGCACGCCGGCGATGATGCGTTGGGCTACCGGGCCGCCTCTGAGATAGCGGCTGTCATCGGAAAGGGACATCGGGATGGGGCCTTTATCTGGATTTTAGCCGCCACATAGCAAAGCAACCGCGAAAAGGCAGCGCGAAAAGCGAACCGCCATGCCGGTCGCGCGACGTGCCGGCAAAATCTTCCCGTCAATTCCTGCTGGCGGAAACAAAAAGGGCAGCACGGCTTGCCGCGCTGCCCTTTCGTGACTGGCCGCATCCCCACACGGCCCGTCCCCCGTTATTCAATGCTCCCGAGGCTTCTGAGCAGAATCATCGATGAGGTCAACCGCAGATTACATCACTACAACCGTCGTGCCAACATTGACCCGCTCGTAAAGGTCGACCACGTCCTCGTTGCGCATGCGGATGCAGCCCGACGACACCGCGCCGCCGATCGTCCAGGGCTGATTGGTGCCGTGGATACGGTACTCGGTCGAGCCGAGATAGAGCGCGCGTGCGCCGAGCGGGTTTTCCATGCCGCCAGCGAGATAGGTCGGCAGATAACGGCCCTTGGCGGCTTCGCGGGCGATCATCACCGCCGGCGGCCGCCAATCCGGCCAGACGCGCTTGTTGGTGATCTTGTGGGTGCCGGACCATTCGAAGCCCGGCTTGCCGGTGCCGACGCCATAACGCCGCGCCTTACCGTTCTTCCCGACCAGATAGAGGAAATTCTCTCGCGTATCGATGACGATCGTGCCCGGCTTCTGCGGGCCGTCATAGGCGACTTCCTGCGGCAGATAGATCGGGTCGATCTGCGGCCGCATCGCCATGCGCTTGGCCGGCGCCTGCACCGCTGCGGTGCGCAGCTGATCGGGTTCGGCCAGCCGCCGGTAGCGCCGTTGCGGCTGCGCCTCTTGCCGGCTCTGCCGCACGGTGCCCGGGGCATGGCCGAGCTGCAGCACCCAGGGCGCCGAAAGATCTGGGCTGACCACCACCGGCGGCCTCTCCGCATAGCGGTCGTTGGCATTGGCGGCGCCGGCCGCAAGCACGGCCGCGGCGCCGAACAGTGGGAACAAGAATGTCTTCATCGCAACGCACCTTGATCGTCGAACATGCCGGGGTGCAAAGCCTCCCCGATTTCGCCGACATTGGGCGCGAAGCGGCAACCGAAACATGAATCGGAATGCGTAAAATGCCGATCTGTCAGTAAAGCTTTTGGTGTGGTTACCGCCCGGTTCAGGAATCTGGTAAAGCCGCGGTAAAGGCCGCGTCAAAACGCGTTAACGCCAAGACACGAACGGAATTCCGCCATGGATGAAAAGACAGGTCTGCTTGCCGGTCCCGACGGCATCGCCCGCTGCTTCTGGCACGGCAACCTGCCGGATTATCTGCACTACCACGACCACGAATGGGGCCGGCCGGTCGCCGACGACCGCCGCCTGTTCGAGAAGATCTGCCTCGAAGGTTTTCAGTCGGGCCTGTCCTGGCTGACCATATTGCGCAAGCGCGACAATTTCCGCGAGGCGTTTGCCGGCTTCGATGTCGACAAGATCGCCGCCTTCACCGACGCCGATGTCGAGCGCCTGCTCGGCAATGCCGGCATCATCCGCCATCGCGGCAAGATCATCTCGACCATCAATAACGCCAAGCGCGCCCGCGAACTCATCGACGAGGCCGGCTCGCTGGCCGCCTGGTTCTGGAAGTTCGAGCCCGGCCCGCACGAGCGGCCCGATATCGTCGACCTCGCGCATTTGCGCGCCAATCCGATGACGGCCGTCTCGGTCCGCATTTCGAAAGAGCTGAAGAAGCGCGGCTGGAGCTTTGTCGGCCCGACCACCGTCTACGCCTTCATGCAGGCGATGGGGCTGGTCAACGACCATCTCGAGGGCTGCGTCTGCCGCGAGCCGGTCGAGGCGGAACGGAAAGCGTTCAAGCGGCCGAAATAGCGGCTCAGGCGCCGCCGGCGCCGGCTAGGAAAAACCCGGCAAGGATGGCCGCCAGCGCGGCGAACACCGGATAGATCACCAGCAGTCCGGTCATCAGCACGTCGCGCATGGTCGGTCCGCTGCGCTGTTGCGCCGCGACCTCGAACGGTCCGGCGATTTGCTTGGTATTCGGGGCATAACCATCGGCCGGCCGCAGCCGGACCGAGGCGTCGCGTGCGCGGCTATCGATGATGTCGAACTTCTGTAGCGTGGCCATGGCCCCGAACCCCTTGTTTCGGCGCGCTTATCGGCCCGGATTGTGTCGGCACGATGCCGCGCGCATGGCACAATTGTTTCATTTGTGACGCGGTTTGTTTCGGTCGCCCTGCCTGATGGCTTTGCGCTGCCCCTCATTGCCCTGCCGGGCATTTCTCCCCGTATAGGGACGGGGAGAAAGGACGCCTCCGCCGGTGGTTTCGCCAATCACAGCGTTGCACAAGTAGCGCCGAGGCTGCGACAAGTCCCCTTCTCCCCGTCACTATACGGGGAGAAGGTGCCGGCAGGCGGATGAGGGGCGGCGCGACATTTGCGAACCAACTGGTCCCGCGACATCGCGGAAAAGCCGCAAACCCTTGCCTTCTCCGGGCTGCATCGGTAGGACACGCCGACCCGAAATAAGTCACCGATTACTTAGCAAAGTACCCATCCCATGGCCGACAAATCCGAAAAGATGAAAGCGCGGCTGCCGCGCGGCTTTGTCGACCGCGGCGCCGACGATCTGCGCACCGTCGAGAAGATGATGGCGACGATCCGCTCGGTCTTTGAGCTCTACGGTTTCGAGCCGGTCGACCAGCCGCTGATCGAATACACCGATGCGCTCGGCAAATTCCTGCCCGACCAGGACCGGCCGAACGAGGGCGTGTTCTCGTTCCAGGACGAGGACGATCAATGGCTGTCGCTGCGCTACGACCTGACCGCGCCGATGGCGCGCTTCGTTGCCGAGAATTTTGAGCGCCTGCCGAAACCCTATCGCAGCTATCGCTCCGGCTGGGTGTTCCGCAACGAGAAGCCCGGTCCCGGCCGCTTCCGCCAGTTCATGCAGTTCGACGCCGACACGGTCGGCACGCCGGGCGTTGCCGCCGATGCCGAGATGGCGATGATGATGGCCGACGTGATGGAGGCGCTCGGCATCAAGCGCGGCGACTACGTCGTCCGCGTCAACAATCGCAAGGTGCTCGATGGCGTGCTCGAGGCGATCGGCCTCGGCGGCGACGAGAACGCTGGCCGCCGGCTGCAGGTGCTGCGGGCGATCGACAAGCTGGACAAGCTGGGCGTCGAGGGCGTGCGCCTGCTTTTGGGCGCCGGGCGCAAGGACGAGAGCGGTGATTTTACCAAGGGCGCCGGGCTGGGTAACGCGCAAATCGATGTTGTGATCAGCTATTTCACGGTCATGGCGCAGCATGATCCCGAACAGATTGTCCAGACACTGGGATCTATCACCCCAGGGCTCAGCAATCTTGTCGAGGAAAGAAAACTCGAACATCTCGGCATCACGAACGCCTCGTTTGTCGAGGGTCTTGCAGAGCTGGAGCAGATAAGAACCATGGTCGCACAAAGCGGCTACGGTGAGGATCGTATCCGCATCGACCCATCCGTCGTCCGTGGCCTCGAATATTACACGGGCCCGGTCTACGAGGCCGAGCTGCTGGCCGAGATCCCCAACGAGGACGGCCAGATCGTGCGCTTCGGCTCGGTTGGCGGCGGCGGACGTTATGACGGCCTCGTCTCGCGCTTTCGTGGCGAGCCGGTGCCGGCGACCGGTTTTTCGATCGGCGTCTCGCGCCTGATGACGGCGCTGAAGAACCTCGGCAAGCTCGATACTTCCGATGTCATCGCGCCGGTCGTCGTGCTGACCATGGACAAGGATACGGAAAGCCTCGGCCGCTACCAGAAGATGGTGGCCGAGCTGCGCGCCGCCGGCATCCGCTCGGAAATGTATCTCGGCGGCGCCGGCATGAAGGCGCAGCTGAAATATGCCGACCGCCGCGGCAGCCCGGTCGCCATCATCCAGGGCGGCGACGAGCGCGCCAAGGGCGAGGTGCAGATCAAGGACCTGATCGAAGGCGCGAAAATGTCGGCCGAGATCGCCGACAACGCCGAATGGCGCGCCGCGCGACCGGCGCAGGTGACCGTGGCGGAAGGCGATCTGGTCGCCGAGGTGAAGAAGATACTGGCGGCGCAGGCGGCCGACCGAGCGAAGGGTGGCGCGTGAGCACCCCCCTCTGGCCTGCCGGCCATCTCCCCCTCAGGGGGGGAGATTGGATATCGCGCCTGCTTTCGCCAATCTCAAGCGTTGGAGAAAAGACGCCGAGGCCGAAGCTGCCGATCTCCCCCCTTGAGGGGGAGATGGCCGGCAGGCCAGAGGGGGGTGCCTCGCGCTCCACATTCCCATGACCTCGCGCCCCGCCATCGCATCCGACATCACCAAGCTCTTCGCCGCGCGCGACACCCATGCGGTCGAGGTCGCTGTGCTGCAGCCGGCCGACCCGTTCCTCGACATGGCCGGCGAGGATTTGCGGCGCCGCATCTTTCTCACCGAGAGCGAGACCGGACAGACGCTTTGCCTGCGGCCAGAATTCACCATTCCGGTCTGCCTCGACCACATCGCCAGCCAGGCCGGCACGCCGCGCCGCTATTCCTATCTCGGCGAGGTGTTTCGCCAGCGCCGCGAGGGCGGCAACGAGTTCTTCCAGGCCGGCATCGAGGACCTCGGCGACCGCGACACGGCCGCCGCCGACGCCCGTTCGCTGGCCGATGCGCATGCGCTGCTGTCGCTGGTGCTGCCCGGCCGGGAGCTGGCGGTGACGCTCGGCGACCAGACCATTTTCGAGGCGGTGCTGGCCGCCCTTGGCCTGCCGCGCGGCTGGCGCATGCGGCTGGCGCGGGCCTTCGGCTCGGCGCCGATGCTGGAGGCCGCCCTTGCCGATCTGGCCAATCCGCCGCGCAACAGCCAGCTCGCCGGCGTGGTCGCCGCCCTTGTCCTCGACGGCGATCTTGACGGTCTTTCGGCGCATGTCGCCGGCGGCATGGAAGAGGCTGGCCTGTCGGCAACGGCCGGGCGTTCGCCGTCCGAGATTGCGCGGCGCCTGATCGAGAAAGCCGAACTGCGCAGCGTGCGGCTGTCGAACGAGGCGTTTGCGGCGCTGAAGAGCTTTTTGGCCATCGACGTGCCGCTCGACAGCGCCGCCGGAGCGCTCCAACGTTTTGCAGCCGATGCCGGGCTTTCGCTGGGCGCAGCGCTGGAGAATTTCGCAGCCCGCGCCGCGGCCATAGAAAGCCTCGGCCTGCCGATGTCTGAAATCAGCTACGACGCCGCCTTCGGCCGGCCGCTCGATTACTACACCGGCATCGTCTTCGAGATCGCGGCGCAAGGCGGCGACCGGCCGCTCGCCGGTGGTGGCCGCTACGACCGGCTGCTGACGCTGCTCGGCGCCAAAACGCCGATCCCCGGCGTCGGTTTTTCCGTCTGGCTCGACCGCATCGAGGCGCTGCGGGAGACGGCGCCATGATCACGCTGGCGATCCCGTCGAAAGGCCGGCTCAAGGAGCAGGCGCTGGGGGTGCTGGCCAAGGCCGGGCTTGCCGTCAGCCTGCCCGGCGACGAGCGCAAATATCGCGCCCGCATCGACGGCCTTGACGGCGTCGAGATAGCGTTCCTGTCTGCCTCGGAGATATCAGGCGAAATCGGCCAGGGGTCGGTCGATCTCGGCATCACCGGCGAGGACCTTTTGCGCGAAAACCTCGCCGATTGCGAGGCGCGCACCGAAATCATCGCCCGCCTCGGTTTCGGCAATGCCGATGTCGTCGTCGCCGTGCCCGACATCTGGCTCGATGTCGACACCATGGCCGACCTCGACGACGTCGCCGCCGATTTCCGCCAGCGCCATGGCCGCCGGCTTAGGATCGCCACCAAATACTGGCGCCTGACCCAGCAGTTCTTTTCGCAAAAGCACGGCATCCAGGTCTATCGCATCGTCGAAAGCCTGGGCGCGACCGAGGGTGCGCCGGCGGCCGGATTGGCCGATATCGTCGTCGACATCACCACCTCAGGTGCGACGCTGCGCGCCAACCATCTCAAGGTGCTGGCCGACGGCCTCATCCTGCGCTCGCAGGCCTGCCTCGTGGCGTCGAGGAAGATGCGTTCGGCGACGGACGAGGCCGTGTTGCGCGATATTGCGGGCAGGATGGCATCGGTGAACGCAGGCTGACGACCAGCCGATCTCCCCCCTTGAGGGGGAGATGTCGCCGAAGGCGACAGAGGGGGGTCGGTAGGTCTTGACGCGACTCTCCTAACGGACAGAACAGGCAGGTGCTCCACGCGAGACGACCCCCTCTGGCCTGCCGGCCATCTCCCCCTCAAGGAGGGAGATTGGCAGCTTGGCCGCTGGCACCGACCTGACGCGATTTTCTTGACGTACAGCAATTTTGTTCTTGCTTTGTGCCGGCAGCTATGCTACTAATCTCGCTGTGGTGCCAATTGGCCCCGAAGACCCGCCCGCCGAGGCGGGTTTTTTATTTTCGGCCTTTACAGGCGAGTTCCCACCCAGCCCCACCATGGACGGGATTTCCACCACCCCGCCGGGCTGATAGGCTCGGCTGGTCTGCGGAGGACACGGCGATGCCGATCAATCTCGACGAGTTGAAGAATGCCACCAGCCTGCGCTCCAAGCGCGATGGCGGTTCGTTCATTGCGCCGGTCGACGGCACGGCGCATGTCTCGGGCGAGCGCAGCGTGCCGCTGCTCAACCTGACCATCCCGGCGCTGTTTGCCGATACGGTCGGCAAATACGGCACGCTCGATGCCGCCGTCTTCGTCGAGCAGGACAAGCGCTTTACCTGGGAAGAGCTATCCGAGACTGTCGATGCGCTCGCCGCCGGCTTCCTGGCGCTCGGCCTCGAGAAAGGCGATCGCGTCGGCATCTGGTCGCCGAACCGCTGGGAATGGCTGGTGACGCAATTCGCCACCGCCCGCATCGGCCTGATCCTGGTCAACATCAACCCGGCCTATCGGTTGGTCGAGCTGGAATATGCCTTGAACAAGGTCGGTTGCAAGGCGCTGGTCACCGCCGCCACATTCAAGAGCTCCGACTATCTCGGCATGATCGCGGCGCTGGCGCCGGAGATCGCCAACGCTGCGCCGGGCAAGCTCGACGCCAACAAGCTGCCGGCGCTGAAGACCGTCATCCGCATGGACGAGGAGAATTCTGCGGGCATGTTCAATTTCGCCGACGTGCTGGCGATGGCCGGCCGCGACGAGCATGACAAGCTCGACCGGATTTCAGCGGGGCTGAAACCGGACGACGCCATCAACATCCAGTTCACCAGCGGCACGACAGGCGCGCCCAAGGGCGCGACGCTGACCCACAACAACATCGTCAACAACGGCAATTTCGTCACCGCGGCGATCCGGCTCACCGTCGACGACCTGCTGTGCATCCCGGTGCCGCTCTACCATTGCTTCGGCATGTCGATGGGCACGATGGGCTGCGTCACCAAGGGCGCGACCATGGTTTTCCCCAGCGAGGGGTTCGATGCCGGCGCCACGCTGAGGGCGGTGGCAACGGAACGCTGCACCGCGCTCTACGGCGTGCCGACCATGTTCGTCGGCGTGCTCGACCATCCGGATTTCGCCTCCTTCGATCTCACCAGCCTGCGCACCGGCATCATGGCCGGCTCGCCATGCCCGATCGAGGTGATGAAGAAGGTGGTGTCGCTGATGCATATGGTTGAGGTGACCATCGCCTACGGCATGACCGAGACCAGCCCGGTGTCGTTCCAGAGCAGCGTCGACGATCCCCTGGAAAAGCGCGTCTCGACCGTTGGCCGCGTCCATCCGCATGTCGAGGTCAAGGCCATCGACGCCGAAGGTGCCACCGTCGCGGTCGGCGCGCCGGGCGAGCTCTGCACGCGCGGTTATTCCGTGATGAAGGGCTATTGGGACGATGAGCAGAAGACCCGCGAAGCCATCGACGCCGACGGCTGGATGCACACCGGCGACCTCGCCACTATCGATGCCGAGGGCTATTGCAACATCGTCGGCCGGGTCAAGGACATGGTCATCCGCGGCGGCGAGAACGTCTATCCACGCGAGGTCGAGGAGTTTCTCTATCGCCACCCCAAGGTCAAGGAGGTGCAGGTGTTCGGCATTCCCGACCCGAAATACGGCGAGGAGCTGTGCGCCTGGATCGTGCTGAAGCCCGGCCAGATCACCACGGAGCAGGAGATCAAGGCCTTCTGCGCCGGCCAGATCGCCCATTTCAAGATCCCGCGCTACATCCGCTTCCGCACCGAATTGCCGATGACGGTGACCGGCAAGCCGCAGAAATTCCTGATGCGCCAGGCGATGGTCGACGAGCTGGGATTGGTGACGCAGAAGACGGCGTGAAAAGGCTTCCGTTTGTGCCTACGCGTGACGGAGGCGTTGTTTGGGCAACATATTTGAGGGGTGTTCCATGCGGATTGGGTTAGGCGTGCTTTTCCTGGCAACTCAGCTGGCAGCCACCGCAGTGCTGGCGCAGACGGCGGCCGAGCGTGAGGCCTGCCAAGCAGATTACCAGAGATTGTGCAAGGGCGTGTTGCCGGGCGGTGGCCGCGTCGTAAAATGCCTGGCCGGTCACATGAGCGAGCTGACGCCCGAATGCAAGAAGGTCGTCAAGGCCAACACGCCCGGCTAGCGCGCGAGCTTCCTGCGGGTGACATGATGTTTCGAGGTGTGCGGGGGCAGGAGGCAGCGCAATCGCTGCGGATTCTTGCGAAGAGGACCCCCACCCCTAACCCCTCCCCACAAGGGGGAGGGGGACTTTCGGTGGCGCCGACCTCGGCAAATTGCCTGCCGTTCGGCGCCAAAGGGAAAGCAAGGGCGCGCGGCAGCGTTCCCTCCCCCCTGTGGCAGGGCTATTGCAGATGGAAAGCCGAGGCTTTCGCTCTACGACGTACCCCCACCCCTAACCCCTCCCCACAAGGGGGAGGGGACTTTCGGTGGCGCCGACCTCGGCAAATTGCCTGCCTTTCGGCGCCAAAGGGAAAGCAAGGGCGCGCGGCAGCGTTCCCTCCCCCTTGTGGGGAGGGTTAGGGTGGGGGTCCTCTTCGCAAGAATGCGTACGCGATTGCGCTGCCCTTGTGGGGAGGGGCTAGGGCTGGGGTACGCTGCGATGGCGTCATGACCTGTCATATGCGATTTCTCTGGATGGTCGCGGTGCGCAACAGTGGTTGCAAATCGCCCTTCCACGGGATTTGCGGGAAGGCAAGAAGGTGACAATGAGTGGTTTCGCAAGATCGGCGATTTCCTACGGCATGCCGTTGGCCGCTCTGGCGATGGCTGTCGCGGTCAGGGCCAGCGGGGTGTCGGTCGACGAAGGGTCGCTGGGCACCAGGATATTTATCGGCGCGCTGTCGAGCGCGATCATGTTCACCACCATTTTCGTGGTGCTCGACCACGCCGAGGCGGTGGCCCGGCGGGTGGGCGAGCCGTACGGCACGTTGGTGCTGACCATCGCCGTGACGGCAATCGAAGTGTCGATCATCGTTTCCATCATGCTGCACGGCGCGAACAACCCGACGCTTGCCCGCGAATCCGTGTTCTCGACGGTGATGATCACCTCCACCGGTGTCGTCGGCATGTGCCTGACGTTTGGCGGCTGGCGCCATCGCAAGCAGGCAATCGTCCGTCAAGGGACCAGCGCCTATCTGGCGGTGCTGGTCGCGCTGAGCGTCATGACGCTCATTCTGCCGACCTACACGCGAACCACCGATCCCGGCACGTTCTCGGCGGCGCAACTCGGCTTCGTCAGCGTCCTTTCGGTGCTGCTCTATGCCGGTTTTCTGTTCGCGCAGACTGTCCGCCACCGCGACGATTTCATCGACGGGCAAGCACATGGCGCCGCAGCGCGAACCGACGCTCACGAAGGCGTCGCCGCCGGAGCTCTGCTCCTGCTGATCGGGCTGATCGGCATCGTCATGCTCGCCGAACAGGTCGCGGCAAGCGTCGAGGATGCGCTCGTCGCCTATCAGGTGCCGCAGGCCGACGCCATTGTCGGCGCAATGATCGCCGCGCTGGTCTTGATGCCGGAGGCCATCTCGGCGGTTCGCGCCGCACTCAGCAACGAGCTGCAACGCGGCCTGAACGTCGCCATGGGCTCGGCCTGCGCGACGATCGGCCTGACAATACCCGGCATAGCCGCCGCCAGCCTGCTGACCGGAAGAGGCCTGACCCTGGGCCTGCCGGCGACCGACATGGTGCTTTTGGTCCTGGCGCTTTTCATCTGCAATGTGAGCTTCAGCACGGAGAGAACGACGTTCCTGACCGGCCTGGTGCATCTGGTGGTGTTTTTTACCTGGGTGTTTTTGATATTTGTGCCGTGAGGGTGTGGGGGGAGGTGGTGGTCAGAGACGGACCGGTTGGGAAACCGCTATGATTGGGTTGTCGAACGAGCGGTCATCCGTTTCCGTATCGAGCTGCGAAGTAGGCAAGCCGCGGAAGTTCCCGATGAGGCGATGGTCGAGAGTTGGTGACGGCAAAGACGGCGTGAGGGGTGGGCGCCAATTTGTCTCCTTTGCGCCATGGGCGGACGCTTAGCATCAAGGCCTTGAACGTCTCGATAGGGACGAGAGCGGACCAGCGGGTTTCAGGTTTCAAATCGCAAAGAACGAAACATCCGGATCCTTGGAGGATCGTCGTGACCATTGCCGGCCCGTTTCCAATACGCTGAGCGGTCTCACATACATTTAATCTCTCCGAACGGCCCAGCAACGCTTGTGCTTTGTGATACGCCACAACCCGCCTCCGGGGCTGCCGTCAAGTTTCCGCGATGATCCCTTGTGGACTAGACCTTTCCTCCCTTGCGTCGCCACTGCCGTTCTGTTTTCTGGCGACTGGCTTGCGGATAGATTTTTCTGTGGGGGTTCTCCACAGGTGAAAGCAATACGGCCTCAACGCTACCTGCAGAGAGCCGACGAGAGCATTACGATTGGGCGACAATACGCTGGATCGCATAGGAGTATCCGCAAGCCACCTCCATGACAGTCGTATCTCTCAAATTGGAGCAGTACAGGAAGGCGGAGGACATCACCGACCTTGCCAAGATTCTCGACTTGAAGCCGGCGCACATTTCGTATGCGCTCTATAAGCTAGACCAGGCTCCTGCGCCGTCAAAGTACGCAGAATACACGGTCCCCAAGAAGTGTGGGGGTGTCCGCACCATCAAGGCACCCCATCCCGCGCTGAAGGCGATTCAGAAGGACCTCGCCAAGGATTTGCTGGAAATCGAGCAGGTGCTGGAAAAAACACGGGTGAAGAAGCCCGACTGCATCCTGGCGCACGGCTTCAAAAAGAAGCTCTCTATCATGACCAATGGGGAGAACCACCGGAAGCGGCGCTATGTTTTCAACGTCGACCTGAAGGACTTTTTCCCAACCATAAACTTCGGGCGAGTTCGGGGCTTCTTCATGAAGCACAAGGATTTTGAACTGAAACCCGCTGTCGCGGCCGTCCTTGCGCAGATCGCCTGCCATGACAACCAGTTACCTCAGGGTAGCCCCTGCTCGCCGGTTATCTCCAACCTGATTGCCAGCGTTCTCGATATCCGCCTCAACGAACTGGCCCATCAGTACAACTGCACCTACACTCGGTATGCGGACGACATCACGTTCTCCACCAGCGAGAAGAATTTTCCCGCGGCAATCGGACAGCGCGACATCGGGAGCATCAACCTTTGGGAAGCTGGACCAAAGCTCCTGAAGGCAATTGCGCGGGCCGGATTCGAGCTAAACCCAGCCAAAACCCGCATGCAACTCGACTATTCACGACAGGAAGTGACCGGCGTCGTTGTCAACCAGAAGGTGAACATTCCGGCTGACTACTACGCAACTGTCGCCGCCATGTGCCACTACCTCTTCATGGACGGTGAGTGCTTCACAAAAGTTGCAGGCGTAAAGCAGCCATTCCCTCGCAAGAAGCTGAGGGGACGCCTCGCCTACATCTACCAGGTCCGTGGAAAGGGGCCGAAGGTCAGAATTACGCCTGAAGATACCGAAGAGAAGCCCAAGACTCCGAAACCGTGGGCCAGCACAAAACTATTCGAAAAGTTCGCGGATTATGCCGACCTCTACGGTATCGAGCGTCCCGTACTCCTATGCGAGGGGGTTACGGATAACATTTACATCAAGTCCGCGATTCAGGCGCTCGCGCTAAAGTATCCTTCCCTCACGAACGCGGCCGGAGATTTGAAGATCAAGCTCTTCAAGTACACCAAAACGTCGGCGGCGCTGCAGCAATTGAGCGGCGGGGCCGGTGAGCTTGGGAAGCTAGCGTTCACGTATGCAGGCCGCATAAAGAAATTCAAAAGCGGCGCAAAGCACCCCCTGATCCTGATAGGGGATTCCGATAGCGGATCACAAAAGCTTTTCGACGCGGTTGAGAAAAAGACCGGTAGGAAGGTGGATGGCTCGCAAGCTTGGTATTATCTCGGCTCGAACCTATACGTGGTACCCATACCGAAGGTGGGCAACAAGGACACTCCTATCGAGCAGCTGTTTGATCAAGCGCTTCTCGATACCCCTTATGACGGCAAGAAATTCGACAAGACTAATGCTGAAAAGGACGGAAGCAAATTTTACGGGAAGAAAGTATTCGCCACCAAGGTGGTCGCGGCGAACAAGGGGACCGTAAATTTTGGTGGATTTGAGCCATTGCTGACAGCTATCGCGGAGGTCATTGAGTTTCATAAGACCAAAGTTGCGCCGCCTGCTAGCTCAGTTTCAGCTATTGCATCGGTTGCGGCAGCCGGAGCATAGTCAAATCCAAGAAGCGTATAGTCGGACAAGTCTGACAACCGCATTCGATACGAATGGAGGAAATCAGGCTCGGCGCCGCCTGAGCAATCGCTTCCTTTTGAACGCCTTGTTGCCCAGGTGATCTAATGGCCCTTGTATTTGGATACGGCTCAAACATGGACGATGCGCAGATGGATACTCGCTGTCCCAACCGTGTGAAGGTTGGCACTGCGGTACTTCGTGGCCACCGGCTTATATTCCCGCGTCTGTCGAACCGTCGGGAATGCGGCGTGTCCTCTATCGAACCAGCGCACGGCCACGACGTTTGGGGAGTAGTCCATCGGCTTAGTGCCGGCGACCTCGAAGCCTTGGACCGGAGCGAAGGCTATCGCGCCGACCGCTCAGCTGACAGGAACGGCTACAATCGCGTTCCGGTCATCGTTGAACTTGGAGGGGTGCCTACAGCCGTAGAAACATATGTGGCGGTGGCCACCCACAACCCCCCTCCGCCGAACGCCATCTATCTAGCCCATATCCGTGACGGGGCGCGGCAGCATGGCCTGCCAGAGGACTATCAGAGATTTCTGGCTGGGTTGGTGTTCTAAACGGCGTCTATGAGTTATCACTTCTCGACAGCAACGCTCGTATGTAGCGTAAGTTCACGGGGTCGTGTTGACTTCAGCGATGTCCGCTTCTGGAGGGCGGCAGTGGCCAGTGGAATGACCGAGACGCGGCGCGAAGCGGTCATCCACGATCCTCAGGTTCTGACCCAGGACGGCCGTTCCCCGGTAGTGAGCGGGAAGGGCGCGGTCGTCGAGCGAGTTGTCAGCCGCCTATTTCCGCAGCCCATCAATGTGCAACTTGGGAAGCCGCTGACATCAATTCCTCCGGATTGGGCGCCTTGAAGGTATTGAGGCCATCCTCCAGAACTTCAGTGAAGTTCCAGCGTACGATGCCCGCCCGGTCGATTAGGAACTGACCGACAAGCTGCCCCTGGCCGGAAGCCATCGCCTGCTGGTCGGCTCCCGTAATCTCATATCCTTCCTTCTTGTTAAGAAACTCGTACATTGCCATGACGTCCATAGGCTCGGGCAACTCGCCCGGCAGATCGATACGGATCGCCATGACCGTGTCCATCCCGACCTCGCGCAAGCCGAAAGCACGGTGCGAGGCCCGCTCCGGGTCGGATGCGGCGAGAAGATCGGGTGCCGGGTGGTAACGGAAATAGAGCCGCGCCCGCTCTACCGGTGTATTGACCACCGCCAGGCATTCGACGCCTTTCTCACGCAGGGCCGGCTTAAGTTGCGCCATCGCCGCGACATGGCGCCGGCAGAACGGACAGTGCAGGCCTCGGAACAAACCGATCAACAACGGGCTACGGCCTCGAAAATCATCGAGCGCGATCTTGCCTTCGCGGGAGATCGCATCGAGAATAATATTCGGCGCCCGGTCGCCCGGCTGCAGCGGGCGTTCGACGTTAGTCGTGGACATGGACAACCTCCTCGCCCCGGATAAGCACACCCAGCCATCCGGAGTTGAGTCCATGCTGGGCGACGCCAGGGCAAAAATTGCGTTCGACCTTTGCCATATTGCCGAGGTCGAGATTACGCGCGTTGCAAGTGCATCATAACACGAAAAAAGCCTCTGCGGGTCGCCCGTTTCGCGAGCTGTCGCGAGCGCTGTGGCAAAACAGTGTAGCGTCTCATCCGTGCCATGGGACGACACAGCGGCGGGACCGATTGGATCTTCACGTGCTTGCGGTGTTCAAGTCTTGAAACTTGGGCGGCTTCGATGTGCCCGGACGTCAAATGCCGACCGTACAGATCGCGGAACTCTGCCCTCAGCGGAACCGACCCGCCATGCAGCCAGTTAACCCGCATGAAACTTCCGACCAGCGCAAGGCCACGTCATGAGCATTTTGCAAACCACGAAGAAAGCCGTCGAGCAGGTCACCGGCGTCGCCAGGCCGGGCCGGCGAGAGGTCGCCGACCTCCTGACGCCGCGCAAACCGAATGAATTTCGCTTCAGCGATGATGGCCTGGTGCCCAACCATCCGTTCTGGCCGCTTGTCGTCTATCGTGGCGCTGTGAAGTTGCCCGAAGACTTCGATCCGGCGGCTGTCATCGAGGCGCTTTTCGAGGCAAATGGCTGGGGCGATAGCTGGCGCAATGGCATCTACGACTACGTCCACTACCATTCGCGTATACACGAGGTGCTGGGCGTTGCGCGCGGCACGGCCAAGGTCCGCTTTGGCGGCAGCAAGGGACGAACGCTGCCGCTGAAGGCCGGCGACGTCGCGGTTCTTCCGGCCGGCACCGGGCACCAGCGTCTTTCCGCATCCGACGATTTTCTGGTTGTCGGCGCCTATCCTCCATCCGGCACCTATGACCTGTGTACGACCGCCGCCGACCATGCCAAGGCAGTCGTCACGATCCCCAGGGTCGGCCGTCCGCACAAGGACCCTGTCTATGGAAGCAACGGCCCGTTGCTCGCAGCCTGGAAAAAGGGTTGAACTCGCCCGCCCGCAGGCCCGCTGCGTCTCTTCCGGCGATCCGATCGCCTGTCGCGAGCGGCTCAGGTGCTCTTCAGGGTGCCGTTCATTCCTTCCGGATAGAAGCCGCCCTTGCTCACGCCGTCCTTATCGGTGAG
>NZ_JAMYOL010000031.1:0-61556 GCF_040319815.1 Mesorhizobium sp. M0854
GCACCCTTCGCGCCTTGCCTGGGCCGATGTTGCGCTGCATGTGCTGATAGACGGCCAGCAGCAGGACGATATCGTATTTCGGTAGAAGGATATTGCCGAGGCGCCGGCTGCCGAGGTTTAGGCGATCGAACCTGGCATGTACCGGGGAGCCACTCAACAACATCTTTGCGGTCTCGATGTGCGGCTTGGCAATGTCGATCCCGTGGATCGAGCTGGGTTTCAGCTTGGAGATCTCATAGGCGACAACACCCATATTGCAGCCAACATCGAGAATGGATTTCCCAGCATAGTCGATCTCCAATGAGAATATCCCGTCCAGTCTATCCTCCCATGTTCCTGCAAAACCTCTTTTGAACCTTGACCACCACAAATCATATACTCCTAAATTAGAGATCGCAGAAATATAGCGCTCGTTACCTTCTACTATTCATAAGTCGTGGCCAAGAAAAGCCTGCCCCCCACAAAAACACAGAAAAACATCATGGACACCACGTTCAAGGGCGCTGCGAGGCGCCTTGCTGATCTCAACTTGCGGGAAACTAGGCGCTCGCATTGGAGTAGGAGAGGACGGTGTTTAGGACATCGCCTTCAAAGCTAGTCCAGCCAACCCCATTAACGCATCACGACCACGATCTCTCGGCAGTCGCCTGATGGCTCAGAACCGCAAGGGCATCCATCGTCCGATGCAGCACAGCGACCTCTCCTACGAGGAGATCAAGCTCTGCCTCTTCGCCATCCAGCTCAGCCTCCCCGACGCGGCGCACTAAGCCAGCGTCATGGCTGACAGCCTCGCAAGGAAACTGAATGTCTCACCACGATTTTATGCTCCAGCGGCAAATCGAGCTGGAGCGAGGCAAATCGAGCTGGAGATCGAAATGTCGGGCCTCGGGCGGGATCGCTACCTCTCGCGGATCCGTAAAAACTTCGACAACGAGAGAGGTTACGATACGGACACGGGGCGCTCGATCTTGGAGAGTGCTGTCGGCCCTGTTGCGGCAGGGATTACCAAGTTCGTCGATGAGGTCTTTGGGGGTCGTCCTGGCCCCCGCGCCGTGGCTGCCAAGCTAATCAAGGACATGGACCACGACGTGGTCTCCCACCTCGCCTGCAGCTCCTCCGCTCTCGGTCGCAGATCAAGTACCCGGTCCTGATCGAGGACGCTGAGTGGGCCAAGGCTCAGAAGGAAGCTCGCATCATCGACACCCTCGAACCGATCATGAACCAGCACCGTCTGGTGGTCTGCTCCTCGGTGGTCGAGTGGGACTACGACAGCACCGCTGCCTTCATCCCTGACGAGGTCAACAAGTTCCGCCTGTTCTACCAGATGACCAGGATCACCCGTAACTGAGGCTCCCTCGCCCATGACGACCGACTGGACGCTGTGGCAGGCTGTGTCGCCTACTGGCTGGAATGGATGGCCAGGAACACGACCATAGCGGTAGAGCAGAGGAAGCAGGACCTGTTGGATCAGGAGCTGGCTAGGTTCATGGATCCTGTTGGATCAGGAGCTGGCTAGGTTCATGGATAATGCCCTCGGTGGCTCCTTTCAGTCGGCCCCTCGGTTCTTCTAGACCAGCCCCCTCAGGACCCTCTCAGGGAATACCGGCACCACTAGGACTACCCCCGATGGCTTCCCTTAGAATGTACCTTAGGGTGCCACCTGAGAGCCTTACAGCAAGGCTGCCCTTAGGTTCCCCTGAAGTTCTCCTCAGGGTGTAGCCGAGGGGGCACAGGGACACAGGAGACCAGTACCTATCTACCGAAGGAGGGGGTTGGGGCAGCCTTAGGGCTCTGCATTCCCACCTATTTAGCCATCGCCTCCTCGGCGGTCGTTAGAAATACGAGGGTCGAAGCCGTCATGTGGAGCATATAGGCCGCTATGTGACCAGGCACCTCAGTCGGAGTCGTACCTTGTCCGTGCCCGCCCATCCTATTGCGGCTTGTGATCGACCCTCCCACCGGACTTTATTAACTTTGCGGTCGCTATCAAAACATAGGAAAATGTCATGTATGCTACAAGGACAAGTATTGAATTGGAAAGAATTACCCAATTACTTGAAAACAACTTTCTCCAAAAGGAGACTTCGTCTGGAACGTTTGTTTGCCCATATTCAATACAAAGAAGGATGCAAATGCAAACAGCGAAACCAACGACATTGACCACAGATGCCCTCACTTGAAAAGCAGTTAGTGGCTTTAATTCTGAACTTAATAAGAAACAAAATAGAACACATAGCGCCGCCAGCGAAGCGACCAATATATATATTCCAGCAGCGAGCGATATAATATAGCGAATAGACAACCCGTCCATAGCAATAAAGTATCGATAATTGTTGCCAACGGAATAAAAATTTTCAAGCCAAAATGGCTTCACGATCGTAACAGCATGCGTCATTAATAAACTTGCAGGTAAGAAGCAGGAAAAAAGCGTGGCCACTAGGAGCATGCCTTTAAATACCCAATTAATTGTTTGAAGATGGTCATATAGCTTCGGGCACTCGTCTCGCGTCAATATCCAATCAGAAGGGTCTCTTTTGCCCATCCTTTCTAGAAGTTCAATCACGGATGTCCACCTCTACAGTAGTCGATTGATAGCAACCAGTGTCCCTACACATCTGCTTCGTCGAGCATAATGCAGGGCTATACAGGAGTAAGGAACATCTTCTCTTCCTTGGCCGCCGCCTCGAATGCCCTGCGGGCATCCTGGGTAGGCACTTCGGCTTCCATTGCGGCCATGCAGGTTTCCACCGCCTTCTTCCACTTCGGGCCCCTCTTGGTCCACTTCAGGAGTTCCTCGGCGGCACCCTCGACATTGTTGCAGCCGTAGGTGACCCCAGGTCGGTCGGTCTTGACGTACACCGGAGGGGAGAACCAATGGGTTGCCATGAGGGGAACTTAGCGTGGCCGACACAATTAACTAGCGCCACGACTGTGCCTCACTCATTTTGGCGGAGGTGGCGTGGTCTCGTCTATCCCGGAGTGGTAGATTGCCAACATCCCTGTGATGGAGGGAATGACGCGATTAGTCGACTGTACGCCACCACCTTCACTGATGCTGTGGTAGTTACAGCTATTTGCAAAGTCCTTTTGGTCCGGTTTGTAAGCGACACGTCTTACGCTTGTCCTGACGTAGTTGTAAGGGGCCAGCTTACCCGTCTCCACAAGCCCCCCGCTGGGGTCGATGCTCGAAGGTACTTGATCACCGCGACATGAGAGATGTCATCATCTCGAAAGACCAAGTCATCATAGCCCGATTTGGGTAGTGGCTTACGCACGAGCATCATGCACGTCAGCCCTGTGTCAACAAATGAGCGAGCGGTACCTTTGTTTTGAAATACGACCGTGGCGGTCGTGACCGAAATCAAAGCGGTGAGCAGCGCGAGCGTAGAATTTCCCCATGGAATGAACCGCCGCCAGTCCTGAAATTCGCCGCAGGTCGTACATTTGCGTGCTCGCGCCGGAATAGGCGTGCAGCACATGAGACACGGCTCCGCGCGGGCGATCAGATAACCGGCTCGCACGAAGACCCCTTCGTTTCCCACGTCGTGCCGCTCGGGTCGCCTTCCGTCCCACAATCATTCCCACAACACGGCAAATTGTCGAATGATTTCAATGGGGCAAACAGGATAATGTATCTCTTATCGGCCATTAGGGGGATGATCTAGGCGCTTGGAGGTGGCAAGGCATAGGCAAATGTTCCTACGCTTCCCTGCCAATCGGTGCTTTTGCCAATTGACAATCTGTCACAAAATGACCCGGCGATAACCCTACGGTTCAACGCTAGGTGCAATGCTAGGGGCACATCGGCAACGCACATCGGCAAACCTTGCCCTGTCTCTAGCTCCGCGTATACGTAGGGGCTGCCAGTGGCGGTGGCGGGCATTTCGTGGGATTGATGCACTGAATTTGGGGCCGCGCCGGCCAGGGGGGAAAAGACCATGAAAACCGCCATCACAGTACTCATTGTTCTGCAAGTCGCCAATTTGGCGGCCACGCTTGGGGCCGATTACTTTGGTCGTCGCCGCGCCACGGCTATTCGCTGCCTGATCTATGCCACGCACGCCATGGGCGAGCCGAAGGCTTGCACGGAGGCATTTCCACGGCCCGAGCTGCCATAGGACGCGCGTGCCTAGTCTACACCACGCGGCACACATGCTGCTCGTGGCAGATCATCCGTGGGATAGACATCCGTCGCGTCCAAATCTGGATGGGTCACAAGTCGATCCAGACCACCCTGAACTACGCCCACCTTGCGCCGAACCATCTGCTCGACAACCTCACGGCGCTCGAAGGTGGCGCGGCTCCGAGGCTCGTGGTAGTGAACGGCAAATCCTAGGCCGACCGTGTGGGAAACCATGTGGGAGACTGGTGGGATTTCCCCACAATGTGGGAGGTGGGCGTGGCGGAACTGGTATACGCAGCAGACTTAAAATCTGCCGGTGTTTCAAGCACTTACGGGTTCAAATCCCGTCGCCCACACCAACCCTCGCAACGGACTTAAAATCCCTCGATCTCCGATCGTACGGGTTCGATTCCCGTCGTCCGCACCAGATTTGGATTTGCCAAGACAGCTTAAGGGCGGTTCACTTTGCGGGACCGCAATTACCGACAGCTCGCTTGTTGAGCTTACCAGCCTTCAGGTCTGAAAGCTGCGGAATGGATGCATCAAATCCGGCGTATTTTTCGTAGACTTCCCTGTCCAACGAGATTTGCCGACCGGCGGCAGTAAAAGCGACCATCCCTGTAGTGCCGATATAGGCTCGCGCCGCTCGCATTCTGCAGAAGTATTTTTTCTCGCCGTTGGACACGAACCAGCCCAGCGAGCCTGATGCACCTCGCGACAGCTTGCCGGTCTTGTATCCTTTGCTTTGCAGGTTGGAATAGGATTCAGCGTGTGACGGGGTAATCGATGCCAGGAGAAAGACAGCCATCGAAGTCGCACCCAACCACTTCGGCAAGTTTTTGATAATCATAGATCTGTTCCCTTTCAGCTGCATCTCAGCCCGTTGCGGCAAAGCCGTTCACCCCCCGATCGGGTTCAGCTTCAAATGCTGGATCAGGATAATCGTCTTGGCGTCGATAATCCGACCGTCGTGGATGCCGGCCAGTGCCTCGTCTAGCGGCATTTCCAAAACCTCGATGTCTTCGCCTTCGTCATGCGCGCCGCCGCCGTCGGAAATGCGGTCGGCGGGCGAGTAGCGGGCGACGAAAAACCAGAGCCGCTCAGTGACGCTGCCGGGGCTCATATAGGGCGAAAACAGCCGCTGCACGTCCTTCAGCCGATAGCCGAGTTCCTCCTCGGCCTCCTTGCGGATGCAGGTTTCGGGATCGTCTTCGTCGAGCAGGCCGGCACAGGCCTCGATCAGCGGCTCCTTGTGGCCGGTGACGTAGGCCGGGTAGCGGAACTGCCGCACCAGAAGCACCGTCGAACGCTCCGGATCGAAAGGCAGGATCACCGCGCCGTCGCCGCGATCGTAGGTCTGGCGGGTGTGCGTTTCCCATTTGCCGTCGCGCCGGCGGTAGTCGAAGACGGTCTTTTTCAAAACCGCCCACTCGTCGGAAAGGACTTCCTCGGAGCGGATGCGAATGCGATCTTCCATGGTGGACTCCCTGCTGCCGCGGCAAGGCGTAGCCGCGAACGGCGGTTCGTGCAATCGGGTCAGCAATTGGTCCAGGCATGTTGATATTCAGGTGATGCCGGCCTGACCTGAATTTCAAACATGCCTGGTGCGCCGGTTCACCGTCTCGTGTCTGGCGCTGGCACAATCGGCTGCCTAAATAGCGGCAACCCTCTCCGGAGTTTTTCATGACCTCATCGCTTTTCCAGCCGATCACCCTCGACGGCCTCACCTTCCCCAACCGCATCGCGGTCGCGCCGATGTGCCAGTATTCGGCCGAGGACGGCTCGGCCAGCGATTGGCATCTCTATCACTGGATGAACCTGGCGATGTCCGGCGCTGGCATGGTCACCGTCGAGATGACCGATGTCGAACGGCGCGGCCGCATCTCGCATGGCTGTCTCGGCCTTTATTCCGAGGACAACGAGGCGGCCGCGCGACGCACGCTGGATGCAGCCAAGCGTGTCGCCGCACCGGGCACGAAATTCGGTACGCAGCTTGCCCATGCCGGGCGCAAGGCCTCCAACCGGAAACCCTGGGAGGGCGGCGGCCCGCTGCATGCCGATCAGGATCCGTGGCCGATCGTGTCGGCCTCGGCGATCGCCTACGACACCGGCTGGCAGGTGCCGCGGGCGCTGGAGGACGACGAGATCCTGCAAATCATCGAACGCTTCGCCGATGCGGCGCGGCGGGCCGAGCGCGCCGGCTTCGACTTCATCGAGCTGCATGCCGCGCATGGCTATCTGATCTTCCAATTCCTGTCGCCGCTGTCCAACCGGCGCACCGACCGCTGGGGCGGCTCGCTGGAGAACCGCATGCGTTTCGCCGTCGAGATCGCCAAGGCGGTAAAGAAGGCGACGCCCAGGCTGATGCTGGGCGCGCGTCTGTCGATCAAGGAATGGGTCGATGGCGGCTTCGAGGTCGAGGATGCGATCGAAGTGGCAAAAGCGCTGAAGGAAGCCGGCGTCGCCTATCTCTGCTGCTCGAGCGGCGGCAACTCGCCCTTGCAGAAGCTGCCCTCCGGGCCCGGCTACCAGGTGCATCTGGCCGAAGCGGTGCGCAAGGCCGTCGGCATCCCGACGCGGGCCGTCGGCCTGATCGACGATCCGAAACAGGCCGAGGCGATCGTCGCCGACGGCCGCGCCGACATGGTGGCGCTGGCGCGCGCCTTTCTTGCCGATCCGCGCTGGGGCTGGCGCGCCGCGGCCACCTTCGGTGAAAAAATCCACCCGGCGCCGCAGCTTGCCCGCTCGGTGACGACGATGCAGCACTGGATGAAGGCGGCGAACTGACGGCGGGTTCGTCTCGCTGGACGGGCCAGCACAGCTTCGCATGGATCCTCTGCCGGTGTAGGGTGGCCGGGGGCCGCGGCTGGCGCGGCGGGTTGGGGGAGCAGAGACATGTCGTTCAGGGGGATTTCCATTGCGGCCGCCGCCGCGGTTGTGGCCGAGCTGTCGTTCGCCGCGCCGACGCCGGCCGGGGCGCAATATTGCGAAGGCACGGTGCACGGACTTTCCAGGCACTACAATCTGGCGACGGGAAGCGGCTTTCTCGCCGTTCGGGCCCGGCCGAACTCGTCGTCGCGCATGGTCGGGCAATTGTTCAACGGCGACCAAACCGAGATCTTCGACCGCCGCGGAAACTGGTACAAGGTCGATTTCGGCGGCCGCACCGGCTGGGCGAATGCACGCTGGCTGCGCAACGACTGCGGCTATTGAGCTATTTTCGCCTGAGCTAAAAAGCAGTTGCAACCAAATCGGCCGCTCCGCGTTGGCGGCGATGATGGACAGCAAGCCATTTGAAAAGCCGGTCGTGGTCGAACTCGGCCATGTCGGCAAATATCGGCAGATCCGCAGCGCCCAGGAGGCGGCGGAGTGCCTGATGACGATCTGGCCACTCAACCGCGGGCCGCGTCATCGTGATGCCCTCGACACTTGCCTAAAAGTGCTGGAAGGTTATCGTTCGACGGCGGATGCGCGCCGGGCACTGATCGAAGCCGCCAGGGAATCGGACGTGCTGGTCGCAGATGACAGGCTGCCAGACGACAGACTGGCCGACGACAGGCTGCATTGAGGCAACGGGCTTTCAACCGGAGGGTTTCATGGCGAAACTGACCTACAAGATCGTCGAGCATGACGGAGGCTGGGCCTACAAGGTCGGCTCGACATTCTCCGAAACGTTCCCCACCCATCAGGACGCGTTACGCGCCGCCGAGATCGCTTCGGCCGAACAGCAGGTCGCCGGCAACACCGACGGCATCCAGTACGAGGACGCCGACGGCAAATGGCACGACGAGCTCGCCGACGGCCGCGACCGGCCGCAGACCGAGGTTTCGGATTAGAGTGTGCGCCGATATCCAGGTGATGCCGGCGTGCTTTACAGGTCGGTTTGGTAGCGCTACCGTCTCACATCGCGCGTGACCGGGGAGGAGCCTGGGCGCCGTCGCGGGCCAGGCAGGAAAGCGGTTTCCTTCGAAGTCGTTGCAGGAATCAATCGGGAGGAGATCGATGGCGTCTGTCGCAATCGGCGATGTCTACAAATCATTTGGGACCGTCGAGGTCCTGCACGGGGTCAGCGTCGATATAAACGACGGCGAGTTCGTCACGCTGGTCGGTCCTTCGGGTTGCGGAAAGTCGACCCTGCTCAGGATGATCGCCGGCCTGGAAAAGATCTCGCGCGGCCAGATCGCGATCGGCAAACGTGTCGTCAATAACGTTGCGCCAAAGGAGCGCGACGTCGCCATGGTCTTCCAGAACTATGCGCTCTATCCGCATATGACGGTCGCCGAGAACATGGCGTTCTCGCTGATGCTCAAGGGCGTTCCCAAGACGGAGAGCGATGCCGGCGTGCGGCGCGCGGCCGAAATCCTGGGACTGGTTCCGCTGCTCGACCGCTATCCGCGCCAGCTTTCCGGCGGCCAGCGCCAGCGCGTTGCCATGGGCCGGGCGATCGTGCGCGATCCGCAGGTTTTCCTGTTCGACGAGCCGCTGTCCAATCTCGATGCCAAGCTCCGGGTGCAGATGCGCGCCGAGATCAAGGAACTGCACCAGCGCCTGAAGACGACGACGGTCTACGTCACCCACGACCAGATCGAGGCGATGACCATGGCCGACAAGATCGTCGTCATGCATGACGGCATCGTCGAGCAGATCGGGCCGCCGCTCGAGTTGTACGACCGGCCGAACAATCTGTTTGTCGCCAGTTTCATCGGCTCGCCCGCCATGAACATGCTCAGAGGCGACATCGTAAGCGACGGCTCGCCGTCATTTCGCGGCGCCGGCGGGATTTCGGTCCCGTTGGCCTCGGCACTTTCCATCGGCAATGGTGAGCCGGTCGTGCTGGGGATACGGCCCGAGCATTTACGGCTGTCCGACAATCAGGGCATTCCGGTCACCGTCGTGGTGGTCGAGCCGACAGGGTCCGAAGTGCAGCTCATCGGCCGCACCGCCGGCGGCGATGAGATCGTCGCAAATTTCCGCGAACGCCATTCCTTCACGCCGGGCGAAACCATCCGGCTTACGGCCGAGCCTGGCCTCATCCACCTCTTTCACGGCGAAACCGGTCAGCGGTTCGAAACGCCCATCAGGCAGTAGGACGGCAAGGACAATAAGCAGGAGGAAGCGAGCATGAAATTCACCAGACGTGACGTGATCCGCACCACCGCCGGCGTTGCGGCGGGAGCCTTGGGAAGCCGGCTCGTCGGCTCTCCCGCCTTTGCCCAGGAGGGGTTGAAATACAAGCCCGAGGACGGCGCCAAGCTCAGGCTGCTGCGCTGGTCGCCTTTCGTGCAGGGCGACGAGGATCAATGGCTGGCCAACACCAAGCGCTTTACCGAAGCGACCGGTGTCGAGGTCCGCGTCGACAAGGAAAGCTGGGAGGACATCCGTCCCAAGGCGGCGGTCGCCGCCAATGTCGGCTCCGGCCCGGACCTGATGTTCGTCTGGTTCGACGACCCGCACCAATATCCCGACAAGCTGCACGACGTGACGGAGCTGGGCGAATATCTCGGCTCGAAATATGGCGGCTGGCACGATGGACCGCACCAATATGCGACACGGCAAGGCAAGTTCCTCGGCCTGCCGCTGGCGACCATCGGCAATGCCATCGTCTATCGTGAAAGCTGGGTGAAAGAGGCTGGCTTCTCCGAATTTCCGAAGGACACGGCAGGCCTGCTCGAGCTTTGCAAGGCATTGCAGGCGAAGGGGCACCCGGCCGGCTTCACGCACGGCCACGGCGTCGGCGATGGCAACAACTACGCCCACTGGCTGCTGTGGAGCCATGGCGGCCAGATGGTCGACGAGAGCAGCAAGGTGACGATCAACAGCCCCGAGACGCTGAAGGCGATCGAATACGCGCAGCAGCTCTACAAGACCTTCATTCCCGGTACCGAAAGCTGGCTCGACGTCAACAACAACCGCGCCTTCCTGGCCGGCGAATTGAGCGTCATCGCCAACGGCATTTCGGCCTACAACACCGCCAAGATCAACAAGGACAAGGATCCGAAACTGGCCGAGATGGCCAAGGACATCCGCACCACCAACCTGCCGATCGGCCCGGTCGGAAAATCCGTCGAGCTGTTCCAGGTCACCACGGCCGTGATCTTCGACTACACGCCCTACCCCAACGCCGCCAAGGCCTACCTGCAGTTCATGTTCGAGGATCCGCAAATGTCGCAGTGGATCACGTCGTCGGCAGGCTATTGCTGCCAGACGCTCAAGGCCTTCGACAACAACCCGGTGTGGACGGCCGATCCGAACAATGCCGCCTACGCCAAGGCCTCGGCGACGCTGCGGCCCAACGGCTATGCCGGCCCGCTTGGCTATGCCTCGGCAGCGACCATGGCCGATTATGTGCTGGTCGACATGTTCGCCAAGGCGGTGACAGGCCAGGCGACGCCGCAAGAAGCGATGGAAGAAGCCGAGAAGCGCGCAAACCGCTACTATCGCGTTTGAGCCGGGTTCAGCCGGGCAGCCATGCTGCCCGGCTTCGAACCGCGCATGGCCGCCCGGCCGTTCAATGAGACCTTAGAGGAGCCGACCCATGGCCGTGACCTCCGCTGCCGCTCAGCCACGCCGGTCGGCGCTGTCGCGCATTCTGACGTTCGTGTCCGAAAGTCATAACGCGCTTGGCTTCGGCTTCATGCTGCCGGCGGCGGCGCTGCTGCTGGTCTTCCTGACCTATCCGCTCGGGCTCGGCGTCTGGCTCGGCTTCACCGATGCCCGCATCGGCCGCCCCGGCATCTTCATCGGTATCGAGAACTACGAATATCTGTGGGATGACGCCGTCTTCTGGCTCTCCGTCTTCAACACCTTGCTCTACACGATCAGCGCCTCGGTCCTGAAGTTTGTGCTCGGCCTGTGGCTGGCGCTTATCCTCAACCAGAACCTGCCGTTCAAGTCGTTCTTCCGCGCGATCGTCCTGCTGCCCTGGGTGGTGCCGACGGTGCTGTCGGCGATCGCCTTCTGGTGGATCTACGATTCGCAATTCTCGATCCTGTCCTGGGCGCTTATGGAAATGGGCCTGATCGACCATCGCATCAACTTCCTCGGCGATCCGGAGAATGCGCGGGCTTCGGTTATCGCCGCCAACGTCTGGCGCGGCATTCCTTTCGTGGCGATCACGCTGCTTGCCGGCCTGCAGACGATCCCGCAGTCGCTCTACGAGGCCGCCACGCTCGACGGCGCCAGCCGCTGGCAATTGTTCCGCTATGTGACGCTGCCGCTGCTGACGCCGATCATCGCCATCACCATGACGTTTTCGGTGCTGTTCACCTTCACCGACTTCCAGCTGATCTATGTGCTGACACGCGGCGGGCCGGTGAATGCCACGCACCTGATGGCGACGCTGTCGTTCCAGCGCGGCATTTCCGGAGGCCAGCTTGGCGAAGGCGCCGCGATCGCGGTCGCCATGATCCCGTTCCTGCTGGCGGCGATCCTGTTCAGCTATTTTGGCCTGCAACGCCGCAAATGGCAGCAGGGCGGCGGAGATTGACATGACCGCGATCGAAACGAGCAAACGCCCGGAACTCGACGAAGGCGGCATGGGCTACCTGCAGAGTTTGCCGCGCCGCGTGGTGACGGTCTACCTGCCGTTGCTGATCTTCGTCATCGTGCTGTTGTTTCCGTTCTACTGGATGACGATCACGGCGGTTAAGCCCAACCTCGAGATGACCGACTACGCCAATTTCAATCCGTTCTGGGTGGTGCATCCGACGCTCGAGCATATCCGCTACCTGCTCTTCGAGACGTCTTACCCGGGCTGGCTGCTCAACACGATCATCATCTCGACCGCCGCTACGTTCCTGTCGCTGCTGGCTGCGGTGTTCGCTGCCTACGCGATCGAGCGCTTGCGGTTCTCCGGGGCGCGGCAGGTCGGCCTCGCGGTGTTCCTCGCCTATCTCGTACCGCCCTCGATCCTGTTCATTCCGCTGTCTGTGATGGTGTTCAACCTTGGTCTTTACGACACGCCGTTCGCGCTCATCCTCACCTATCCGACCTTCCTGATCCCGTTCTGCACATGGCTGCTGATGGGTTATTTCCGCTCGATCCCGTTCGAGCTGGAAGAATGCGCGCTGATCGACGGGGCGAGCCGTTGGCAGATCCTCACCAAGATCGTGCTGCCGCTATCGGTGCCGGGCCTGATTTCCGCCGGCATCTTCGCATTCACGCTGTCATGGAACGAGTTCATCTACGCCTTGACCTTCATCCAGTCGTCCGAAAACAAGACTGTGCCGGTCGGCGTGCTCACCGAGCTGGTGCGCTCGGACGTCTATGAATGGGGGGCGCTGATGGCGGGAGCGCTGATCGGCTCGCTGCCGGTGGTGGTGCTCTATTCGTTCTTTGTCGAGCATTATGTTTCCTCGATGACCGGAGCCGTGAAGGAATAGCCGACGTGATTAAGTTCGGAGGTATTCCCGGCGGCCGGGATGCCCGGGGCGGCACCCTGCCGGCCGAGACCGCGTTCCGGGAGGGTGTCAGCTGCTGGTGTCGGACTTCGGCGCAAATGCGCGGTCGGCAATGCGTTCGATGAAAGCGACGACCCGTTCCGGCTCAACGAATTGCGGCATGTGGCCAAGCCCCTCGACAGGTTCGAAATCGAGCCCGCTGATCTTTTCCATCAGCGGCCAGCCGTGGATATCGATGCCCAGCACGCGATCGGAAGCACCAAACAGAATGCCGGCCGGCAAGGTGATCTCGCCATAGCGTTGCTCGATGCGGCCAAGGTCGTGCGCGATCGCCACGACATCGGTCGATGTCGCGTAGAAATGGCTTGGCCTGAGCCCGCACCAGCCGCCGCCCTCGACCATATAGTCGGCCGGCGCCGTCTGCGGCGCGAAAATGAAGGCAAGCGTCGCTTCGGCATATTTGAGAGCCGCCGGGATCGCCACCGTACAAGCCATGATCCGGCGCCGCAGCGGCGACTTAATATACAGCGGGCCGAACTTCTCGCGCGCGTCCGGCTCCAGATGGGTCAGCGGTGCCAGCAAGGCGATGCCGGAAATCGCCTCTGGATGCTCGACAGCCAGCGTCAGCGCGATGGCGCCACCCAGCGAATGACCGACGACCAGCGGCTTTTCCAGCCCAAGCGCGTCGATAAAATGCCGCACGACCTCGGCCTGCTCGGACAGCCGTCCGCTGGCGGCCCTGGCCCGCACCGAATAGCCGGAGCCCGGACGGTCGAGCGCGATCAGCCGATAGTCCGGGCCGAACCGTCCGAACAGCGTGTGGCCGAATTGATGAAGCTGCGCGCCGAGGCCGTGCAGGAAGACGATCGGCCGCCCCTCGCCCGTCTCGACATAATGGATGCGGTTGCCGTCGATCTCGATGAATCTGCCACTGGCCGGCACCAGCCTTTCGGCCTTCGCCGCGATCCGCAGCGTCGCCAGCAGCGGATAGGCTGCCACGACGAGCGCCAGCAGAAACAGCGCGCCGGGTAGCCATAGCAGAATTGATACCGGCATCTTTCCCTCAGCGCCCAAACCGGCGCAGCATCACCCGCCGACGGCTCCACTGCAAGGGAGGTGGCACAGGTGGATCCGTCGTTTGGCGGCATTGCCGCCGGCCGTTTGCCGCGCTATCTCAGGCGACCCGTTTGCCGGAGCCTGCCATGACCGAAATCGTCACCGCCGCCATGCTCGTCATCGGCGACGAGATTCTGTCCGGCCGCACCAAGGACAAGAACATCGGCCACCTCGCCGAGATCATGACGGCGATCGGCATCGACCTCAAGGAAGTGCGCATCGTTGCGGACGAGGAAGACGAGATCGTCGCTGCGGTGAATGCGCTGCGCACCCGCTATACTTATGTCTTCACCACCGGCGGCATCGGCCCGACGCATGACGACATCACCGCCGATTCGGTTGCCAAGGCCTTTGGCGTGCCATGCGAATACAACGCCAAGGCCTACGCCCTGCTTGAGGCAAGCTACGCCGCCCGCGGCATCGAATACACCGAAGCGCGCAAGCGCATGGCGCGGATGCCGCGCGGGGCAGACCACATCGATAATCCAGTGTCGGTTGCGCCGGGCTTTCGCATCGGCAACGTCCATGTCATGGCCGGCGTGCCGGCGATTTTCCAGGCGATGCTCGACAATGTCGTGCCGACATTGCGGGCTGGCACCAAAATGCTGTCGGCAACCGTGGAATGCCCGTTCGGCGAAGGCCTGATCGGCGGGCCGCTGGGCGACATCCAGAAGGCGCATCCGGACACGATCATCGGCTCCTACCCGAAATATGGCGACGGCAAGTTCTGGACGGAACTGGTGGTGCGCGCCCGCAGCCAGCCGGCGCTGGACTCCGCACGCGCCGACGTAGAGGCTATGGTGGCAGGCTTGATCAAGGAAAGCCGAGTGGGCTGATCGGCCGGCCTGACGGAACCAGCTTCGCGCAGTGACGTTTGTCACGAGTGGAATCGCCGTATGAAGTGAGGGACTGCCATGCGCTTCAAGACCATCGTCGCCATATTGCAGAATGAACCGGATGCCGAGCGCGTCCTCGATTGCGCGATCCCGCTGGCCAGCCGATTCCAGAGCCATCTGATCGGCATCCATGCCGAGGCGCTGCCCGTGCCCTACACCTCTGCCACCGGCTTTCCGGACACCGAGTTCCTGCAGGTTTCCGCCGACATGAACCGGGAGCGCGCCGAGAAGTTGCAGGCCGCCTTTCACAAGCGCATCGAGAATTCCGGCCTGTCGTTCGAGTGGCGCAGTCTCGAGAGTTTTTCCGGCGACAGTGCGCTGACCGGCATCTCGACCGTTCGCACCGCGGACCTGATCATCGCCGCGCAGCGCGAATCGGGCAGCGACCCGAGCGCCGACGTCGACACGCTGGTCTACGATGCCGGCCGGCCGGTGCTGGTGGTGCCGCATTCGGGTTCGCTGGTGACCAGCTTCAAGCATGTGCTGCTCGCCTGGAACGGCAGCAAGGAAGCCGCGCGCGCGGCCTTCGATGCCCTGCCCTTCATTATCGAGGCCGAAAAGACGGACATCGTCGTCATCGACCCGCCCGATACGCTCGACGAGGCGCCGGAAACAGCCGGCGCCGAGATCGCCGCCTCGCTGTCCAGGCATGGCGCGACCGTCAGCGTCTCGGTGCTGAGGTCCGGCGGCGCCTCGGTCGACGACATCATCCAGACCAGGGTCGCCGAGTCGGGTGCGGACCTGCTCGTGCTCGGCGCCTACAGCCATTCCTGGCTGCGCCAGCTGCTGTTCGGCGGCGTGACGCGAACGGTGCTGCGCACCGCCCCGGTGGCGGCTTTCCTGTCGCGGTAGGTTCACAGGGATAGCTGGCAGGACAATCGCTTTGCCGCGCCCTTGCCAAAGCCAAGCCTTTCCAGTTAATTCCGCGCGCATTCCATAGTGTCTGCGCGCGATGCGCGCTTTGCGGAGTGCGCGAAAGATGTCCCTGCCCGAAAAAGCCTTCCCGGTCTCCTGGGACCAGTTCCACCGCGACGCGCGCGCGCTCGCCTGGCGGCTTGCCGGCGCCAACAAGGGGCAATGGAAGGCGATCGTCTGCATCACGCGCGGCGGCCTGGTTCCGGCGGCTATCATTTCGCGCGAACTTGGCATCCGCATCATCGAGACGGTCTGCGTCGCCTCCTACCACGATTATACCAGCCAGGGGCAATTGCAGGTGCTGAAGGAGATCACGCCGGCGCTGCTCGCCGATGACGGGGCCGGCGTGCTGATCATCGACGACCTCACCGACACCGGCAAGACGGCGGGCATCGTGCGCGCGATGATGCCCAAGGCGCATTTCGCCACCGTCTATGCCAAGCCGAAAGGCAGGCCGATGGTCGACACTTTCGTTACCGAGGTCAGCCAGGACACCTGCTGGGACATGGGCTTCACCTACCAGAAGCCGATCGCCGACGACCACGCCGGCTGATTCGCGGCAACGCCGCTTGATGCACCGAGTCCGCCCAGGGGACCTCCGCACACCGATAAAGGCGTGGCGCGACGCTGCTGCAGTCGCGCAATTAGGCTGAGATCGGCGCAGATTGACGGAATCTGGCCGATCCGTGAAACATTTTTTACTTTCATTCCTTATAATTAGCCGTAAGATTCGTAAGACGGCAAACGATTCTGGAAGCTGGGGCAAGCTTCTCCGATGTTGACGAGGCCAACCACGCACAACCATCTGGCCGAACGGGTCCGGCGACTCTTCGGCACGGTGCCGTCCCGCCTGCAGGTTGCAGCGCTGCCTTGGCGCGATGGCGGCGACGGCGTCGAAATCATGCTGATCACTAGCCGCGATACCGGCCGCTGGGTGCTTCCCAAGGGCTGGCCGGAAGCAAAGGAGCCGCTTTGCGAGGCGGCGGCGCGCGAAGCCGGCGAGGAGGCCGGCCTGAGCGGCACGATCTCGCATCACGAGGCCGGCCGCTATTTCTATGCCAAGGTGCTGGATTCCGGCGAGGAAGTGCCGTGCGAGGTGCTCGTCTTCCCGCTGCAGGTCGACAAGGTCGCCGACCGGTGGAAGGAAAAGCGGGCACGCACCCGCAAGTGGGTCAGCGCCGCCGAGGCTGTGCGCATGGTCAACGAACCCGACCTCAGCCAGATCATCGCCCATTTCTGCGCCGATCCACGCCGGTTCTCCTGAGCCCGAGCGGCGCATAGCCGCGGTCAGGTCCGGCGAACGCCATCGCCGACGCACCCTCCGCGCGGCGCCGAACCTTCCTCGCCGCGCTCCGCTTCTATCCCCGTTATCCACATATGTGACACACAAGATGTTGGGGTCATAAAAGCTACGCAAACGAATCCTTGACGGCGCAAAACGAGTCGCCTTTTATAGGCCATGCGCTCTTGTTGAGAGTGCGACCGGAAAAGTTTCGAGGCCGGTCTTTTTCCCGGAATATGTGCGTTTTGATCCGCATTCCCGCCTGTTTACGAGGCCGGCGAATGCGTGGGATTTTGAAGCCTTGGGGGCGAAAGGGGAGGATTGTCGGACTTGAATAAATTGTCTGTTAATACTATATTTAGTGTTTGCAGGTAGGTTCGACGCTAGATAATGTGAAGTTCCCTCGACCGAGGGCGTTACAAAAAGTTTTCAGTTTTGAGGGACCCACAGGGTCCGTGAGCGCGTCGGACAGCGGCCTCGCAAGAGGTTCGACCGGCAGGGCGGCGGAGACTGTGAAGATGAGGGCCGGCGGGTTTCGAACGCCGGCAGACGGCGGACATGCGCGTTTCGTCAAGAGGGCAGAAATCCTCTGGGAAAAGCGCTATATGTAGACAAAAGGGACCGGACCAATGCGCATCGAGCGTCGTTTCACCAAGCCAGGACAATCTGCCTATGCGGAGATCGAATTCCGCAAGGCGCTTTCCGAGATCAAGAATCCGGATGGGTCGGTGGTGTTCCGCTTGGACAACATCGACGTGCCGGCGCAGTTCTCCCAGGTTGCCGCCGATATCCTGGCGCAGAAATATTTCCGCAAGGCGGGCGTCCCGGCACGGCTGAAGAAGGTCGAAGAGACGCAAGTCCCCTCCTTCCTGTGGCGCTCCGTCGCCGACGAGGCTGAACTGGCCAAGCTGCCGGAAGCCGAGCGCTACGGTTCCGAGATCGACGCCCGCCAGGTCTTCGACCGGCTTGCCGGTACCTGGACCTATTGGGGCTGGAAGGGCGGCTACTTCAAGTCGGAGGAAGACGCGCGCGCCTTCCGCGACGAGCTCGCCTATATGCTGGCCACCCAGCGCGTCGCGCCGAACTCGCCGCAATGGTTCAACACCGGCCTGCACTGGGCCTATGGCATCGACGGCCCGAGCCAGGGCCACTTCTATGTCGACCCGTTCACCGGCAAGCTGACCAAGTCGAAGTCTTCCTACGAGCATCCGCAGCCGCATGCCTGCTTCATCCAGGGCGTGCAGGACGACCTCGTCAATGAAGGCGGCATCATGGATTTGTGGGTGCGTGAGGCGCGCCTGTTCAAATACGGCTCCGGCACCGGCTCCAATTTCTCGTTCCTGCGCGGTGAAGGCGAAAAGCTGTCGGGCGGCGGTCGTTCGTCGGGGCTGATGAGCTTCCTCAAGATCGGCGACCGCGCGGCGGGCGCCATCAAGTCGGGCGGCACGACGCGTCGCGCCGCGAAAATGGTCATCGTCGACGCCGATCATCCCGATATCGAGGAATTCATCGACTGGAAGGTCAATGAGGAGCAGAAGGTCGCCTCGCTGGTCACCGGCTCGAAGATCGTCAAGAAGCATCTCGAAGCGATCATGAAGGCCTGCATCAACTGCGAAGGCAATGGCGACGATTGCTTTGATCCGGCGGTCAACACCGCGCTGAAGCGCGAGATCAAGGCGGCCAAGAAGGACGCGGTGCCGGAGAACTACATCTACCGCGTCATCCAGTTTGCAAAGCAGGGCTACACCTCGATGTCGTTCAAGACCTACGACACCGACTGGGATTCGGACGCCTATCTCACGGTTTCCGGCCAGAATTCCAACAATTCGGTGTCGCTGAAGGACGATTTCCTGCGCGCCGTCGAGCAGGACGGCGACTGGCATCTTACCGCCCGCAAGGACGGCAAGGTGCTGAAGACGCTGAAGGCGCGCGATCTCTGGGAAAAAATCGGCTATGCCGCCTGGGCATCGGCCGATCCGGGCCTGCATTTCAACACGACGATGAACGACTGGCACACTTGCGCCTCGGCCGGTGCGATCCGGGCGTCCAACCCGTGCTCGGAATACATGTTCCTCGACGACACCGCCTGCAACCTGGCCTCGATCAACCTTCTGCCCTACCGCAATGCCGACGGCACCATCGACATCGCTGCCTACGAGCACACGGTGCGGCTGTGGACCATGGTGCTGGAAATCTCCGTCATGATGGCGCAGTTCCCGTCGAAGGAGATCGCCAAGCTTTCCTACGAGTACCGCACGCTCGGCCTCGGCTACGCCAATATTGGCGGCCTGCTGATGACCTCGGGCATTCCCTATGATTCCGACGAGGGCCGCGCCATCTGCGCCGCCCTCACCGCGATCATGACCGGCACGGCCTATGCCACCTCGGCTGAAATGGCCGCCGAGCTCGGCGCCTTCCCCGATTATGACCGCAACGCGCAGAACATGCTGCGCGTCATGCGCAATCACCGCCGCGCGGCCTATGGCGAAAGGGACGGCTACGAGAAGCTCGCCGTCAATCCGGTGCCGCTGGTCGCCTCGGATCTCAGGCAGCAGGAACTTGCCGACCATGCCAAGGCCGCCTGGGACCGCGCCATCGAGCTCGGCGAGGAGCATGGCTACCGCAACGCGCAGGCAACGGTGATCGCGCCGACCGGCACGATCGGCCTGGTGATGGATTGCGATACCACCGGCATCGAACCCGACTTCGCGCTGGTAAAATTCAAGAAGCTCGCCGGCGGCGGCTATTTCAAGATCATCAACCGCGCGGTGCCCGAAGCGCTTAGGACATTAGGATACTCAGAGGCTCAAATTGCAGAGATCGAGGCCTATGCAGTTGGACACGGTAATCTAAATCAAGCACCGGGTATCAATCCTAGCACGCTACGAGCTAAGGGCTTTAGTGATGACAAAATTGAAGCTCTAAATTCTGCTCTAAAGTCGGCTTTTGACATTAAGTTTGTATTTA
The DNA here is from genome assembly GCF_040319815.1 of Mesorhizobium sp. M0854. Lineage (NCBI taxonomy): Bacteria > Pseudomonadati > Pseudomonadota > Alphaproteobacteria > Hyphomicrobiales > Phyllobacteriaceae > Mesorhizobium > Mesorhizobium sp. M0854. The sequence goes on from NZ_JAMYOL010000031.1 coordinate 19,699, forward strand.
ACCAGTGGACGCTAGGCGCGGACTGGGTGAAGGAAACGTTTGGGTTCACCGACGAGCAGCTCAACGACTTCTCGTTTGAGATGCTACCAAACTTAGGCTTCGGGCGAAAAGAAATCGAGGCCGCCAACATCCATGTCTGCGGCGCCATGACGCTGGAAGGCGCGCCGTTCCTGAAGGCCGAACACCTGCCGGTGTTCGACTGCGCCAGCCCGTGCGGCAAGATCGGCAAGCGCTCGCTGTCGATCAACAGCCACATCATGATGATGGCGGCGGCACAGCCCTTCATTTCCGGCGCCATTTCCAAGACCATCAACATGCCGAACGACGCAACGGTGGAAGATGCCAAGGGCGCCTACATGCTGTCGTGGAAGCTGGCGCTCAAGGCCAACGCGCTCTATCGCGACGGCTCAAAGCTGTCGCAGCCGCTCAACGCCTCGTTGCTTGCCGACGTCGAAGACGACGAGGACGAAGCCATCGAGCAGCTGATCGCGGCGCCGGCCGCGCAGCGCGCCGTGCAGGTGACCGAGAAGATCGTCGAGCGCGTCGTCGAGCGTCTCTACCGCGACCGCGAGAAACTGCCGAACCGCCGCAAGGGCTATACCCAGAAGGCGGTCGTCGGCGGCCACAAGGTCTATCTCAGGACCGGCGAATTCGATGACGGCCGCCTCGGCGAGATCTTCATCGATATGCACAAGGAAGGTGCCGCCTTCCGGGCGATGATGAACAACTTCGCCATCGCCATCTCGCTCGGCCTGCAATATGGCGTGCCGCTCGAGGAATTCGTCGAAGCCTTCACCTTCACCAAATTCGAGCCGGCCGGCATGGTGCAAGGCAATGACGCCATCAAGAACGCCACGTCGATCCTCGACTATGTCTTCCGCGAACTCGCCGTCTCCTATCTCGGCCGCCACGACCTCGCCCATGTCGACCAGTCGGACTTCGACAAGACTGCGCTCGGGCGCGGCATCAACGAAGGCAAGGCGACGCCCTTCTCCAAGGGCCTGACCCGCGGCGCCTCGCCGGTCAAGCTGGTGTCGGGCATGGGCGCCGAGCCGAAAGGCTTTGCGGGTTCCGGTTCCGGAACTCCAGCCCGTACCGCCCCGACCGCCTTCTCCGGCTCCAACGTGCTGACGCTGAAGCCCGCCAGCGACGAAGCCATCGCCTACAAGCGCGACTACGAGGAGCGCGCCAGGGAACTGGTCGAGGACATCGTCTACGCGGAAGCCTCCGACCCGACGGAGCTGTTCACCGACGAGGCCGCGAAAGAAGCAGCCGAAGCCAAAGCGCTCGCCGCCAACCGGCGCCAGCAATCATTGATGCAGGGCTACACCGGCAACGAGTGCTCGGAATGCCATAACTTCACGATGGTGCGGAACGGGACTTGCGAGAAGTGCGATACTTGTGGAAGTACATCGGGCTGCTCATAGTATGCCGACTGTCTGCTTGGCATACTTTTCCACCAACGCAGGCAAGGCAGTGAAGCAGTCGGGGGCGGCGCGCCATTCAAAAGCGCCGTAGCCCCCCCCGACAGCGACTGGGTGGCATGTCGTTGATGGGTTGGCGGATTCGTTGGTGCAGCGCTCCTGGACCTGGCCGCAGGCCGGGCCTTGAGAGCGGCGTTTCGGCGCTAGCTTTTCCACAGGCACCTACTTCGGTCATGTTAGCCGGTGACGCCAAGGTAAATGCCGGTTAGGGATGTTGGCCGGCAGCGGCACAGGGTCGTTGTGTCCAATAGAGATTACAATGACAAGCAGTGCCGGGCGGGCGTCGTTTCCCCGCATGATCGATCAGTTTCTCCGCCAACGAGTTGCCGTGGCATTCCCCCCGCGGGAACTCGAACGACTTAGCGCATATTTTCATTCGCTAATTGCCAGTCACCAGTTGCCTCCGAGGTCCAGCGGTCGACCGGATTGGTCGGAAATCGCGCAGGAATGCGGCATTGCTGTCGAGGCGCTCGAGCGTGCTGGTGGCATTCTAGGACATGGCATTGATGCCATAACCCGCTTCGTTGGGCCCGGGGCGACGAAACGCAAGAAAAGGCCGAAGCGCGATATCAGACGTGATCAGAAAGCGAAGCCGAGCCCGCGACGGCACCGTTTAGCTTCTGGCGAAAGCAAATCCAACCCGTTGGCTGCTCCCGAGACAAATGACAGGCGCGCGCCCAAGCCAACTATTTCTGCCGCCTATCCTACCGGTGCTGCGCCGCGTCGCACACGGGGAATGAAACCGAAACCGATCGTCAAGTTTCCGGAGCCGCTCTGGACGATGTGGGAGGAATCAGAGGCCTTCAAGGATGCGCTGAGGCTCCATATGGATCGTCATGGTGATACATGTTGGCATCTGTATCGTGCGATCTATCGGGCTGACGAGAACTTCGACCGCAGGACCTTGCTCACCTGGCTTCAGGGCACGAAAGCCCCGCGCTCCATTTCAAGCTTCCAGATTCTCAGCCGGATAGAGACAAGGTATCGCCTGCCCGAAGGCTACTTCAAGGCAAAATTAGCTCACCCGGCACGTGCTGCCACCGGTCACCGACCATCCGACATAACGCCGTCCCAGCGCCGACGCCTTGCCTGGCATCTGCCCGACGACTTCGATCGCCGCTCTCACCAGGAACGTGAGGAAATTCTGGAATGGGTCCAGCGCGTGATCATATCTGGCGGAACGGATTACCGCCGTTTCCAGGCGTTGGCGCTCCGAAACCGCTATGCTGTGCGCTTTCGCGGGGTTCTCGCTGGTCCCAGCTTCCGAGGAACCGCGTCCCGCTCGGACAACATGGTTGATGTCGACGACGAAGCCATCGGCGCGACCGACACCGCCATCGATGCTCCGGAGCGGCTGTGGAACGAGATGGCCCAGCTGCTCGACTTCAAGACGGCGACCCTGACCGCCTTCGGGTACCAGCGTGTCGGGGTATGGGGAGGAGAGACAGCCGCCCAGAAAGTCGAGCACTTCGGACTCCTGTTCGGTGCACTGGCAGCTCCACCGAAGAGCGCGATCAGAGGTTTGGGAATACCAGGCACGTCACTCACCTTCGCCATGCTCGTGTTTCCATCGGTGTGGGACTGGTACCTGCGATGGCGCGAGCGGCGTCGCGGGTTCTATACCACGTGGGAAGTAGACATGCTGCGGATTGCCTTGGCGTTGACGCGCGTTGAGACAGGCTGGCTCAGGCAGCACTCGGAGCTCAGCGAGCACCTTGCCCCTATTCCCGGCCTTGTCTCCGAAGACCAGATCGTCACGGCCCGGGTGAACTGGAACGAAGCCTGTGATATCTGCCACAAGCATTGCACCGGTCGCGCGAAGGAAATCCAGCGAGTGGCCAAGGTCCACCGCGACCCGTTCGAAACAATCATGCCGATCCTGGAGGCGGACAGCCCGGTCGGCGAATACAGGAAAATCGCCGATGAGATCATTCAAACGATGCCGGATGAACAACGCTATCCCTCGGCCGCTGCGGAGGCCGTTCGCTCGTTCCTCCTCATTCGGTTCGGACTCCATACCGGCTTGAGGCAGAAGAATCTCAGGCAGATGCTCATTTGTCCGAAGGGGAAACTGCCGACATCTGAACGACAACTGGCAGACATGAAGGTCGGGGAACTGCGCTGGAGCGAAAAGGATCATGGCTGGGAGGTGTTCATACCCTCCGTGGCCTTCAAGAACGCGAACTCTTCCTACTTCGGGGACAAGCCGTTTCGGCTCATCCTACCGAACATCGGCAACCTGTACCGATATATCGACGCCTACGTCGAACACCACCGTGCCCGACTTCTTAGAACCGCCCCCGATCCGAGAACCTTCTTCGTCAAGACCGTAAAGGTCACCAGCATATCGGCAGCCTACGACAAGAACACATTCTTCGAGGCATGGCGGCTGATCATCCAGCGCTATGGCATCTACAATCCCTACACCGGGCGTGGGGTTATCAAGGGTCTCCTGCCTCACGGGCCGCACAATATTCGTGATGTGCTTGCCACCCATATCCTGAAGAAGACCGGTTCCTACGAGCAGGCGAGCTACGCGATCCAGGACACGCCGGAAATGGTCGCCCAGCACTACGGCCGATTCTTGCCGCAAGACAAGGCGGCTTTGGCGGCACGGATTCTCAACCAAGTCTGGGAAGCTGCCTAAACGCGTCTCTTGCATTACCTGCTCGGATAGAGGCGCATCCAGGTTACGGCAATGGTAAGAATGGCGGTCCGGATGTCGACCTATGGATTGCGCCTACGCAATACTCCTTCAACCGGTCTTTCGCGTTCTGGGCACGAAAATCATCACGAAATCATTTAGAAACTTTCGTGTCTTCTCCAGATTGAGACCAGTCGACTAAAGCGGCAGGCAACTCAATCGACATTCTGCGCGTGCGCTTGTTCCACGAAAAGTTTACGCCAAGCCTCTCGAATGCCTGCTGTACCCGGAAAACCGACTCCATCCTGGCATCGCCCTCCTTCTCGATCTTGAAGATAGTGCGGGGACTGACACCAGCGACCTTTGCCAACTCGTGCTGCTTAAGGCCGAGGGCAGCACGTGCCGCCCGCAAGGCGGGAATGGGTATCGGTTGGATAGGAAAATCCATTCCGCATTTTTATAAGACCGCTGCTTCAAACGCCAGTTTGTCAACAATTTGCGACTGGATCGCAAAACATAGCGATTAAAAGGCAAGGACTCGCGAATCACTCGCGAGCGTGCTACAAGCTGGGTCATTGCATCGAATTGGACGCGCCGAGATTCGAATCACACTCGCCGTAAGCTCGAGTGGGAAGGTGACGTTTGCAGAGCGGCTCTGTCCGGTGTCGGTGCGGGGGACGTCGCTTTCAAAATGAAGGAAACCGTCATGCACCGTTTCGGAAATACGAAAGACATCGACTACGACGGCATCAGGCGAGACATCGAAAGGCTAGAGAAGCTTGTCGCCGACCTTTGGGTGATTGCGTCTCCCTTCGACTACCGCCGCCTCTACAACGAGAGGACGTTGTCAGACGCTCCGCTTCTGGAGGACTGGCGACAGGCTGTCCGCCCCGTGCCTTGCCTAGTCGGCCTCGCTACTGGGCACCCGCTTCTGCCCGGTTGCGGGCGACCGATCATGACCTCTGACATCTGGCTTTTCTCCGAAGAGCTGCGCCTAGCTCGATCAGTGTCCCGTTGGTACCGCCTGGGGAAACCTTTCCGCGACATGACGAAGGACAACTGAAATGGCGTGTCCATCTCAGGAAACGAGGTCGCACTCCCGCCCCCTTTGGTTGCCTGCCTCGCCCGCAGCGAGCGGCGCGCGCATGGCAATCGGGAATCCTGCGGACAAGGATTCAAGTCTTTGCGCTGCACGGCGCCGCTCGAGATGGCGGGTTTGGCCGGCAGAGATGACTGGAGACTGACATGAAACTCTGGATCTGGTCCGACCTGCATCTCGAGATGCAGAACCCCGTGTATGTGGACAGGGCTCCGGAAGCCGACGTCATCGTTTGTGCGGGCGACCTCTGCCTTGCCGACACGCTCCGCGATCACGCGCAGCGGCTCATCGAGCGCTACGAGCTACCGATGATTTTCGTGCCCGGCAATCACGAATTCTACAGCAACCGCAGAGACTGGCCGCCTCGAACGAAACCTTCCGACCACCTTCTGATGAAGGCAGTGGCCGAGGCATCGCGATCGTGGCGGAATCGGCTTTACGTCCTAGACGACGACACCATTGAGCTGAGCGGAGTGCGGTTTGTCGGCGGCACGCTGTGGACCGATTTCAAGATGGACCTGGTGAACGACGCCGGCATTCGGAGGCGGATGCAATTGGCGCTCACGCAATTGCCGGATTTCTCGAGAATCCGGCTTGGCGACGGCGAGCTGCTCTCGCCGCAGGTCATGCTCGGTTTTCACTTGCTGACGCGCGGCGTCATCGAGCGACAGCTGGCGATCCCTTTCGAGGGCAAAACGGTCGTCATCACACATCATCTGCCCCATCCGGACTGCACACCTGCGGCTTACCTGGGCAGGGAAACCAACTACCTGTTTGCCTGCAGCAAAGAAGCATTTGGCGGAATCCTGGATTCGGCTGCGGCTCCGCCGCTATGGATTTGCGGTCACACGCATTATCCCAGCGACGTCAGAGTTGGCCGGACGCGGATCGTCTGTAATCCGATGGGGTACCTCAGGGTCGCCAGCGAGCGCGACAATGGCTTTCAGTGGGACCTCGTGATCGACACGGAGAACCTGTCGTGAAGACCCGGAGTGCCGTGCCCCGCAGACCGATACTCTGCAGCTTCGGACGCTCGCGGTGATTTCGCCGGAGACGGCCGCGCTGCCGCCGACTATTCAATGCCCCGTGATCGGAGAACGTGATGCCCGATTCCAAACCCAAGCCCAAGCCCAAGCCTGAGATCGCGAATTGGAAGGATTCGTAGCGAATCCTTCGCTCAAAAGGAGGTTACCTTCATGGTGCTATTCAACCTCAGCCTTGCACCTCAGGGAGCACTACCATGACAAGCAGTGATCGCCCCACGGGCTCCGGCAACGCATTCAAGATCAAGGTCGGGCCGACCCATGCGGATAGCAGCATAGAACTCAATGGCGTCTCGCTTGACGACGTCATCAGGGTCTCATTCGAGTACAATGCGCGGAATAGGGACAAATCCTCCATCAAGATCGAGATCGTCGGCGAGGCCAACTTCGAAGGCGAGTTCTTCGATCGCGTCAAGTGGAGCCGAAGAACCTTTACCTGCCTCTTGAAGCGCGATGATGATTCGACCGATGTCCAGGATGCCAGCTCGTGAAAATCTGGATGCTTTCAGACCTGCATCTTGAATACGCCGACCTGCGGCGGCCACTCGCGATTCCGGACGCTGACGTCTGCGTGGTTGCGGGCGATCTCTGCCGCGCACCCGCCAACGGCGTCCATTGGCTGGCCAAAAACGTCGCCCACGCGATGCCTTGCGTCTATGTCGCGGGAAACCACGAATTCTATAAGGGGTCCATCACAGAGGGGCTTGAGGATGGCCTATCAGCGGCTGAGGAATTCCCGAATGTACATTTCCTGGAGAACGGTTCTGTCGTCATCGACGGCGTGCGTTTTATCGGCGCAACGCTATGGACCGACTATCGCATCGAAGGGCATCTGGAAGTAGCGATGTACCATGCACGGGAGCGCATGAACGATTACAAGCAGATCGCGAAACAGCGGAATCCTTGGCAAAGATTCGTGCCAGAGACGGCTTTTCGGATGCATCAGGACTCGCGCCGGTTCATAGATATCGCGCTGAAATCTGATCGGATCGCCTCGGTCGTCGTCACGCATCACTTGCCCCACGCGAGATCGATTCCTTGGAGATTCAAAGGCGACCTTCTCAACGCCGCCTACGCGTCCGATCTGACGGAGACCATCGAAAGTGGGCACCCAACTCTCTGGGTTCACGGCCACACGCACGACAGTTGCGACTACACAGTAGGAAGCACCCGGATCGTCTGCAATCCGCGCGGATATGATGACGAGAATACGGCATTCGATCCAGCACTGGTCGTGAGCGTGTAGATCATGGATGAAGGTGAACAATGACCCGTAGTTGACCAGATTGCGGGCGGCAGATTCGCGGCTGATCTCGACAGTTTAGCCATTGCTACGGGGGCACTAGGAGCGGACACTCAGGGCACTTTTTGAACGTTCCGTCCCGGCTGCAGACCTGCAAGCGTACAATGCGTTATATTTGATTGTAGCTGTCGTAGTTTTTCAACAGCTCAGTCTGCTGATTAGCTAGTTGCCGTATCTGTTCACGGTCCATGCGCTCTAGATTCGCCTGAGGGGCGACAACGACCTGGTCTGGCTTGCTATCGGGCTGAATCCACCAGGTTCCCTTATCATTCACTAGCCCGGCAATGCTCGCACTGAGTGTCACACCTCGGTCGTTGGTGCACGCGTTAGATGCATTGATATAGCGCATGGCAAAAAAGTCGCGGTAGTAAGAAACAGACAGATCAGGAGACGAGAAGTATTGGAATAGCTCCATGACACTAAACTCCGCCCTTGAGAAATTTGTAGACTGATCACGGGTCGACCACAAACCGGCGACTGTGAATGCAAGGCGTAATTTTCGAGATTCAGCAGCAATTTTCTCGGCTAGTTCGGCACTATATATCGAAGGGTCTATATCTTCTCGGGCGACCACGAGGATCGACGTCCCGTCAGCCTGCGCCGCGTATGAATAAGTTTTTATCTTATTGGGAAAGAAAAGCTCGCAGATGTTACCAGCCTGCTGCACCAGATCTTGGAAGCTGCGATTGCGATCACTAGCTGTAAGTTGCTCGTGAACGAGCAGCGTCTGCCACGCAGAAGCCGCAGCACTAACCACGGAGACCACCAGAGCCGCGATAGCAACAAGTGTTGAAAAAAAATTCGACGATTGATCACTTTGACTTTTAGCGCGCGCTCTAACATTCCTTGGTTGCCGAAACCGATGCCTGTCGAATTTGTACATTCCAAACACCAGCCTGCCAACGAATCGTATTCAAAGACTCAACCAAACCCGAATATATCGTTCGTAGCCTACGAGACAGCGCACCATTTGATTGGCATGATCGAAAACCGCCCGAAGCATCTGACCGACCAAGACGACTACAACCGCCTTCCTGCGGAGCCATTTAGCGTCGCCTTCGAAAACCTTCCGCCGCTGTTGCGGGGATGCCTGGCGCCAGTAGGTGGCGTCCAGCCCATCACCGGCGCCATGTCCAAGGCCGCCGGCGCCATCCTCCGCGACAAACCCTCGGAAGGCGAGATCGAGATGTTCCGCGCTGCCGGCACGCAGTTCCAGATGATCAGCGTGGTGGCAAGCATCGCTCACCTCAAAAGGAGCGACGGGCCTCCGCACGCGATCCCGTACGCATTGGCGCTGCTGCCGGCCTCGAAGCGAGGGAAGGTCGATCCCTGCTCCATAGACTACATAGCCAATATCGTCGGCGGCAGAGCGGACAGCGACGACTCGTGCTACACGGGCTTCGATCCCTTCTGCGGCGAATGGGGCATGTACGGGCCGCTAAGCCTATTCACACAGAAGGACTACAACGGCCATCTCGACGAACTGGGTATCGTAGTCGGCCGCTACTATATTCCGCTGCAGCATGACGCCGCCGACGTGCTCGAGACGCCGCTTGGATTCGACAACCCCCGTCTTGAGGAGAAGTACGCGAAACATCGCGGCAGATTGCTCTACACGCCGTTCAAAAAGGTCGAAGCGCGACCGCTTTGGGGTCTGGACTCGCCGATCGAGTTGTTCCTGTTCCAGGAGCTGCTGCGCCGTGGCCATGAACCTGAACCGCAGGTTCTGTTTACCACCGACGGCAAGTGCCACGCGTCGCTCTACCATCTCTGGAAGGACATTGAGTTCCGGCACATGCCACAGACCGTTACCGTGTCGGATTTCTATTTCCCCAAGCAGAAGCTGGCCGTCTTCTGCGACTCGAGTGCTTTCCATCGGGGCGCTAAGGCGCAGGCGAAGGACGAGGCGATCGATGAGAAACTCAAGGCGGCTGGTTATCGCTCGGTTCGGGTCCAGGGGCGGTCGATCGTGAAGAGCCTCAAACAGGCAGCCGACCTAGTCGAAGACAGCCTGTGACCCGAGCCGGCAAGATGCACCGATTGCAAATGTGACAGTCCGCGCTCATGTTCTGGGGGAGTATTCGCCTCGGAAATGCTGGTTTCGGTTTACGATAGGCGTTTCGTGAACGGTTTTAATTTTCACCAAAAGCGGCGAGTAAGGTCCAGCGCATTGCTCAGACATAGAACTTGAACGGTTGGCGTTCCTCTCCCTTCGCCGAGCCCATCGTGAGGACGTCTCCAACCATCCGTGCGAACCGCACGGTGACGGGCAGGCCATCATTGAAATTGCACGAGTTGTAGTTGATCTTGGTGAGACCCATGATGTCTGCCAAGACCGTGCAGATGTCGGGCTTGTCGTTCTTGCTGCGCATCACGGTAATGTGCAGCGGATTGGGCGTCTCCGGCCCGATATAAGTGTCGAGCTGCGGCACGTAGCCCGTCGTCCAGAGATAGGCCGTCTGATCATCGAGCAGCAGAGCGGTCCCGCGCAGCACGGGATAGTCGCCATCCCGAAAGAGCTTCGTTTCGCCGCCGGTCGAGCGGATCCGCACGCCGATAACATTCGTCTCCTTCGGAGCCGCGTCAACAAAGGCGTTCCATTCCTCGTCGTTGAAATAAGTTTGCCCGTGAATAAACAGCTCTTTGGGCGGGCCGCCATGGCTCTCGGTATAGGTCTTCAGCACAAGGGCGAGAAGGTTCTTCGCCGCAGGAGCCTTGAGATGAAACTCATAGTCCCCAGTTTTCCATGGTCCATTGGCGCCACGGAAAACGACTCCGTCACCCTCGTTGAGGAACATCTGCGCCGCGCAGCAGGCATGTCCATCAGGGTCGTGCGGTAGGCTCTTGTAGACCATGCCAATGTAGCAGACCCCCGGGCGGACATCCGCCAACCGCCATGGCGGTTTCGGCTGCGTTTTGTAGTAGAGTCCGGTCGCGAGGTTCCAGGCGACTGTCGCAGCGTCCTGGGTTTTGCGAGCCGGGTAATTGGCGTTGTTGAGAAAGGCCTGTGGCGCGAGTGTCGTTTCACGAACGAGCTGCGTCGGCGCTATCTTCAGAAACTCGGCTTTGATCCTGCGATGGAAATCCGGAACGTCTTCGAAAATCGCTTCCTCGGTCTGATCGATGACGCCCATGGCGGAAAACAGCGGAATGCTTTCCTTGGCCTTCTGCCGCTTGGTGAAATCCCCCTTTTCCATCGGCAGGCCGGTTCGCTTGGATTGTGGTCTGCAGCGGTCGTAGACGATCTCCGGCAGCACCAGGATCCAGACATCGACGGATCGCTCGTCATTGCGCAGATGCTGCTGGACGCGATCGATGTACAGTCGCGCGACCTTATCGACGGCCTCATTGAGGTTGATGAGGCGTGTCGCGCGATCGATGTCTTTCCACGCAATCGACAGCATGCTGCATTCATCCGGCTCGAAAGAAATCCCGAACGCTTCATGAAGGCCTGGAAAGTTGGCCAGGTGCAGCCGCTCAGACTTCTCGCCTTTCCCGGGCGGCGGAACCTGCACAACCGAATTGAGCTTGCGCCCCCACGTTCGAAAATGCCCGATCCCGTCGGCGGTACCCACCACGCCGACCCGGATCTCGCGGCTCTTCCTCGCCTTCGCATGCGGCCCATAAAGAAAGAGTCCGTCCTTGGGATGGGGACTACGTTGCGAAAATGCAAACTCCAGCTGCGGTTCGTCGAAGTGTTCAAGCCGAAGCGTTTTCTCGGGAAACCTCATGCTTCGACCTCGTCGTCGTTATCGGGTCGTCCCAGCGTGCTGATGTCTGCCTCTTCCTCGTCGGCGTCGAGAATATCGGGAAGCGCGGTACTAACCGGCGATGTGAACAGGATGGGCAACGCTTCAATCGCAAGTGCTTCGTTCGCCGATAGCGACAGTCGGATATAGCCGGAATCGCCGGACAAAAGTTCAAGGAAAGCGAGCATGCGCCCGTGCCATTGCTTGTTGCGCCAACCCTTGCAAATGCTTCGGCGCAGGCGATGCAGCTTTCTGGCATCGTCGATGCCGAGCCCCTCGGGCGTATTGTTGGCGACCGAAAACAGAACCCGTGACTTGAGCTTGAGGTGCCAGAACGGCCAGAAGTAGGGCATCGCGGTGACGCCGAACTGCCAGATATGGCCCTTCGCGACGTTGCGAAGCATGGAGGATCGACGATCGCCTTGCTTGCCCCACGGAATGCGCTGCCCGGTCGACGCCTGCGTGGCAGAAGCATGGAAACCGACAGCATTGGAATAGTGATATTCGACGAAGCCCTTCTCTCGACAGAAGGACAGCCAGGCTTTCTTGATCATCGCAATGATGAGGTTGGATGCGACCTGGCGCTCCAGCCCGAGGGCAGGGAAACCGTTGTCGACAAATTCCAGCAACGGGATCTCATGCTTGAGCTTCAAGCGGCCGGCAGACGCGAACGCCGCATCTATCTCTGATTGATCGGCGAAGGTGAGAATGCCGGAGCCCTGAATGGCACACGGATAGGGAAAGGCCTCGATTGTATGATCCAACAGTCTTTGTTCGATCGCCCCGGTGCTTTCGAAGTATCGAATGACGTCTGGTGCCTCCGCCGCCCGAAGCCAGTTCGAGGTCAAACGCTCGGCCTCATCGACGAGTGGTATCGCGCCGCGGCGTCGGAAGACTTCCCAGTTAGGATCGATCACTGGCGGACCGGCGGTGCGCGGCACCCTTTGCCGCTGGAGGGCGTCAAGCAGGAGACCTGCGCCTTCTCCCCAGCCGCGCACGAAATCGACGGCGACCGCGTCTCCGACACCCTTGACCTTCCTGCCTGCCGCAAGCCGCAACGGAATGATGAAGCGGGGATCGGGGATCTCCTTCGCCACCTCCAGCGCGATGTCGAGATCGTCCTGAACATTCGGGTCGTCGAGCGTGGCATCGCGGCAGACGAGCAGAACTTTCGCCGCTCGGTATTGCAGTGCCTGATTGATCAGCCTGCGCCACCGGTCACCAGGCTGAAGTGTCAGGATATCGGCGAAAACGCGATATCCTTCTGCTTCGAGCTTGGGCGCGAGCCAAAGCGTAAATTCGTTGTCGATCGGCGACGATTTGACCAGAAAGATTGTGTCGCGAACCGATTTCTCGGCAGGCACTGCGTTCCCAACGATTACCGCAGGGGGCAGGAGATTGGCGAGGACAGCGGGAATCGACCCCGGCTTTGCAAGGGCATTTTCGACGGCTTCCGTGACAACCGTTTGCAGAACCGATGTGCTTTGCACCCATAGTTTTTGATGGGCTTTTTCTATGTTCGGATACTTGCGCAGGAGCGCATTGAGGTCGCCTGGGCCGAATATATCGCCCGGTGTTTGCAATGAGGGGCCGATGATTTCGGCCAACGCGCTCTTGTTTTTCGGCGTGAGCGGCGCTGATGTCACGAGAATGTAGCGCTTCGGCGCCAGTCGGTCGATCGACTGCCGCTCCTTAGTCATCTTGGACTTCACGCCCGAAAATCCTGCGCGGCGATAGTGCTTGGCCTGCAGGACGATCGCGCCGTCGGCTAGCGCATGGCGTCCGTCCATTCCGTCATCTGGCCCTTCAGGAAAGGCCTCGAAACGCTTTCCGATCTCGCGACCGATCAGGTCGCGGGCCAAATCCTCAAACTCGCTGTGTGACAAACTCGAGAAGTCATATGCCATCCTGCCAGAATGATTGCCCAATTCATGAGCAGTCAAGCAATTAGGAGCGCTATTCCGTAGCGACTAACCTTTTACTAACAACAAAACAAACTGGGCACTTCTAAAAACCTACGAAGGGCAGAACTGCAGTAAAGTCAGCCGCAGCAGGCAAACCTTGCCTAAGATCGCCACACCACCATCTGGCTATCATGATCATGCCTGCGACGGAGTCTCCCTGACAGATTGGCGATGCGGCTTGCCGCGACATGTGGCGCTGCGCCTGCGTCGAAGCTGCGGTCCGGGCCTTCGTAAAACAGCCAGCCGAATCCCTGGTCGAGGTCAACAATCAACTTTCTGCCTGACTCATACGTTAGGACTAGGCTTCGCTTGTGTGGCGGCTGGCCAACGGCCAGCTCGACGTCAAGGTTTCGACGGTCGCCATAAGCTCCCGCAATGGCATCCAACATGTCGTTGTCGGTTATGTCGGAGGTGATCTGATGCCGTGAAAACCCCGAGTCCTTGTCCGATGCGGTCTCGATCGACAAAGGTATAGTCTCGCCCCCTGCGAGACCGGACACGGTATCGACGAGGAGACGCAGTACTATCGGTGACCGCGCGAAGCGATCGCGGTAGGAAACTTGGATTGGCCGTTCCTTCGCCGGAATACCACAGTCAGCCGCTGCCTTGCGGACGGCTTTTGCCATCTTCTCGCCGAAGGCGCTGATTGGGCCATCAAAGGTTCGATCAAGGATGACCACCACCGCACCGCTCTTCGGTGCCAACCTTTCGGGACCGACCGTCGCTAGCCTGGGCTCGAATTCCAGGGGTGCGCGTGTAATGGGAAGACTGTGACTGGCGCCCCAGTCGGGCGCGGCCAACTGGATTGCACCGTCCCGGCTCGCCCAGGCGTAACCGGCCGACCCATCCGTCGCATAAGCGAACAGGATGCCACCATTACTAAAGCGTACGGCATCCCCCTCGGCGATAACAACCTGATGCCTTGAACTGTAGTCCCGGAGATAAAGAAGTTGAGATGCGTCGAGCGCTTCGACGGTACCTCCTGAAAGGACGAGCGTGACTGCCCGGCCGTTGCCTGCCCAGCGCCGGAACAGAGAGGTCGGGGGCCAATCCTCCAGTGCTGCCAGATCGCGCAACTGCGCCCAGAAAAAGAGCTTCGATCGGCCGCGGCCATTCAGCCATTCGTCGATCTCCGCGAGCGGCCGCCCGGATATGTCAGCACGCGGCGCGAAAACGTCCTCCGGGCTGATCATGTCTGGCAGGCAAAGATGCGCATCCATAAAGGTAATGGCCTTCTTTCGGTCGAGTTCCTCCTCCTTTTCCGGCGCATCGGAGACGAGGACGCAAGATGAGCAGGCATGGGCACACTTGCGCGGACAGTCGAGTATCGCGCGAGCACTCTTCAAGATCGCACGGATGTCATCTGCCGCGCGCACCACATAGCCTGCGCCTCCCGCGGCCCGGTCGTAGAGGAAGATGGAAAGCGTGGTGCTGGTCATGGCATTGCGCGATGCGCCAATGCCGTAACCCATCTCGTCCGGCTCGATTCCCAGGTGCCGCGCCAGCGCTTCGCGCATGGCGATCGCGAGCGCATTTGCGGCACCAATGTCAGGTGTCGCTGCCGGTTGTAGTTCCAGAACGTCCGTGTGAATCTCATAACCCAGATGCAGGCCAGTCTTGATGGTGAACGGCTTTTCGTTTCCCTCGCAGGGCTCCATGAAATTCTCCGGCGAGCGAAGCGGCTTATGGTCGTCAAGCCCCGAGCACACCATTTCACCTGGCTTCATCGGCTCCATGCGGCCGCAATACAGGCATAGCCCATAGCCAGAGGGTTGCGAGCCCGGCCCTTTCGTATGGTAGTATACGGTTCCGCGGCGGTTGAGCTTCAAACGCCCAGCGGTCGGCTTGGTCAGGGCTTCCCATCGGGCGGATCCGGCCGAAATGCGCGGCGGCTCGGGTCGAACATAGGCGACTTGGTCGATATCGGCATGCGTCTCGACATGGCTGTCGCGAAGGAAGCCGGCTGGCTTCAGGTAATCATCGACTTTAATCGCCGCGTCCGAGCAAGTCCGGCATTGTTCGGGCCACGAGCCGGCACCTGTCCATGAATCGCCGCAATGTGCGCAACGTGCAGCCCAGCGCAACGCCTGAATCTCACGCACGCCCTGCTCGCTTGAAGGGCGGTGCCAATTCAGCGTAACCCCGCCAACGCGGTAGACTTGCCCATCGACCACCGTCTCGGAACCCGGAGCGTAGTCACGGATGGCGATGTCGAGCGGTCGCTTCGGTCCGCCGTGACGCTGGCCGATTCTGCCATCCGGCACATCCTCGTCAGGGAGAGAACCGCCAAGCTCGAAAGAAACAATGTTGTTTGGAAAGCCATGCCCAGGCAGGAATCCTCGATCTGCGAGATCAGACAGCAGGAACTCGCCGCACAAGCGTTTCAGATGGAGTTCAAGGGATTTCGCCGCACCGATTTCGGTCGCTCCCGGCAATTGTTCCTGAAGCGCTCGCCACTCGTCGGCGAACTCGGATTCCACGGCTGCTATCGCTTCGGCCGTGAGCTCCGCCAGGTCCCGCCGCCCGTCCAGCACGGTGCCGCGCACAAGGCGATGGAGCGCGGCCTCGTTGTCATTTGCGGTCGTAGCCAAACCTAGCCAATCTAGAAACCGCACGACGGGCCGTTCCGCCTTCACGGCGCGAGCGGCGCGGGGCACCTCGGGACAGCCGAAGAAATCGCCAGCAGCCATTTTCAGGGCGTTGCCGCTATTTGCCTCTAGGAAACGACCGAGAAAGAAGGCTCCCACGTGGCGCAGCACGATAGGTCGGCTGTCAAGTGCTACTCTGGGCGCCGCGATTTCGCGCTTCAGATAGATCGCAGGATCTCGGAAAGCCTCACGATCCAGCGGTCTATCCTTCGCAAACGTAAAGGCGAGCGATAGAGGCTGACCGCGCCGTCCAGCACGGCCGACGCGCTGTCGATAGTTGGCGATCGAGGGCGGGACGTTGGTCATCATGACGCCGTTCACCGAGCCGATGTCGACACCCATCTCCATCGTCGTCGAGCAATTTAGGAAATTGATCTCTCCGGCTTTGAACCGCGCCTCGTAGCGACGCAACCGTGCCGGCGACAGTTGAGCCGAATGTTCGGCGGACCGCGCATAGGGCGAGAATAGTGCGATGCGGTCGTGGAGGTCCGTCCAGAGACCTCGCGCCCGCAGCTCCGCAACAGTCGTGTCATTTTCCGTGAATGCGCGGCGGATCGCTTCGTCCCCGTCAACGGGACAGGACGGCAACGCAATAGGCTCGGCGCGATCCCTTGCGATGCGAGCATACGGGGTCAGCCCGAAAGGTGCGACGTCGACGATACGTCGCGTGACGGGACAGAGAAACGCATTCTTGAGCGGCGCAATCTGTAGCAGGTCAAAATCCAAGGCACGCTCGCCGCTTTCATTCGCCGGGAAGAGTGGAAGGAGCTGGTTCCACGCTTTCTCCAGCCAATCGTTCATCTCCATCCGGTCTTCCTTCGAACCCGGATTGAGACCAAGGCCCAGGCGAAGCAACTCAACTACCTGAGGGATTTTCGCCGACGTGGAAGCACGTGGCCAGGCCTGTTGTCTTCTCGCCGGCTCAAGGCCTGGCGACGAGAGTTTCTTCGGAAATCCCTTGCGCGCAATCCAACGGAGAAGATCACGTGACACGGCGACAGCAAACGGTGACCGCACGGCGAATACCAAAATGCTGCCAAGCCAGGCCTTCCAATCCTCA
Organism: Mesorhizobium sp. M0854; assembly: GCF_040319815.1. Taxonomy (NCBI): domain Bacteria; kingdom Pseudomonadati; phylum Pseudomonadota; class Alphaproteobacteria; order Hyphomicrobiales; family Phyllobacteriaceae; genus Mesorhizobium; species Mesorhizobium sp. M0854. The sequence continues at coordinate 36,693 of NZ_JAMYOL010000031.1, forward strand.
AGTGTGGCACCCCGTTGCAGGAATCCGCGCGGGGCGTCTACAATCCTCTCGACCGTTGGATAGACGAGCCGCGCCAGCCCCATGGTCTCAGGCGTGTTCGCCATGCGTGGACGTCGCAGCAGTTCACGCAGCAGGAGCGCGTTCGCCAACTGCGAAGCAGGCGACGACCCGGAGGCCTTGAAGATGTCAGCGCGATCACCCCAGACCTGCGGCAGCCATTCTCGTATCTCAATCCGGTCAGCCAAGCTCGCGCGAAGGTCGGGCCAGCTGATAGTCCCGTCGCCAGACTGCTGCGCAAGCTCCTTCTCCCAGCCGGCCACGAGGGATGCGAATAAGGCGTCGTCCTGCCATCCCTCGCGTTCCTTGACCCGAGCTATGTTCCCGCGAAGTTCTATCGTTTTCTCGGTCTCCCCGTCACCCGCAGCCTTCAGCTGAACGGCCTGGTAGATGAACGAGCGAACGAAAGCTCGCTCCGACTCGATCTGCAAGCGGGCGGCCATGCGAGCGGTGCCCTGGCGGCTGTCGGTAAAGCTGATGAGTTGGCGCCCGCTGGCTGGAAGGTCCGGGGGTGTTTGCGGCAGAAGAGGTACGACTACCTTATCGGCAGGAGGCATGGCCGCAAGCAGCATTGGAGCCGCGTTTCCAATGATGAACGGAGCGCCAAAGCGGAAAGGATAGAGCTTGTCACCTGACTTGTTTCTGGCGCTGCACGAGGGGCAAGGTCCCGTTCCATCGCCATGAGATGTTAGACGGTAACGGCCCTCACCTCCCGAATCTGCTGTGCGGCCAGTCGCCTTGTCTATGAAAAGGGGCAGCAGACCTGCATCTTGCAGCGAAAAACAGTGACGAACCGACGGCATGTCGAACGCGGACACTTCCTCGATAGCCTCATCCTCCCCATCATCTTCGACTTCGCGGATCGCTTCGAAAAGGAACTCGTCAGAGGGCGGCAGATTGCGTGGCGGAGTTAGGCGATCGCCTTTCTCCTCGGCAATCATGAAGGCTTCGCCGCACTCGTTGCATGTGAACAGTTCGGCGACGGGCATGCGGCATGACGGACAGGTTTCTTCACGCTCGTAAAGAACCATTCCCGCCGACCATCCTTGACCCATTTTGACGGGACAATCTGGATTGGTGCAGGACCAAAGGCCAGGTGAGGCGCGATGGAAGGAATGGACGCGCAGAGGCGCCAATGTTTCTCCATTTGCATTCTGGGCGCGCGCCAGCGCCATTGCCAGTGTTTCGCCGTTCACCCCGATCGCGCTGGCCAATCGTTCGAGCTCTGCCGCTGGAACCGATCGATCCTTAAGCCCTTCCACCATCGACCACACAGGATTGTGGCTGCCTAGCGCGTCGAAGAGAGCTTGCGGAGACATCGTCCCGAGATCGGCCGCTTTTGGCGCGACGCCACCCGTTCCTGGACGGCGCGGAAGCCGGCGATGTCCCGTGATCATGGTTACTTGGTCGAGCGGAATGCCGCCTATGTCTGCAAGGAAGCGGCGCAATTTATCTTCAACATCGGCGCCCTCGCCGATCGTCGCCGAAGTGGCAACGAAACGGACCGTCGTGGGGTCGACCTCGAAGGCTTCCATGACTCTACGTAAGAGCAACGCAACTTCTGCTGCCGCCGAGCCGACCAGTGTATGGGCCTCGTCCAGCACGATCCATTTCAGTCGACCGCGAGATGCTTCCAGAATCGGCCTGTCCTGCGGGCGGACGAGCATGTACTCAAGCATCGTGAGGTTCGTCACGAGAAGCGGTGGCGGATCTCTGCGAAGCGCCTGGCGGTCTGGCACATTCTGCGGCGCGCGCGACAATGCCTCTCGTTGTTCGTTTGCCTTCAGCTTCTCACGCAAGTTGCCGTTATATAGGCAGTAGCGGATGGCGCCATTGGCCGGCTTCGTCCAGGCGTCGAGGCGTTCCTGTTGGCTGGCGATCAATGCGTTGAGCGGGTAAAGCATGATGGCTTCGACACCACTCACACGCGCCCTTCTCCTGTAGAGGCTGTCGAGCATAGGGACGAAGAAGCATTCGGTCTTGCCGGATCCCGTACCTGCGGAGATGATGGCGCTCCTTGGTTTCGGATCTCCTAGTACGCGCCACGCCTCAAGTTGATGCTGATAGGGAGAGCGCTTCTGCGGAAAGGAATAGCCTTCGCCGCTGTTGTCTCCGGCAAGAGCTGCGACAGTTCGCTCATCGAGAAGTCTCCCAGACAGTGCCGCCAGCGTCTCGTCGGCTGTGACGAATGGAAACGCGCCTTCCAGAACGGGTGGCGGTATGAGCGCGCCTTGATGGTGCGGGTTGGGCAGCGTTTCTCTTAGATGAGCCGTCAACGCCGGATGCCGCAGACCTGATTGGGCTATCACGGCTTCCGCCATGCGCTGGCGCAAGCGGCTTAGGGTCTCGAAGGGTCTGATGGTCATTTGGAAAGGAACTCGAGGCAATGAGGGTAAGCTGTCGCGATGTAGGTGCTATCGAAGTCCAGCGCGTTGCGGAGGCCTGCCGCCACATCCGGCGTCATCTCCAATTTTCCACAAGCAATGCCGGCGAGACAAAGCGGCATCAGTAGCATCGGGAAGTGATTGTAATCGAAGCCCTGGAGCCCGGCCGGGGCGCCCAGTCGAGCAGCGTATTCAGCAAGGCTGCGTGGCAGATCGTCCACTTGGTCGTGGCGAAGGCGGACATAATTCTGGGCCACGGACCGAAGGTCTTGAGGCAGCGTCTTTCCAATGCCGATTGAACGTGACACACCGGCAAACCACAAGGTGCGCTCAGCCAGGGTTTCAAATCGCTTCTGCATCTGCATCGTGGCTTGTTTCGACGCTTGGGCGGAATCGAACACAGTCGACAATTCCTGCACAGCGCGATCCCATTCGGCGCCTGCGGCTTGTTTCCATGCGTCCACAGGCAAGGCCATCCAGAGGAACGGCAGATCGCGTTCCAGCGTCAGGATCGCCTCTAGTCTTTCGGAGCTCGCGGCCAACAGCAAACGACACAACAGCTTGGGACAGGAAGGCAACTCCCGCGTGATGTCGAGCGCTCGTGGACTGAGCCCCTTAAGCGACGCGACAACACGGATAAGGTGAGAGAGCTCCGCGCTAGATGCCTTCCGATCGGCAATGCTCGAAAGCTCCTCCTGGATCGCCAGTCGCCGCTCGTCTTCATTTGAGATCATTGAATTCGCCTGCAGGCGCGTTGTGTTCGAACAGCCCGCCGGAGCGTCAATCAACCAGGGACGTGTCACAACTGCATCGCCTTTGCGGCAATACACGAGATAGGGGCCATCCGGCTGGGTTGGCAGCTGGAATAGTCCGGAGCCGATCTGGGTGAGGCCCAGCTCGGTTTCAGGATGGAGGAGTGGCCTTGCCACTGCGAACGCATCTGCAGCCAAACTCGCAAAGAGGGCCTTGCCGTCATTCACAAACGGTACGGTTTGACTACGGCGGATCGTGCACAGCGGCCGATTGCGATCGTCCCTGATCACCACGCTGGGGCCACGTTCGGCCGACAGCCCCAGCAGGCTTTCGGCCAGCGCACCGAACTTGATCATTGGTGTCTCGCCTTCGACACGGCGGGCGATCAAAGCGCGCGCACTCGCGGCTCCTCGTAAATCGAGATCGATCGTCACCACCCGACCTGTGAGGAGAACGGCTCCGCGCAAATTGGCAGGCGACAATTCTGGCGCGTCCTTGCGGATCCTGCCTGAGGCGTCGACGAGAACGGTCTCGTTAGCCGCCAGGTCCAACATGGCCATGACGGCAGATCCATATGGATCGATCAACCTGATGCGCAGTTGCGCAGTGGGTTGTCCCTGCCATGGCGCGACGAAACCGGCATCGAGTCTCTCGGACTCCAGTTGCGTTCCAAACGCATCGACTGCCGCAACCTGCCAGCCCTGCAATCCTTGCCAAGACACACGCGCGCCGCCGGTCTCGATGCGGCCCTCCAGACTAAAGCTCAGAGGCAGGGCGAGAACCCGAGCCCGCTCAATAAGGAATCCTTCGTCATCAAGCCATTGAACGGTAAAGAGGCCTTCCGCGGCTCCTCGAGCATTGACCTCGCGCCCTTCTCTGAGAAAGCGCAGGTGCGGTTCACCGCCGCTCCCGCGAGTTCGCGGCCGCAGCGGTGCGGCCACAGGTTGAATTGATCCGTCTTCGAAGGACAAACCAGGAACGAAGATTGTCTCCAAATCGAGCCGTCGCTCGTCGTCCGACGAGGCTCCGGCTTGCACACGATAGCGCTCTCCCTCTTCCGTCTCGACGAGCGCCATGCCCTCGACGCGCCAGAGCGCCCGCCGGTCGGATTGCCATAGGCGCTCTACGCCACCACCGTCGTGACCCAGCACCCTTGATTGTCCCGAAACCCATACGTGGAGCACTTCGGCGGTCGAGCGGACAGATCCGGTACCAACGAGCTCGAGGCGGTCCTCCCTCTCAGTTGACCTTAGCACGTGGCATGCGGAAGCGACGGCGCGGCCGCCTGGCCAGCAGACGGTTGGCAGCGTCCGGCCTTCTCGCGAGAGCGCGACCGTTGCCATTTCCGAGAAAGCAAAGGGGCCAACGAACCCAGGATGGCCGAGCGACTGTGACGTTACCTCGAACCTACCCTTGGAGTCTGTTTCCGAGCGGTAGATCAGTGCGAATTCCCGCGAGGTCAGCCGCGCGGCGCTTCCTGCGAAATAAGCGCGGAATCGGCCCTCTTGTTGATCGCGCAGCGCGTCGAACTGGAGCGGGCCGTCCGCGTGAACAACGAATCCTTCACGCCATCTGCCTTCCGGATCGCACGCGAGCAGGCGCCTGAGGCCGATGCCCCCACTGCGAGATCTCGGCTCCACGGTCAGCAGGTCGTTGAACAGCCGACTGCATGCCCCTTGATCCTCGGGAAGATAGATCGGAAGGCTCTCGCGCCAGCCTTTCACATGAGCATCGAGCCAACCAGCGGGATTGTTGTTCAGCTGGTCCTTTGGCAAGGCGCGACGGCACTCGATCAATCCAGCAATGAGCTCCGCAGCTAGGTCGAGAATGCCGTCATCCTGGTAGCTGACTGGCAAACCCTCTGTATGCCTACGTGCGATGGTCAGGTAGTCAGTATGGCCAGAAGGCCAAGGTAGTGCGAGCGACTCCGCCATGACATTCTCGAAGTAGGCGCGCACAGCATTGGCCCGCTCACCCACCAGGAGCGTGGAAGGAAGCCCGCCATTGCGGGCGAGCGTCATCAAATACTCGTTGCGGGTACGTTGAGGCCCTTCTGTTACGATGAGCTTCAGGCCCCACCAACGAAGCCCGGCGAGAGCGATGTCATTCCGTTCGCTGACTGAAATCTTATCCGGCACCACGCCAACATCCTGCCAGCGCCGCCATAAAGTGTCGGCCTGCCTCCGGAACCATTCAGACGTGACGAGCGCGAAAATCGCGCAAAGCGGGCGGTTCTCTGGATCTAAAAGTGCAGAGTTCCTCTGTACCAGATCAAGGCCACAACGATACTGAGCATCATTGATACGGTAGCGATGCAAAGGGCGACCATCAGGCGCCTCAAGTCCGCTTTGTGTGAGGAGCTCGTTCAAAAAGCGGTAGGTCGGCGACGTACGCACGCCAGCGCCGCCCAATGACGGGCCTCGCTCGAAATTCATGACGACGATTTACCCCCCGAATCAAACCCACCTCAATGAACTGCTTCCATCGGAAGTTGTCTAGTATATTAATCGGATACAACGTACCTGACTTGCTTTCACAATCGCTGCTTGTTCGGAGCATCGACTTGAATGAATGAGGTCAGCCCCATCTGGTCTGTTGCATTCGCGTCAATTCGCCACTCCTGGCATAAGTCGCGAAACAATCGCGGTGGTTGATCGCGCGGAGATTGGCGTCCATTGTCCAAGAGAATCGTTCCGGGGGGAACATGACTAAGCCGTTCTATTCAGAACCTATCCTGAATTCGCCATATCTGCCGCCGACGCGTCATCATGCGCTTGATGACGAGGGGCAGCCTTTGGACCTGCCGCCAATCGACGGAAGGAGGACGTCGAAGTACCTTGTCCCCGTGCCGCGCGGGAAACGTTCGAAGGCGACGGCCGCGCAGCGGGCGCTCGATCTGGATGAGGCTGGGCACGAAGCAGGCAAGTATTCCCCGAATGCGCTGGTCAACGAGTTACGGCGGCATCTGGAATCCTGGCGCGCCATTCCGAATCCTTCCGATTGGGGTGTGACGCCCACAACCCAGCGACTGCTCCAGCACTGGCGGCATCACAAATTTTCCAACCAGCAGCCGTTCTTCTGCCAGGTTGAGGCAACCGAGACGGTCATTTGGCTGACCGAGGTCGCCCGAAACCGAAAACAGTATGCCCACATTTTCAGGTCTCTCGAGGCGGCAAACAGGGATTCGAATCCCGAACTGTTCCGGCTTGCGCTCAAGCTGGCGACAGGCGCCGGCAAGACGACTGTCATGGCGATGCTGATCGCCTGGCAGGCGATCAATGCTGCCCGCCAGCCCAATTCGAGCCTGTTCTCCCGTGGCTTTCTCCTCGTTGCCCCAGGGATCACGATCCGCGACCGGCTTCGCGTCCTCCTGCCATCGGACCCGGACAACTATTATGTCACGCGCGAGTTGGTGCCGCCGGACATGATGTTTGATCTCGGCAAGGCAAAGATCGTCATCACCAACTACCACGCCTTCCAGCGCCGCAAGGCGCATGACCTCAATCCCGTCGGCGAACGCCTCATGCAGGGACGCACGGGTGCCCCAATCGAGAAGCAGGAAACCGAGGGCGAGATGCTACAGCGCGCCTGCGGCGAACTCCTTCCCCTAAAGAACGTCGTCGTCATCAATGACGAGGCGCATCATTGCTACCGGGAACGGCCTGGCACGGATGACGAGGCTGAAGCCAAGGGCGAGGACAAGGAGGAGGCAAAGAAGAATAACGAGGCCGCGCGCCTCTGGATCTCCGGCATCGAAGCCCTGAAGCGCAAGGTCGGTCTTCGCGGTATCTACGACCTGTCGGCGACGCCGTTCTTCCTGCGCGGCTCGGGCTATGATGAGGGCACGCTGTTCCCGTGGGTCGTGTCGGACTTCTCCCTCGTCGACGCAATCGAATGCGGCATCGTCAAACTGCCCCGGGTCCCCGTCGCGGACAACGCGGTCAACGCACCCTCCCCGATCTACCGAAACCTCTGGGATCACATCGGCAAGAAGATGCCGAAGAAGGGCGCCGGCAAGTCCGGGGATCTCGATCCTCTAAGTCTCCCAAGTGAGCTTCAGACCGCCCTTCATTCGCTCTACAGCCACTACAAGGAGACGTACGAGGATTGGGAACGCGTCCCAATCGACGTGCCGCCCGTATTCATCGTGGTTTGCAACAACACGGCGAGTTCGAAGCTGGTCTATGAGTGGATCGCCGGATGGCAGCGCGAGCGCGAAGGTGAAATGCAGACCATCCACACGGGCCATCTCGACCTGTTCCGGAATTTCGACGAACGCACGGGCGAGCCCTTGCCCCGCATGAACACATTGCTGATCGATTCCGAGCAGCTTGAATCCGGCGAGGCTCTGGACCCGAATTTCCGCCAGATTGCAGAAGCCGAAATTGACCTGTTCCGGCGCGAGAAGCAGGAACGAGAGGGAGCAGCCGCCGGAAGCATCTCGGACTCCGAACTCCTGCGCGAGGTGATGAACACGGTTGGCCAAAAGGGCCGTCTTGGCGAGAAGATTCGCTGCGTCGTCTCCGTCTCGATGCTGACCGAAGGCTGGGACGCCAATACGGTGACCCATATCCTCGGCGTGCGCGCCTTCGGCACGCAGCTGCTCTGCGAACAAGTGATCGGGCGCGGCCTACGTCGTCAGTCCTACGAGCTAAACCTGCAAGGCCTGTTCAACACCGAGTATGCCGACATCATGGGCATTCCGTTCGACTTCGCGACGGAGCCGCAGAAGGTCGTCCGGATCCCGCCGAAGAAGATCACCCGCGTTCAGGCGATGAAGGAGCGAGAGCGGCTCGCCATCCGCTTCCCGCGGGTTGCGGGATACCGCACGGAACTGCCGCCCGACCGCATCTCAGCCTCCTTCTCGCAGGATTCGACGCTGACGCTCACTCCGGAAATGGTCGGCCCGACCAGCGTGCGGCTCGAGGGACTCGTCGGTGAAGGCATCGACATGTCCCCTGCGGCGCTCGACGACATGCTCGCGAACACCGTCAGCATGCATCTGACCAAGCGGCTGATCGAACTCTACTTCCGCGACGGCGACCAGGATCCGCCCTATCACCTGTTCAGCCAGGTTCAGCCGGTCACACGCCGATGGCTGCGCGAGCACGTCAAGACGGTCGGTGGAACTAGAATCGGCATGCTTACCTATGCGGAGCTGGCAGAAAAGGCCGCGAACCTGATTTACAGCGGTATCGTGCGGGATGCCGGTGCGGAGGATGCCACCGTCGTCAAAGCAATGCTCGATCCCTATAACCCGGCCGGCACGACGAACTTCGTTGCCTTCAACACGACCAAGGCCAATCTCTGGAAGACCGCGCCAGACAAGTCGCATACCAACTACGTCGTCTGCGATTCCGACTGGGAGGCCGAATTCGCTCGGGTCGTGGAATCGCATCCGGCGACACTCTCCTACGTCAAGAACCAGGCGCTCGGCTTCGAGGTGCCGTACCGCCTTGGCTCGACCACGCGGCGCTACCTGCCGGACTTCATCGTCCGGATCGACGATAGGCACGGTCCTCACGATCCGCTGCAGCTGGTTGTCGAGATCAAGGGGTTCCGCGGCGTCGACGCCCAAATCAAGGCCGAGACCATGGATTCACTGTGGGTGCCGGGTGTCAACAATATCGGCACCTTCGGCCGCTGGGGCTTCGCCGAGTTCCGCGACGCCTTCGCCGTCGAGGAGGAGTGGGGGAAACTCATTGAAGAACTGAGAACACAACCTATCGAGATGGCAGAACGCATGTTACTGCGGGCGGATTGAGGGGAAGCCGTGGGGTACGAATCCGTAAAGGTCAAAGATATCGTAAAGCGCTCCGTTGGACATGAATGGAGCATTCCGGAGTTCCAGCGGGGATTCGTCTGGAAGACGACACAGGTCCGCGATCTGGCGGAGTCCTTGTGGCTGAATTATCCGGTAGGCACGCTGCTCATATGGGACAACAGTGCCGGCGCCGAAGCCAAGGGCGCGATGGACTCCAAGAGCCCGACAAGTTGGGTAGTCGACGGCCAGCAGCGAACGACAGCCTTGTGCATTCTGAGCGGTCGGAAACCATACTGGTGGCAGGCCGGAAAACCTTGGGATGAACTGCTGCGCAAGTACGACATCAGATTCGACATCCACACTAAGGAGCCGCCCTTTTTCGTGGTGGCAAATGCGGCAACACGGAAGGTCGCGACGAAAAGATACGTCCCAGTCCGAAACCTATTGAATCTCGATGCCGAGAACGAAAAAGACCAGAAAGCACTCCTGGAGCTGGCCAAACAAGTGAAACTCGACGGCTTGTGTGATGGGCTGGATGTGACGGAAGTCTACACCCGACTGGATCGTCTCAGGAAAATCCGAGACAAGGATGTCGTCCTCATCACCGTCGACAACGAACTTGAGGACGTCGTCGAGATATTCGCGCGGCTGAACAGTCGCGGCACCCGCGTCACCGAGGCGGACATTTACCTCGGTGTGGTCGCAGCCCGAACGCCTGGATGGGTCCGGCAGCACTACCTCCCCTACATTGAGAGCCTGGCCGATTCCGGGTTCGACGTAACGCCAAATCTGGTGTTTCGCACGCTTACGGGCATTGGAAAAAAGCGCATTCGATACCGGGATATCGACCCGGCTTTTTGGAACGAAACCCATATCCTTCCTGCCTGGGAGCAAACGAAGAAAGCTTGGGGGTTAACGATCAAACACCTGCGCGATCGCGGCATCTCTGGAAACGCCCTGCTCCCCTCGGATAACGCACTGGTCCCTCTGACGGCCTTACTCGACCGCTTTCCGGACGCGGCCTTTGATCAGGTCTTCTACTGGTTCCTTCAGGCCACACGCTTCGGGCGCTATTCGACTTCTTCGACCAGCTCGATGGAAGAGGATCTCAAGGAGATAGCAGACGCCTCCGACGTTACGGATGCGCTTGAACGATTGCTTGCAAGGATTCGCTATCTTCCGATGCTGACTACCGACGATTTCCTTCGCGATTATTCTGACAGCCGCTTCGGTCGTCTCCTTCTCTACGTGCTTGTTCACAATGCCGGAGCGATCGACTGGGACAAGCCACATATGAAGATCGGTTTCGATTCAGGGGAACTCGTGGCGGGATTCACACCGCAGTTCCATCACGTTTTCCCGAAGGCGTTCATTGGCGACAATCATTCCGCCAGCCTAATCAACGCCCTCGCAAACATCGCCCTAATCGGGCCGAAGGCCAATATACGGATCTCAAAAAAGAACCCGATGGACTATGTAGGCAACTATAACATCGGGGATGCGCAACTCGCGCAACAATTCATCGAACCGTCCCTCGCAACTACAAATATCGCGCAATTTCCCAATTGGGTACAGGCAAGAGCGGAGCGCCTTGCCAAAGCCGGAAACGAGCTTCTTGCTTCGCTTCGAGGAGGCTTGACCGTTCCCGAGCCGCTAGCCTCCGAAGTCTCGTCTGAACACGCATTCAGTGCCGAGTGAATCAAATGCCCAAATCCCCCCGTTCCGTCGATGCCCTGACCCATGATGCCGCACGACGCATCAATGTGCCGACGGCCGAGATGGCGTCGCTGTTCGAGCAGCAGCAGGAGCTCTTGGGCGATGTCGAGCGCGGGATGACGATGCCGCGCCCTCGCCCGTTGGCTAATGGTGAGACGCGCGAGCGTGACGGCGACCTCGACCCGCAGATCGTCTGGAACGGCGCGAAGATCCGCATCACCAAGGAGCAGATGCGCCAGCTTGCCGAGACGGGCGAGCTAGAGCTCGGCGACGCGCAGCTCGTCTGGCGCGGGAAGGACCGGCAGGACTGGTCAGACCTCGTGGTCAACGCGCCGCCGATCTACCGCCAGGAGGCGATCCACCCGAAGCACCTGATCGACGATCTCAGACGCATGTCGGATCGCGCCCGCGAGAGCGGCGCCGAGCAGCCCAACCTGTTCGCCGATTTCAACGGCATCACCGATCCAGAAGCGCGAGCCGAGTTCTACCAGCACGCCCAGCACTGGACGAACCGCTTCATCCTCGGCGACAGCCTGCAGGTGATGGCGAGCCTCGCCGAGCGCGAGGCGATGCGCGGCAAGGTCCAGTGCATTTTCTTCGACCCGCCCTACGGCATCAAGTTCAACTCCAACTGGCAGGTCTCCACCCTTTCCCGCGACGTGAAGGACGGGAAGAAGGAGGACGTCTCACGCGAGCCGGAACAGGTGAAGGCATTCCGCGACACCTGGAAGGATGGCATCCACTCCTACCTCACCTATCTGCGCGACCGGCTGATGGTCGCGCGCGAACTGCTGACGGAAAGCGGGTCCGTCTTCGTCCAAATCGGCGACGAGAACGTGCATCGTGTGCGGGCATTGATGGATGAGATATTCGGAGAGGAGAATATCATCTCGCTGATTCCTTTTGCGAAAACAGGAGGACAGACAGCCGACGTTTTGTCCTCGGTCTGCGATTATATCGTCTGGTACGCGAAATCACGACGGCAAGTGAAATATCGTCAACCTTACTTTACGAAAGAACGTGGCGGCACGGGATCCGGAGAATACTCTTGGATTGAACTGCCGACCGGGGAGCGGCGGCGTGCTACTCGCGAAGAGAACGACAACGAGAGTATTCTACCTTCCGGAACAGTATTCTTTATTCCGGACAACTTAACCAGCAATCGGCCACCAGGGGATTTTCCGGTATCGTTCGAGGGCGAATCTAGTCGACCCCAAAAGGGCTATTGGAAGACTGGTGAGATTGGTTTCCGCCGACTGAAGGCCGCCCGAAGAGTAATCCGTCAGGGAAGAACTCTTCGCTACGTAAGATTCCTAGCTGATTTCCCGGTGTCACCCTACTCGAACATGTGGGTCGACACCGCGGCACGTGGTTGGGGCGAAGAGAAGGTATATGTGGTCCAGACGGGAACAACAGTCATTCAGCGCTGTATTTTGATGACCACCGACCCCGGTGATCTGGTGCTCGACCCGACCTGCGGTTCGGGAACGACGGCCACAGTGGCCGAGCAGTGGGGCCGGCGCTGGATCACTATCGACACGTCTCGCGTAGCGCTCGCCCTTGCCCGCACCCGGCTGATGGCGGCCCGCTATCCCTACTACCTGCTTGCCGACAGTGCGGAAGGCCGCGCGCAGGAGCAGAAGGTTTCCGGCAAGCTCCAGCCGCAGACACCGACCGCCGGAGATATCCGCCAGGGATTCGTCTACGAGCGCGCACCACATATCACGCTGAAATCCATCGCCAACAATGCCGAGATCGACGTGATCTGGGAGAAGTGGCAGGCGGTGCTGGAGCCGCTGCGCGGCGAGCTGAACCAGAAGCTGCAGGCCGCCTTCGAGGAATGGGAAATCCCGCGCGACCTCGACCAGTGGCTGGGGGCAAAGGACGGCGCCGCCAAGGCCTGGCTCGTCGATGCCCGCGTGCGCGAGCTGCACAAGGGTTGGTGGGAAGGCCGGACCGCGCGGCAGAAGGAGATCGACGACTCCATCGTCCGCGCCGCTGACGTCGAGATGCTCTACGACCGTCCCTACGAGGACAGGACCATGGTGCGCGTCGCCGGTCCGTTCACGGTCGAGAGCCTGTCGCCACACCGCGTCGTCACCTCGCGCGACGACACGCTGGCGGGGGAGCTGTCGGCCGCCGAAGGCACCATGCAACCCGCGCCGAAGAACGTGCCGGCCCCGGATTTCGGCCAGATGGTGCTCGACCATCTGCGCTCCGCCGGCGTTCACAGCCAGGAGCGGCGCGACACAATCCACTTCCACTCCGTCGAACCCTGGCCGGGCCACTGGCTTGCCGCCGAAGGCCGCTACACCGACGGCGATGGCCGCGAGAAGCGCGCCGGAATCCTGATCGGTCCGGAATTCGGCACGCTCACCCGTTCCAACATCACCGCCGCCGCGCGCGAGGCCTCCGACGCCCGCTTCGACGCGCTGATCGCCTGCGCCTTCAACTTCGAGGCCCAGGCAAGCGACCTGAACCGTCTCGGTCCGCTGCCGATCCTAAAGGCGCGCATGAACCCCGACCTGCACATGGCCGAGGATTTGAAGAACACGGGCAAGGGCAACCTCTTCGTCGTCTTCGGCGAGCCAGACATCGACCTGATCGAGACGCCGGCCGGCGAAATCCAGGTGAAGGTCAACGGCGTCGACGTCTTTGATCCGTCGACGGGCGATATCCGCTCGACCGACACCAAGGGCATCGCCGCCTGGTTCATCGACACCGACTACAACGAAGAAAGCTTCTTCGTCCGCCACGCCTACTTCCTCGGCGCCAACGACCCCTACAAGTCGCTGAAGACCGCGCTGAAGGCGGAGATCGACGAAGATGCTTGGGGAACGCTCTACTCGGACACGTCACGCCCGTTCGTGCGGCCGCAGACGGGGAGGATCGCGGTGAAGGTGATCAATCACTTCGGGGATGAGGTGCTGAAGGTGTTCGGGGTGTGAGATGGTCGCCACTGAGGAAACAGGGCGGCTGATCCGCAACTATGGGCTCTTTTGGCGCAAGCAAGAGGTCGATTGGAAGCAGCGACGTCACGGGCGGTTGATAGGGCTCGGCGAACGCCGGAAGTCGAGCGGACGTATTGATTTCTCGCAGCAACGAGGCATCTACGCTCTTTACGACGATACGTTCAGGCTGATCTACGTCGGCCAAGCAGGCGGCAAAAATAGGCGGCTGTATCCGCGACTCCGAAAGCATGCGCACAGCGTCCTATCCGAGCGCTGGACACGGTTCTCCTGGTTCGGAATATGCGACGTCGATTGGGATGCGACAGCGGACGTACGTGGCCTGCGTGAGGTGCCCGACGAGATACGGACCGATCGCGTAAATGTCTTAAATCACTTGGAAGCCATACTGATCATGGCGGGGGAGCCAATCAAGAATCTCAAGGGCGGTCTTTTCGGCAATGACGTCACGCATTTTCGGCAGGTCGCATTGAGCCGACAGGATGAGACGCCGACGGACGAGGATTTCTCCGAGGAGGAAGAATAGCTGATGTCCAACCATCTCCGACCGCTGCGCTTGCGGAAATCTTGTCGCCGTTATCGTTCTAACCGCACTGGTCCCCCCGCGGTCAACTGGAACGACCGCCAAGTTGAGCGCTGAGACCTAGGTGATGGCGAGGTTGCAAAAGCAGATAGATCGAACGGTCCCGAAACTCACGTTCCGATATCGGTCAGGCGACGCGCAAGCGTTTGGACGGTTATTGCCGGACGGCGGATTTGTCGTCCTCGCAGACTCGAGCGCGGTGCGAGAAAGTTCGGCGAGCGACAAACGGGATCGCGCGGAACGCGATTCGCTTGTGCGTCGAGGGGTGTTGGTTGGAACCGAAAAGCCCAACTTGCTTGGCTTCGCCCATGACCACACGTTTACGAGCCCCAGTCGAGCCGCAGGCGTGATCCGGGATGGCAATGTCAGCGGCCCCCAGAACTGGATCGAACCTCGAAGCGGAATGTCGCTGAAGGACTTTCTGGAGGGTGATCCGGCGTTCGCGCCGCTGCGGGTACATATCCCGGACTACTTAAAGGCTGACGGGTCAGCAGCCTCGGCTCCCTTCTCGAAGTCTTCGCACGGGTTGTTCAAACGAGAGACGCTCGGGAGCGATGGTGCAGGGGATGGGGCGCGCACCGACTATTTCAAGGAACATTTGGTTCGCATCTTCAAGGAGATCGGGGAGGTCCCGGTCCCCTATCGGTTCATTGACGGCAACGGGTCGCGCCGCTCGATGGATGGCGGCTGTCTGAAATTTGTGGGTCCGGACGGTCAGAACGTTGCTGACTTCGTCTGCAACAGAGACGGCTTCATAGTCGCCGTCCAACCAAAGCAGTCACTTGTTGACGCACTCAGCCCTTCGGAGAGCTCTACCGCTTCCGACCTTGCCGCCCTCGATGCGGATACATCTATTTCGGCAACCCAGCGAGAGCAGCTGGTACTCGCCAGACTGGGTCAGGGCAAATTCCGCGCACGTGTACTTGCCCTTTGGGATGGACGGTGTGCTGTCACGGGATGTTCGCTCGGCGCAGTCATTCGAGCCTCTCATCTGTTGCCATGGCGAGCCGCAACAAATGAGGAGCGTCTCGATCCCGAGAACGGATTGCCTCTGGTTGCGACACTCGACGCTCTTTTCGATGCCGGGCTGATCTCCTTTGATGAGGATGGCGTGCTTCTAGCTACCCAGGAGATGGCTTCGCATAGTGGTCTTCTGGAAGAGAATATGAGCTTGTCCCGGAAACCAACCGCTCGCATGCAAGTATTCCTCTCAAGACATAGGGCAGCCAACGGGTTTCCGCAGTGAGCGAAAGAAGCTTCTGATGGGTGACCCAACAGTGGGAGCGGGAGATGACGATTGATGAAGCCGCGCGTGAGTTGGCCCGCATGTATCATCAGGGAATTGCCGTTCGTGAACAGGCGCTGTCCGTACATCTGTTTGGGATAAAGTTCGCGACACAGCTCGATGGCATGCCTTTGAAGGTGCTCGCAGCGCGCGCCGAGATACCTGTCACTCACGCGACGGAGATCAAGAAGGGTATGAATCTGGCGCGGTATGTTGAGATCAGGAAGGCCTGATGCCCACCATCCTCGCCGATAGCTTCACCGCCTCCCTCGCCAAGCTCGCGAATGACGAGCAGAAGCAGGCGCAACTGACGGCGTTCACTCTGATGACGGAGCCAGATCGGCCCGGGCTGCAGTTCCACCGCATCGACAAGTCCAAGGATCCGAACTTCTGGTCGGTGCGGGTCAGCCGCGACATCCGGATCATCGTTCACAAGACGGGCAGCAGCCTGATGCTCGCCTATGTCAACCATCACGACGACGCCTACGCATGGGCGGAGCGGCGGCGCATCGAGACGCA
Organism: Mesorhizobium sp. M0854; assembly: GCF_040319815.1. Lineage (NCBI taxonomy): Bacteria > Pseudomonadati > Pseudomonadota > Alphaproteobacteria > Hyphomicrobiales > Phyllobacteriaceae > Mesorhizobium > Mesorhizobium sp. M0854. The sequence continues at coordinate 52,723 of NZ_JAMYOL010000031.1, forward strand.
TCCGGCGACCGGCGCCATCCAGATCGTCGAGGTACGCGAACGCGTCGAAGAGATCCCCTCACCCTCCGCCCCAGCCCTGACGGAAATGACCTTCGAGGCTCCACCTCCGGTCGCGGCTTCGATGATTTTCGAGCGGCTAGGAGCAGATCAGATCCTGTCCATCGGCGTGCCGGAAGACTGGATCGCTGATGTGCGGAAGGCCACGGAGGAATCCTTCTTCGCCCTTGCCGGACATCTGCCTCAGGAAGCAGCCGAAGCACTGCTGGAGTACGCCACAACGGGTATTCTTCCGCCACCGGCGCCGCCGGTTGCAAATCCCCTGGCCCATCCCGACACGATGCGCCGGCTCCGGGTCCTGGAGGGCGTCGAAGAGCTTCAGGCGGCTCTCGACGCACCCTTTGAGAAGTGGGCAGTGTTTCTTCATCCGCTTCAAAGGCAGGTCGTCGAGCGCGACTATTCCGGCCCGGTGCGCGTGGCCGGCTCGGCGGGGACGGGCAAAACCGTCGTGGCCCTGCATCGCGTCATGCGAATCCTGCGAAGTGATGCTGAAGCTCGCGTGTTGCTCACCACCTTCTCTGATCCGCTCGCCGAGTCCCTGGAAAGGAAGCTCGCAATCCTTGCGGGCGGCCGACAAGACATCGCAGACCGCGTCACGGTGGCGTCGTTCCGGCGCATCGCCGAAGAGCTGTACGCTCTGACCACAGGCCGAAAGGCCCATGTGGCCGACAGGGAGACTGTTAGGAAGCTGGTCGAGATGGCCGCTGCCGACGCCGGCGTAACTGACTTCTCGCCTCGCTTCCTCCTTTCGGAGTGGGAAAACGTGGTCGACGCCTGGCACATCGAGAGCGCGGACGCTTACGCGGACGTGCCACGCATGGGCCGCAAGAACCGGCTCGGCCAAAAGCAGCGCGAGACGTTATGGCAGGTTTTTTCGCGCGTTCGCGAAGGACTGCGTCAGCGAGCGCAGTTTACGCCAGCAGCGCTGTTCCAGCACGTAACTGCCACCTATGGGGGGCGGAAAGAGAAGCCCTTTTCCCATATAGTGGTGGACGAGGCCCAGGATCTTGGGGTGGCGGAACTTCGTTTCCTCGCTGCTATCGCGCCGGCAGCGCCAGAAGCGCTCTTTTTTGCGGGAGACATTGGGCAGCGCATCTTCCAGCAACCGTTTTCCTGGCTTGGATTAGGCATCGACGTCCGTGGCCGTTCCTTCACGCTCAAGGTGAATTACCGCACTTCTCAGCAGATCCGGCAGATGGCCGATCGGCTTGTTCCTCGGATGATCCGCGATGTGGACGGGCTGGAAGATGATCGCCGCGATACCGTGTCAGTGTTCGACGGCATCGAGCCGGAAGTGGTAATCGCTGATGATGAGGTGGCTGAGAGAGAAGCGGGGGCCGCTTTCATCCGTAGCGCCTTGGACAACGGTATCGCGCCGCGAGAAATCGCGATTTTCGTTCGCTCTCCCGAGCAGCTTCCGAGAGCGCGCGCCGTCGCCGAGGCTGCCGGGTTGTCGTTCAGGACTGCCACGACGCGTCGGCAGGACGAAGAATCTGCTCTCGTCGGCATCATGCACCTCGCCAAAGGCCTCGAATTCCGTGCCGTGGCCATCGTCGCCTGCGATGAAGGCGTGCTGCCGCTTGCAGCTCGGGTGGCGGACGTCGCCGATGAATTCGAGCTCGATGAAGTGATCGCGACAGAACGGCAGCTTCTCTATGTGGCGGCCACAAGGGCTCGGGATCGTTTGTTTGTGTCTAGTGTGAAGCCGGGTTCAGAGTTCCTCGAGGATCTGATTCGCATTTCAGACTGACAATCCGAGCTGCCTGCCCGGGTCGTCTGGCTCTGGCCGGCTCTCTGGCCTCTATTCTCTCCACAACTCTTCAACAGACTTCCAACAGGTTTCAAACAGGCTATCCACACGCCTGCCGAGATCGATGAGGGGTATAACTCAGGGGCAACGTGTGCCTCGATGGAGCCTGAGCGCAAGGACTCCCGAAACATTGTGGCGATACGAGTCCTTTGGTGGATGGAACGAGTCCTTTGGCCGTGAAAACCGTCGTTTATGGGCGTCAGGCGGCAGTCCACAGCCCGGTGAAATCCAAGGGGCGAACCAATTCCCGAACGTATTCTCAGCGCCGGTTGACTAGGGCCCCGGCGACGCCGCAGCCTCGTGCGTATCCACAGGAGGCGATCAATGACCGACGGCAATCAATTACATTTCCTCGCTGAAGGACGCTGCACCCTGGACGTCCGAGCAGAATGCGGCCCTCCGGCTGCTCGCGCTCAGGAATGTAACACCTGTTGCCATTTCGTCGTGATGGAAATCCGCGCGACGCAAGCGCCCGCGGCAGAAGGTAGTCCGGCAGGGTCCGCACCGTCTAGCGGCACGGGAGGTACCGAATGAAAATGTGCCCTCCGAAAATACTCCCCAATATCCCGGCCGCAACTGTCGGCCGCTCGAGACAGCCATCCGAGCAGCCGCAAGAACCACTGACTAGCCGGCCGCGCCTAACACCGCGGGGTCATGACCAGTTCCAGCCACTACAAAGGTATCTGCGGTCGCAAACTGTCGCCGAGCGAAAGCTGAACGTGCGGGAGCGCCCGTAGCGATGGCGAAGCTATACTACCCCGACGCAGAGAGGCTCCGTGGCTTGGGTTTTGAATCAGTCGCCGGTGTGCCCGCCCTTTTTGACCGCACGGAGCGGTACTGCCGGGCGCACAATCGCTATCTTCGCGAACGCGCACTGGGTGAAGCGGGTCTTGGGCGGCCAGCCCCTTGGGACGCAGAGAACGTGCCGTCAGCGAAGACAGTCGAGAACATAGCGCGGCATCTCGGTGTGTTTGTGGATTGGTGCGGTCACCAAAAGGTGGATTGGCGCGAGGTAGGCTACAAGAATGGGATTCTCCGCTACCAGAATGACATGGCTCTGGGGCGCTGGTCCCTCAGCGGCCGAAAAATAGCGCCGAGAACTGCCAATCATCGTGCTGACGAGGCGACAGCATTCTTAGCCTGGGCGGCCGACCGCGGCCTAAGACCTGCATTCGAGATCAAATACAAGGTAGTAAAGAGGCCCTCGGGCGCCAAGCTGCCTGGACTTGGAACGGCACTCGTTCGATCGAGGCAAGAAAGACTGCCGGAGTCTGATTCGGAAGACGTCAAGAAGGTCAGTTTCCTCCCTAGGCCGGAGCAGGTGTCAACCTGGCTTCACGCCGTTCGACAGAAGAAGGGCTACCCAAAGTATCTTGCTTCGCGTTTCGTCGTGGCAGCTGGAACGCGTCTTTTCGAAACCGTGGCGATCGAAGAGCATCAGATCCCATCGAAGGAAACGCTTGAGAATTTGGCAACGGCGGGTCAGATCAGCGCGCCAGTCACTCTGGTTGTGACGAAGGGCGGCAAGCCGCGCACAATCTCCCTCGTGATCGCATTTCTTATGGAGATCCGGAACTGGTTAGATGGTAGATGGTTGACGCTCCGCTACCTATGGCACAAACGCACGAAGAGGCCGCCCTCACCCCGGGTTTTTCTTTCCGACGCCCGCGACTACGAGGGCACTCCAATCTCCAAGGCCCGGCTCTATGACTGCTTTCATACTGTAGAGCCACGCCCTGCCCGATGGCATACGCACTTCGGCAGGCATACCTACGCTTGCTTCTACGTGCTCCACGCACTCGAGCATGAGGCCACGGCGGCTGGCCGGGCGTTGTCCGATATGGGCGCAGACTGGGTCGTGGCACGAGGAGTTTGGTATCTCAAGACGCTGCGAAAGCAACTAGGGCACGCAAGCGAGGAGACGACTGATCTTTATCTCCGATGGCTAGTGACTGCCTCCGGCTTGGCAGAGGCAGCCGCGGGTTGGCACAACTTTCTTGCCGGGGCCCTCGACGGCGAGGTGACGTCGTGAACCAAGCGCGATCCCACAATCTGCCTTGCGACCTCGCGCTTCAATTCTGGGTTCAAGCCCACGATGGCTCTCTCTATCAGCTAGACCTGACTGAGTTCGCCGAAGGACGCAAGCGGGAGGATGTGCGCCCACAGTTACAAGCCAGATGGCCGGGCGACTTTCAGGGACGGCTCGGATTCGCTCTTGGTCTCGCGGAGGTTTTCCGGGCACTTTGTCCTCCGGCAAGCTCCGAGGCTACCTTCAGGTCATCTTGCCGTCAGCTTCTGCGGTTCCTGGACAATGTCGATCCCGATCAGACCGTCCAGTCCTTTGAAGATCTAAAGGACAGCCATGGCATCGGGCTAACGCGTTGGACTGAAGCGAAGGGTTTGACCGGCAGTGTCTACAAGCAGATCAAGGGCCTAGTGGACGCAGCAAGAGCGGCCAGTGGCTCCACGCCTCTGTTCTGGCCTGCACGCGATCGAGATCCGATAGCCCATAACGACGACATCAACCTGAAAGCGTTCCAACGGCTGTACACCGCCGTCAAGAAGGAGGCGATGTCGATCAAAGCCATGTTCCAGGAAGGCGAGCGCCTGGCCAACGAGGGACGAGATCCGCGGGGAGCTCAATCAAAAGGGGGGAGTGCCGAGTGGGAGCAGAGAGAGAACCATGCCTGGCTAATCCGCGAGTTGACGCGGGACACCCTGCCCTCGAAGGAAGCTTTCTATGCTGTAGGTGCCCAGGGCCTGAATAAGGCGAACAATGCCCAGACTCAAAAGCACTATGGCCCCGAATATCTTGCGCCGGGGATGACGGAGCGCGCGCGCGAAGGGATCGTTGGCAAGCTCCGCTGGTTCCATCCCAGCTACCAAGACACGGCGATCTTCTTTTGGCTCTTTCTCCTTGGGACTGGCTGGAACCTAGCCACCGCCGTTGGCATCGACATTTCCGATGAGGAGAATTGGTACGAATCTCATCCCCAGAAGCCCGAATTCTGCGTGATTCATAGCTTCAAAGGCAGGGCGGACAAGCACGTGTTCATCCCTTGCCTGCGGAAACCCGAATGGCATCCCTATCGAATTATCGAATTCATGATCGAGCGTACTGCTCCCCTTAGGCGCACGGTAATCCAACGGCTGGTTGAGGCGCGTGCAAAGTACCAAGTCGACGCAACGCCCGAAACGGCCGCCGAGGTCGCGCGGCTGGAGTCAATGTCCCGCAGTCCATGGCTGTTTCACGTCGTGAATAAGGTAGGTGAGGTCGGCTATCTGCATAGCGACGACTCTAGCCATCTGAACGCGATAGGGAGGCTCGTAGCGGAGAAGCACGGGCTGGTCGCCGAATACCCAACGCTTGCTGCCCTCGTGACGGGTGAGGCCAGGGACGCCTGGATTGGCCACTCATACATAACCAGCGGCAACAACATCCTGATCGCGCGGCTCGCTGGCCAGCACGAGGACTACCGATCACTCGTTCACTACCTTCGCCGTCGGCGTTATCGCGCGCAAAGCGAAGGGCTCGTCCGCGCCTTCCAAGACGCCACATTTGCCGAGATTGAGAGCGGACGTGTTCTTGATGCGACCCGGATCAGACTGAAGCTGGAGCGGGGCGAAATAACGCCCGAGCAAGAACGACGGTTACTAGACCTGCGTCAGCGTACGCGGCTGGGGATGGGATGCCTCTCGCCGGATTCTCCTCCACGAGACGTATCGCCCGATCACGTCCCAGGCACCATCTGCCGAGTCCAGCGCTGCACTGGCTGCATCAACGGAATCGTTTTCGAGGAGAGTCTCGATCCGCTCGCACGCGCAAGAGCGGAACTCATCTACATTCAGCGTACAATTCCTCTAACAGCTTGGTCTGGATCGTCTTTCGAGGAAGAGGCAGCGTCCTTGGATGCGACATTGGCAGACTTCGATGCTGTCGCCGTTGAGGAGGCGACTCAACGGTGGCTGAACAAGGTTTTGTCAGGAGAAATCCAGGTTCATGATACCTTCCCAATTTACTGACTCCACTGAAGCAGCTCGCCCTGAACGCTGGGGAGAGGCGCTTTCTGTCGCCATCGGAGACTATGCGTCGCTGGGCGGCAGGCCCTGGGAGGAAGTGAGCAGGATCGAGATTTTCCCTGGCGTACGGGTCGGTGACAGGATCTGGATCGTTCCTGAGATCTGGTTACCTCCTGGAACCCTCCGACGAGCAAGCAGCAGAACCCTCACGATCTCGTGCTTTCCTGATAGTCACGAGACGACGGACGCTGTACCGATTTACGACCAGAGCCTCCGAAGGTCCCTCTTGGCATTGGCTCTTCCCCGAAGAACTCAGACAGGTGTTAGACGCGTCAAGGTCTCCACTTGGCTAGGCCGAGCGCGGTGGCTCTTGAAAATGGCTGGATGGGCGGCAGGCCACCAGCCGTCGCCGGACCTCCGGCTATGGTCCCATTTGCGAGTAGACAACTGGAAGAGAATGCGCACGGACCTTTCCACAAGCCCCAGTTCGCAGCTCACAATCCGCACAGTCATCAAGAACCTTGCTGAACTTGGCGGACGTGGCGTCTTGTCGGATTTCCCCCTCCAAGCTCAGTCGGCTGAGGCCGAAGGAATATCAACTGAACCCTCCCTTGAAACCTCCCGACGCGGGAAATCGGCGCCGAGCACGCCGAAGCAGAAGGAGGGCAAAAATACCGAGCCCTATAGTGACTCCTTTGTTACCGAAGTGGTCGGCCGAGCGCTGTGGCTTCAGGACAACCTTGGCTCGCAAATAGTCGCGTGCTGGGCGGAGCTTCGAGCCCATGCAGCCCGGTCCGAACGCAGTACGAGCCATCCTAAGTCGATCGAGGAACGCAGGGCCATCATAGCCGACTTCCCTTGGCGTGACGCGTCGGGAAAACCAGTGACTCACCTGCCGTGGACTATGACCTGGGCTAGAGAGGGTAGAACAACCGCTGCGTGGCCGCCTCGCGATGCCATCAGCATCAACATCATGGTAGGCGTGATCCAAGCCCTGAATTATTGCGTCCATAGTTTCTGCACGGGTGGCCGCTCAAGTGAGGCGTTGGACGGAACTGACGGTTCTGTGGATCCGCATGGGATGGGTCATTATTACGCGAGAACCTTCAAGTACGCTGAAGGTGACAGCGGTCTGGAGCGAGACTGGCCTCTGCACCCCCGAGCCCTCAAGGCGCTCCAACTCCAACAGGAGATAGCGCGCGTCATCCGCCCCGAAGGCAAGGCGCATCTCTGGGTGCTGCTTCAGGATGGCGCTGAACCCGCCGGTTCCCCACTTCGGAACGTGAATGAGCCAGTTGTCCAGGCTGTATCGCAGTTGGGGTTGAGTCACCTCACAGGACAAAGCAGACCACACTCGCACCGATGGCGGCACACACTGGCGCGTTTAATTGCGCTATGCGTGGCGGCGGCACCTCAAGTGCTGATGGATCTCTTCGGTCACCACGACCTCGAGATGACCTTACGATACATGCTTTCAGATCCAGCCATCGCCCAGGACGTAAAGAAAGTTGCCGCCGAGATCGCCTACGCGGTTGCCGAGGAGGCGCTGACAGATGTTGAGTCAGGGGCAGCTGGTGGGCCGGCGGCTACGTCCCTTCGGGTGGGTATAGCTGACTTCAAGATGCGCCGCGGGGAGAACGCACTCGGAACAGACAGCATGTCTGAAGCGATCAAGATCTTGACCTTCAACGGCCGCCTCTGGGAGTTGGTACGACCGGGCGTCCTCTGCACAAAAGGACTCGGGCAGTTCGGGCCATGCACGCAAGGGCGGGGATCTCCGGACGCCGGTGCGTGCCGAACGGGTTGCGATCACCGACTTGAAATGGCTCGGGCTAAAACGGATTGCGCCGGGGTGTTGGCCAAGTTGCTTGATGAACATGCCGCTGCCTCAGAGGAAGGTGCGGACATGGTTCTCGCGAACATCGAGGGGCAAATCCTCGCTAATTTGTTGCGCTGGGATGACCTGCGAGAGCGCGTACTCGCCGACAGCGAGACCGCGAGCATGATCTGGTCCAGCCGCAAAGCCGCATAGATCCACGATGGTAGATGCTCGCATGCCGCCTACCAGAGACAAAGCCACTAAACCGAGGCCATCGAGGGACCTCGCAGATCAAGGGCGGAAGGCGGCTGCACGAAAAGCCGCAACGACGGTCGAGAAGGTGGCGCGCGCCAAGCGAGCAATCGAGATCGACCTCGAAAGACACGGCGGTGTGTACCCCTACGCAGGAGGCAGGCTTACCGCAGAAGAGGTCTTGAGACGCGCAGGTCTGAATCGTGCGCTCCTTCAGAAGCCTCGGCACACGGACATGAAGGGAGACCTCAAGGCGTGGCTCGTGGACATCAAGAAGAAGCAGCTCACGGGCAAGAAGGTTGTCCGAAAGGCGGTCACGGAAAGGGCCGACACCGCCGAGGGTGAGATTGCCCTGATCAGGCAACGTTGGGCCGAGTCAGAGCTAGAGTTCGTCGAGCAAGCGAACGAAATTGCGCGCCTGACCCAGAAGTGCGTTGAGTTGGAGAAAGAAATTCGGGTTCTTCGATCTGCAATGGGAAGCGGTCAGGACGTCACGCTATCGAAGGACAAGGATGCGTTCTTGTGATGCGGTGTATCCCATCAATGGAAGGACCAGTCAAAGGAGGCACATGTCCATGCGGATCTATTTCATGACCACGCAACGGCCCAAGACCGTTGCGAAGAAGCTGAAAAAGGCTGCCTACGCCGCAGGTATCGAGCTCAAATTGGGGAAAGCCCAAAACGCCGTCGCGAGAATGTATGGCTACGCTCACTGGAACGAACTGCATTCGTCCGTTGGAAGCCGCACGCCGTCGCTGATGGATGGCGACGTTGCTGATGAGGAGGTGACAGTGACGTTGCCCCCAGTTTCTATCCAGTTTTGAGTTCGTTTCCGGCGTGGGTTGTGCCCTGCTGGGCGGGTGAAGCGACGGGCGC